>CAXYUC010000018.1:0-38529 GCA_964292075.1 uncultured Mycolicibacter sp.
CGGACCGATCCTTTAGCAAATTGCTTCTTTAACCCGCCGAGCCTGCGCCCAGCGCGCCGCACTCGCGCGGGGCCGCGCGGTGAGCGCAGGTCCGGCGCCACCGGCGCAGACTCGGAGCGGGTCGCGCGGTGACGCCTGCCAGACTGACTACCCATGGGAACCAATCAGCGCGGGAGCATCGTCATGTCCTCGGACGAGATCGCCGACTTCGTCGTCAAGAGCCGCACCGGCACGCTGGCCACCATCGGCTCCGACGGCCAGCCGCACCTGACCGCCATGTGGTACGCCGTCGTCGACGGCGAGATCTGGCTGGAAACCAAAGCCAAGTCGCAGAAAGCGGTCAACCTTGGACGGGATCCGCGGGTCAGCTTCCTGATCGAGGACGGCCACACCTACGACACCCTGCGCGGGGTCTCCTTCGAGGGCGTGGCCGAGATCGTCGACGATCCCGACGTCTCGCACCGCGTGGGGGTCAGCGTCTGGGAACGCTACACCGGCCCCTACACCGAGGAGATGAAGCCGTTCGTCGAGCAGATGATGAACAAGCGGGTCTGCGTGCGCATCGTCCCCCGCCGCGCCCGCTCGTGGGACCACCGCAAGCTCGGCCTGCCGCACATGCCGGTCGGCGGGTCCACCGCACCCGCGGTCCCGGGACCGGCCGGTCAATGACCGGTCAACGGTCTTTGTAGCCCCGATGGGATTCGAACCCACGCTACCGCCGTGAGAGGGCGGCGTCCTAGGCCGCTAGACGACGGGGGCTAGAACATTTCCGGGTTGCCAGCATAGCTTAACCCGTACGGCCCGCCTAATCGCTTGCAGCGGACCGCTTTTGCTGGGGTACCAGGACTCGAACCTAGAATGGCTGAACCAGAATCAGCTGTGTTGCCAATTACACCATACCCCATTGGCCGGCCATTACCGCTGGTCAGAGTGCCGGTGAGGCACTACTGGCCAGCCGTTCTTGGGCCGACGAGCAGACTACCAAACTTCTAGCGCGAAGTTGTCATCGCGCTTCCCCAACACCTTCTCGGGCGCTCCGCAGCCGGTTCAAGCTGCGGTTAGAGCCCAACAGTTCCAGCGACTCGAACAGCGGTGGGCTGACCAATCCTCCGGAGACCCCGACCCGGATCGGGCCGAACGCCTTGCGCGGTTTGAGCCCCAGATCGTCCAGCAGCGCGGCCTTCAGCGCGGCCTCGATGGTGGCGGTGGTCCACTCCCCTACGCCCTCCAGCGCAGCGATGGCCGCATCCAACACCGGAGCCGCGTCGGGGCCCAGCTCCTTGGCGGCGGCCCGCGGATCCAGCTCGTAGTGAGCGTCGTTGAAGAACTTCAGCAGCGGCCACGCGTCGCCGAGCACCACGATGCGGGTCTGCACCAGTGCAGCGGCCACCGCGAAACCGGCGTCGTCCAGGCCGGTGTCATGTCCGTGGGTGTCGAGGAAACTACGCAACCGTGCGGTGAAGTCGTCCAGGTCGAGCAACCGGATGTGCTCGGCGTTGAGCGCATCGGCCTTCTTCTGGTCGAACCGGGCCGGGTTGGAGTTGACATTGACCACATCGAACGCGGCAACCATCTCATCGAGACTGAACACATCGCGGTCGTCCGCGATAGACCAGCCCAGCAGTGCCAGATAGTTCAACAGCCCCTCGGGGATGAAGCCGCGGTCCCGATGCGCGAAAAGGTTCGACTGCGGGTCACGCTTGGACAGTTTCTTGGTGCCCTCGCCCAAAACAGTTGGCAGGTGGCCGAATTCCGGGATGCGATCAGCGACTCCGATGCGGATCAGCGCCTGGTAGAGCGCGATCTGGCGCGGCGTGGACGGCAACAGGTCCTCGCCGCGCAGCACGTGGGTGATCTTCATCATGGCGTCGTCGACCGGGTTGACCAACGTGTACAGCGGATCCCCGTTGGCGCGGGTCAGCGCGAAATCGGGAACGGTGCCCGCGGGAAAGGACGTCTGCCCGCGCACCAGGTCCGCCCAGCCCAGCTCGGTATCGGGCATCCGCAGCCGCACGACGGGCTTGCGGCCCTCGGCGAGAAAACCGGCCCGCTGCTGCGCGGTCAGCTCACGGTCGAAATTGTCGTAACCCAGCTTGGGGTTGCGGCCGGCGGCGAGGTGGCGGGCCTCGACCTCCTCCGGGGTCGAGAACGCCTCGTAAGCCCCTCCGGCCGCCAGCAGCTGCGCCACCACGTCACGGTGGATGTGGGCGCGCTCGGACTGCCGGTACGGGCCGTAGGGGCCGCCCACCTCGGGGCCCTCATCCCAGTCCAGATGCAGCCAGCGCAGCGCATCCAGCAGCGCCAAGTAGCTTTCCTCGCTGTCGCGTTCGGCGTCAGTGTCCTCCACCCGAAAGACCATGGTGCCGCCGGTGTGGCGGGCGTAAGCCCAGTTGAACAGGGCGGTGCGGATCAGCCCGACGTGCGGCGTGCCGGTCGGTGACGGGCAGAACCGGACGCGAACACCTGATGTGGTCACGAGTTTCCTTTGCGGATAACGGGGTTGGACAAAGTCCCGATGCCTTCGACGGAGACCGACACGGTGTCACCGTGCTCGATCGGGCCGACACCCTCGGGGGTGCCGGTCAGCAGGATGTCGCCGGGCAGCAAGGTCATCACCGCAGAGATCCACTCCACGATCGCGCCGACGTCGTGCATCATCAGCGAAGTCCGGCTGTCCTGCTTGACCACCCCATTGACCTCGGTGCGAATCGCCAGGTCAGCTGGATCGAGGTCGGTGACGATCCACGGTCCGATCGGGCAGAAGGTGTCATGGCCCTTAGCTCGGGTCCATTGCCCGTCGGACTGCTGCTGGTCACGGGCCGACACGTCATTGCCGATGGTGTAGCCCAAAATGTTGTCCTTGGCCCGCGCGGCCGGCACGTCCTTGCACGGCCGCGAGATGACCACGGCCAGTTCACCTTCGTAGTGCACCGGGGAAGCATTGGCGGGCAGCTGGATCGGCACGTTCGGCCCGATGATGGCGGTGTTGGGTTTGAGGAACATCGTCGGGTTGGCCGGTGGGGCGCCGCCCATTTCGGCGATGTGGGCCGCGTAGTTCTTCCCGATGCAGACGACCTTGCTGGCCAGGATCGGGGCCAGCAGGCGCACGTCGGCCAGCGGCCAGGACCGGCCGGTGAACTCCGGTGTGCCGAACGGGTGCTCGGCGATCTCGCGGGCGGTCATCTCGTGTGCCCGGTCCGGGTCTCCTTCAATACTGACGAAGGCGACACCGTCCGGGCTGGCAATTCGGCCTAGGCGCATTCGAGCAAGCCTAATGGCGATCGCGAGCGCGGCGAAGCCGGGCGAAGCGGGTCGCCATATCAGCACACGCCGATCGCGAGCGCGGCGAAGCCGGGCGCTGGGGGTCGCCATCAATCGACTCAGCTCACGTCCCTGGTAAGCGGGCCTGTGGAAGCATGGTCGGATGTCCACCGAGCCGATCGGCACAGCCGCTCGCTGGTCGGTCGTGGTCGTCGCTCTGATAGCCACGCTGTGTTCATTCGTCTTCATCAACGGCATCGCCTTCGTCATCCCGATGCTGGAGACCAAGAGGGAAACCAACCTCGCGATGGCCGGCCTGCTGGCCTCCATGCCCAGCTTTGGAATGGTGCTGACCCTGTTCGCCTGGGGGGCGCTGCTGGACCGCATCGGCGAGCGCATCGTGTTGAGCGTTGGCTCCGCGTTAACCGCGCTGGCCGCGTTCGCGGCTGCATCGATGCAGTCGCTGGTCGGGGTCGGCGCCTTCCTCTTTCTCGGAGGTATGGCCGCCGCCAGCGCCAACAGTGCCAGCGGGCGGTTGGTGACGGGCTGGTTCCCGCCCCACCAGCGCGGACTGGTGATGGGTATCCGCCAAACCGCGCAGCCGTTGGGCATCGCGTTGGGGGCCGGGGTGATTCCCGAACTGGCCGAGCACGGGTTGGCGCGGGCGCTGATGTTCCCGGCAACGCTGTGCGCCGTGGCAGCGGTCGCGTGTGTCATCGGCGTGGTCGATCCGCCGCGCAGGCCACGGTCGGCGGCCTCCGGCGCCGACCTCGCCAGCCCCTACAGTGCTTCAAAGGTGCTGTGGCGCATCCACTTGTCCTCGGCTCTGCTGATGGTTCCGCAGTGTGTGCTCGCCACTTTCATGCTGGTGTGGCTGATCGTGGACACCGACTGGTCCCTCGCCGCCGCGGGCGGTCTGGTGACGGTGTCGCAGTTGCTCGGAGCCGCCGGACGGGTGGCCGCCGGCCGGTGGTCCGACCGCGTGCGGTCGCGGCTGCGGCCGATTCGCAGTCTCGCCGTCGCCGGGGCGCTGGCGATGCTGGCCTTGGGGGCCGCTGACCATCTGCACTCCCCTCTCGCCGAAACGGCCATGGTCATCGCGGCCGTTATCACCGTGCTGGACAACGGATTGGCCTCGACGGCAGTCGCCGAGATCGCCGGCCCGTATTGGAGCGGTCGCGCGCTAGGCATCCAGAACACCACCCAGCGGCTGACCGCGGGGATCGCTCCCCCGCTCTTCGGTGCGCTGATCGGCGCCGCCGGTTACCCACTGGCCTTCGCGCTGTGCGGACTGTTCCCCCTGGCCGCGTGGCGTTTGGTACCGGTGAGCGCCGAGCCTGAAGGCCGCTCGGCCCTGGAGGCGCTGCGGACCCTACGCGTGCCGCCCGGGCCGCCGCCCGACCCGCCAACGCAACCCTGAGCCTGCCGGCAAGTACCGTCGAAACGATGACGGATACGGCTCATGTCCGGCTTCGGACACCAACTGTGTCGGACGGTCAGGCCCTGTGGCAGATGGCCGTCGACAGCGCCACTCTCGACGTCAATTCGCCCTACGCCTACCTGCTGTGGTGCCGCGATTTCGCCTCGACCTCGGTGGTTGCCGAGGTCGACGGACCGCCGCATAAACTCGGCGGCTTCGTAACCGGCTATCGGCGCCCCCAACAGCCACAGACCCTGATGATCTGGCAGGTGGCGGTCAACGCCGCCCACCGTGGGGCCGGCCTGGCCGGCCGGATGCTCGATCACCTCGCGACCACGCAGGTCGCTCTGGGCGTCACACATCTTGAGACCTCGATCACACCGGACAACGACGCCAGCCGACGACTCTTCGGCGCATTCGCCCGCCGATGGGACGCGCCACTGGAGTGTTCGGAGCTGTTCGGAGCCGATTTGTTCGCCGAATCTCATCTGGCAGAAGAACTGTTTCGCATCGGACCGCTTCGGGTACACCAGCGTCGCCCGTGACGGCGTGGCAAGGTTGAGATCACAAAATGGTCTCGGTAGGGTTACGAACGCGCAAACGTGAGCCCCGACTGATCTAGGCGGGGGCATACGAGCGGGGTGGTGGGTCGAGCCGAGATCACCCGCGGCACGAGTTTGATGTCGACCTGTCGTTCCGTTCCGTTGTTTTTGACCGACGGACGGAGGAACTATGACGATTTTTGAAACCTTGGAATCCGAAGTACGAAGTTATTGCCGGTCCTGGCCGGTGATGTTCGACCGTGCCAGCGGCTCCCGGATGTGGGATGTCAACGGCAAGGAATACCTGGACTTTTTCGCCGGCGCCGGAGCACTCAACTACGGTCACAACCACCCCGACCTGCGGGCGCCGCTGCTGGAATACCTGAGCTCGGATCGAGTGGTGCACAGCCTCGACATGAACACCGTCGCCAAGGCCGAGTTCCTGGAGCGCTTCAACGACGTGATCCTCAAGCCTCGCGAGCTCAACTACAAGGTGCAGTTTCCCGGACCCACCGGGACCAACGCGGTGGAGTCGGCGCTGAAGCTGGTGCGCAAGATCACCGGCCGCGAGAGCATCATCAGCTTTACCAACGCTTTTCACGGCATGACGCTGGGCTCGCTGAGCGTCACCGGCAACTCGATGAAGCGCGGCGGCGCCGGGATTCCGCTGGTGCACGCCACGCCCATGCCCTACGACAACTACCTCGACGGCGTAGTGCCCGACTTCATCTGGTTCGAGCGCCTGCTCGGTGACAGCGGCAGCGGGCTGAACGACCCGGCGGGCGTGATCGTCGAGACCGTCCAGGGCGAAGGCGGAATCAACGTGGCCCGCCTGGAATGGCTGCGCGGCCTGGCCGACCTGTGTAAGCGCCACAACCTGCCACTGATCGTTGATGACGTCCAGATGGGCTGCGGGCGCACCGGACCGTTCTTCAGCTTCGAGGCGGCCGGCATCGTTCCCGACATCGTCTGCCTGTCCAAGTCGATCAGCGGGTATGGGCTCCCGATGGCACTGACGCTGCTCAAGCCGGAGCTGGACGTATGGGAACCGGGCGAGCACAACGGCACATTCCGCGGCCAGAATCCGTCGTTCGTGACCGCCGCTGCAGCCCTGAACTTCTGGACCGACAACCGCTTGGAGAAGTCGGTACTGCGCAAGGGTGAACTGATCGAACAGGCGCTGACCGAAGTGGTGGATCCGATCCCCGGCGTCAGCACCCGGGGCCGCGGCCTGATCCGCGGTGTGGCGTTCGAACGCCCGGAGCTGGCCGGGGCGGTATGCCGCGAGGCATTCGAGCGCGGCCTGCTGCTGGAGACCTCGGGGCCTGAAAGCGAAGTGGTAAAGCTGATGCCGCCCTTGGTCATTGACGATGACGACCTGGCCGAAGGCCTGACGATCGCCGCCCAATCAATCGAAGCCGTCGCCGCCCGTGAACTCACCGCAACCACCTCAGGAGTCAGCCGATGATCGTCCGTACCCTCGCCGAGATCAAGGGCACCGACCGCGACGTCCAGTCCAAGACCTGGAACAGCCAGCGGTTGCTGCTGGCCCGCGACGGGCAGCGGTTCTCGATGCACGAGACGTGCCTGTACGCCGGTACCGAGACCGCGATGTGGTACGCCAACCACGTCGAGGCCGTGTACTGCGTCGGCGGTGAAGGTGAGCTGATCAACGACGAGACCGGCGAGGTGCACCCGCTGCATGACGGCACGCTGTACCTGCTCGACGGTCACGAGCACCACCGCGTTGTCGCCCACACCGACCTGCGCATGGTGTGCGTATTCGACCCGCCGGTCACCGGGCAGGAGGTGCACGACGACACCGGCGCGTATCCCCTGCTCACTGAACAACCACAGGAGACGGCATCGTGACCCCTCCCCTGACCGAAGCCCGCACCGACCCCTACCCCACGCGCAACAACGTCACGATCGGTATCGAGCCGCGGCACGACCCGGTGGTCTGGACCACAGGGGCCAACGGCGGCCCGTTAAGCCCGGCCCGTCTCGCGCAGTTCGACGCCGACGGGTTTCTGGCCGTCGACACCCTGGTGGACACCGACGTCGTAGCGGACCTGCGCAACGAACTGGACCGCCTGCGTGCCGACGCCGCGCTCGCCGCCGACGAGCGCTCGATCTGCGAGCGCGACAGCGGCCAGATCCGGTCGATCTTCGAGGTGCACCGGATCAGCCCGGCGTTCGCCGCACTGGTCGCCGACCCGCGCCTGGTGGGGCCGGCCCGTCAACTGCTGGGCTCCGATGTCTATGTGCACCAGAGCCGGGTCAACTTCAAGCCGGGGTTCAACGGCCGAGAGTTTTACTGGCACTCCGATTTTGAGACCTGGCATGCCGAAGACGGCATGCCCACCCCGCGCGCGGTCAGCGTCTCGGTGGCCCTCACCGAGAACCTGGACAGCAACGGATCGCTGATGATCATGCCCGGATCGCACCGTTGGTTCGTGTCGTGCCCGGGCCAGACCCCGCCGGATCACTACCGCTCGTCGCTCAAGCAGCAGGAGATCGGCACGCCCGACGACGCGAGCCTGACCTGGTTGGCCGACCAGCACGGGATTCGTCAGATCACCGGCCCAGCCGGATCTGCGGTGTTCTTTGACTCCAACTGCATGCACGGCTCGAGCAGCAACATCACGCCCTATGCGCGCTCGAACGTATTCATTGTCTACAACAGCGTGGACAACGCCCTGGTGGAACCTTTCGGCGCTGCCGTTCCGCGACCGACATTCATCGCCAGCCGCGTCTTCGACCCGGTGTAGACCCGGCCGGGGAGGGAAGGGACTGCTGTGGCACGTTTCCTGTCCATCACGCTGACCGGACGTGGGGTGTCGTGCCGGGCGCGACTGCTCGACGAACAGGCACCGCTGACCTGCGCGGTGGTCTGGGAAGCGCTGCCCGTCGCGGGCCAGGCCTATCACGGCAAATACGCCCGCAACGAGGTCTACACACTGTTGCCGCCCTTGGGCTCTCCGGGCCGGGAGAACACCACGATCACGCCGATCCCCGGTGACGTCTGCTTCTTCGACTTCGACGCCGCTGACATCGGCAACCCCGCCTACGGTTATGACAAGGACGGTCAAGCGAATTCACCGGTGGGCGCCACCGACTTGGCGATCTTCTACGGCCGCAACAATCTCTTGGTCAACGGCGACGTCGGATGGGTGCCCGGCAATGTCTTCGCCACGATCGAGGACGGCCTGACCGAGATGGCCGCCGCCTGCAACGACTTATGGATGGCCGGTGCGGTCGGCGAACAGTTGGCCTTCACCAGGGCCTAGCGATGCAGTGACGGACCGGTCAGGCCAAGACCCGCTCGGCGAACAAGCCCGCCGCCAACACCAGATCATCGCTGTGCCGGGGACCGATGATCTGCATACCGATCGGCAGACCCTCCGCCGTGACGCCGATCGGGATGCTCAGCGCCGGCTGTTGAGTCATGTTGAACGGGTACGTGAAAGGTGTCCACTGCGCCCACCACCGCAGATCGGAATCGACCGGCACGTCGTGGCCGGCGGCGAAGGCCGCAATCGGTGTGGTCGGCGTGATCAGTAGGTTGTGCCGTTCGTGGAAGCGCCCCATGGCCACACCCAGATCCACACTGACCTGGCGGGCGGCCAGATAGTCGACGCCCGACACTGCCGTCCCCCGGTCCCACATGTCCGCCAGCCCGGGGTCAACGAGCCCGCGGTCACGTTCCCGGCCACGCAAGCTGCCTGCCGCCCCAGTTGCCCACAGCACCTCGAACGCGTCGATCGGATCGGCAAAGCCGGGATCGGCGGCCACGACGTTCAATCCCGCGTCTGCCAGAGCCTGAACCGCCTCGGCCACCGCGGACTCGATCTGCGGGTCGACGTCGACATAGCCCAGAGTGGGCGAATACGCGACGTCGAGACCGACTACGTCGCGCCGGACTTCGCCGCGGTAGGTCGTCAATGTCGCCGGCAACGATGTGGGGTCGCGAAAGTCCGGCAGCGCGATGATGTCCATCAGCACGGCGGCGTCCTCAACGGTCCGGGTGATCGGGCCGGCATGTGCCAGCGGTCCGAAGGGGCTGATCGGATACATCGGGACGCGCCCATGAGTGGGTTTGAAGCCGACTACCCCGCAGAAACTCGCGGGAATCCGGATACTTCCGCCACCGTCGGTGCCGATGGCTAGGGGCGCCATCCCGGCGGCGACCGGGGCGGCGCTCCCGCCCGAGGAGCCGCCGGCGGTTCGAGTGGTGTCGGCGGGGTTGCGGGTGACGCCGGTGCGCGGACTGTCGGTGACGCCCTTCCACGCCAGTTCCGGAGTGGTCGTCTTGCCCAGGAGCACCATGCCGTCGTTGCGGATCTTG
The DNA here is from genome assembly GCA_964292075.1 of uncultured Mycolicibacter sp. Lineage (GTDB taxonomy): Bacteria > Actinomycetota > Actinomycetes > Mycobacteriales > Mycobacteriaceae > Mycobacterium. The sequence goes on from CAXYUC010000018.1 coordinate 9,572, forward strand.
TCCACCGCCGGACTGTCGTCGGGCCACGGTCCCGCCGCGTCGGTGAGCAGCGATCCCCGCAGGGTCGGCCAACCGGCGGTCTGAAAGACGTCTTTGATCGCGATCGGCACCCCGTCGAGCAGGCCCTTGGTGTAGTTGCCGCTCCAACGAACCTCGGACTTGCGAGCCTCCGACAGCGCGGCCTCCTCGTCGATCAGACAGAAGGCGTTGACTTCGCCGTCGCGTTCGCTGATCGCCGCGAGCGCGGCGGCGGTGGCTTCAACCGGTGAAAGCTCGCCGGAGGTATAGGCGGCGACCAGTTGCAGGGCGGTCAGTTCAGTCGGCTCGGTCATCTGCGCCCCCTCAACCGGTTCCACTGGATGCGTACCGGGTCATCCGCTTGTCGACGACGTTGTGCAGTGGCTGCCCAGTCACATATCGCTTGAAGTTGGTGATGAACTGCTGCTGCAACAGATTCCGCCAACCCCGGATGTCACCGCTGTTGTGCGGGGTCAGGCTGACGTTGGGTGCGCTCCACAGCGGATGATCCGCCGGGAGCGGTTCTGGGTCGACGACATCGAGGGCCGCGCCGGCAATGACACCGTCCTGCAGCGCCGCCACCAACGCGCCGGTGTCTACCAACTCGCCGCGCCCCACGTTGATCAGTCGCGCCGTCGGCCGCATCGCGTCCAGCACGCCGGCATTGACCATGCCCCGGGTCTGCGGTGTCAATGGTGCCGCCAGCACTACATAGTCGGCGTCGGCCACCGCGACGAGCACATCGGTGGTGATCGAGCCGAAGTCGGGATCCTCGCGGGCGCCGCGACCGACGCCGCGTACCGACATTCCGACTGCGCGCAACAGCCGGGCGATGGCCCGCCCGACCGGCCCCGGCCCGATGATCGTGACCGATGCGCCGGCAATCGGCTCACTGTCGAAGTGCTGCCACCGATGTCCACGCTGAGCGTCCCAGGACCGTCGGAAGTCCTTGGCGAAGGCCAGGATCTGTCCCAGCACGTACTCCGCGATGGGTTCCTCGAAGATGCCGCGCGAATTGGTGACGACGACATCGCTGTCGATCAGCCCGTCGAACAACACGGCGTCTACCCCGATGGCGGCGACCTGCACCCAGCGCAGCGCATCGGCGGATGACCACACCGATTCCAGTGCGGGCGAAGAGAAATCGTACAAGAACAGCACGTCGGCACCGTCGATCGCATCACCCAGCCGCGACGACGGAACCATGCGCAGCTCCGCGTCCGCGCTGATCGAATCGAGTTGGGCAGGAACCGCCTCGCCGTGCTGGACGGTCACCACCGGCCGCGCGTCCACATTGACACCGTAAAAACAGATCGTATGATTGTCAACAATCCAGGGCTGGCCTGGGGGTGGAACGTCGGTATGGGGAAACCCATGGATCTGTCCCAGTTTCCGGAATTGCCGGACTTCGACGGGCCGATCGATCAACGCGGTGTCGGCATCATCGCCCCGTTCGATCTGGCTATCGAACGCGAACTGTGGCGCTGGATCCCCGCCGAGGTGACGCTGCACCTGGCCCGCACCCACTACGAACCCGTCCCGGTCAGCCGGGCGATGGCCGAGCTGGTCTCCGACACCCACCATCTCCAGGCGGCGACCCGCGACGTGCTGCACGTCGAACCCGAGGTGGTTGCCTATCTGTGCGCGTCGGGCAGCTTCATCCACGGTGTCGAGTACGAGAAGACCTTGGTCTCCGCGATCGAGGCCGCCGGCGCCAAGACCGCGGTCACCACGTCGGGAGCACTGGCTGAAGCGATTATCGCGCTGGACATCTCGCGGATCAGTGTGCTGACCCCCTACGACGAGGAGCTGACCGACTTGCTGCGGGTGTTCTTGAATCAGCTCGGGGTGTCGGTGCTGCACTCGGACTATCTGGGACTGGGAGGGGGCATCTGGAAGGTCAACTACCGCACCGTGGCCGAGCGGATCCTGGCTGCCGATCGCCCGGAGTCGCAGGCCATCTTCGTCAGCTGCACCAATCTGCGGACCTACGACATCATCGCGCCGCTGGAGCAGATGCTGGGTAAACCGATCCTCACCGCCAACCAACTGACGATGTGGGCCTGCCTGGGCCGGATGGACCTGCCGATGATGGGCCCCGGCCGGTGGCTCCGCGACGTCTTCACCGGAGCCCCGCAATGACCGCCGCGCCACCGACGGTCGGGTTCATCTATCCCGACCACGCCGCCGAGTCCGACTACCCGCGCGCCGCTCGCCTGCTGGACGTGAGCCTGCCCGTGGTGCACATCTACGGCACCGACCTGCATGCCGTACCAGAGTTGATGGATCTCGGCAGCACAGTCAAACTCGCCCACGGGGCGGCGTTGCTGGCTCCGCAGCGGCCTGCGGCGGTGGTCTGGGCGTGCACATCGGGCAGCTTCGTGTTCGGGCCGAGCGGCGCCGCCGAGCAGGTCGATCGGCTGGCAGCGGACGCCGGTGTGCCCGCCTCGAGCACCTCGTTCGCGTTCGTGCACGCGTTGGCCGCGCTCGGCTGCCGCCGCGTTGCGGTAGCCGCCAGCTATCCGCGCGACATCGCCGAGCTGTTCGTGAACTTCGTTGCCGCCCACGGTGTCACCGTCGAAGCGATGGGCGATGCGGGTATCCCCACCGCCGCGCAGGTGGGCCGGCTGACGCCGAATCAGGTTCGGGAGTTGGCGCTGCGCAATGATTCTCCCCGGGCAGAGGCGCTGTTGATCCCCGACACCGCCATGCACACCGTCGCCCAGGTCGACGAACTCGAGCAGCTACTCGGCAAGCCGGTACTGACCGCCAATGCGGTGACGGTGTGGGAAGGTTTGCGCATCGCCGGTATCACCCGGCGGACTACCGGGCTGGGCGCATTGTTCGAGGATGGGCGATGACAATCTCACACGATGCCGGGTTCGAGCCGCTGAGCCGGGCCTCGACGGCCGAGCTGATCGCCGAACGACTCCGGGAGGCGATCACCCGCGGCCGGCTGGCACCGGGTCAACAACTCGGCGAAGCGGGTCTGGCCGCACAGTTCGCGGTGTCGCGCGGACCGGTACGGGAGGCGATGCAACGACTGGTGGCCGAAGGGTTGCTGCGCAGCGAACGCAACCGGGGCATCTTCGTCGTCGAACTCACCGATGACGACGTCCCCCACGTGTATCAGGCCCGCAAGGCCATCGAACGCGCCGCCGCGATCGAGGTGCTGCGCGGCGACCCCCGCGGCGCGGTAGCACGCCTGCGTGGCCCGGTGGAGGCCCTGCGGGTGGCCGCCACTCGAGGCGACGGCACTGCGGCGGCCGACGCCGACCAGGCGTTCCATGAGGTGCTGGTCGAGTGCGCCGGCAGTCCCCGACTGCACCGGGCGATGCGGACCCTGCTGTCGGAAACTCGAATCCTGCTCGGCGAACTCGAAGAGGCCTATCCCGACCTGCGCGAGCAGGTCACCGAACATGTCTTGCTGCGCAAGGCGATCGGGTCCGGCAACGAAGATCTGGTGATCCGACTGATCGACGAACACATGGACGATGCGGTACGTCGCCTATTGGCACGGCGGGCGCAGTTGCTGTTGGCCCCCTCGTAGCTGCTAGCCGATCTGGTCTCCTATCTCTTTGGCCGCCTCGACCAGCACAGCTGCCACTTTGCGGTACTGCGCACTGCTCAATCGGTGAACGGGCGCCGCAGCATTGAGCGCCAGCAGCACCCCCGGCGCACGGGTGGGAATGGGCACCGCGACCGAGGCGACGCCTTCCTCACTCCCCTCCCGATTCACCGCATAGCCCTGCTGCCGTATCCGACCGAGCTCGCGCTGCAGCTCCGTCCTGGCGCCGACCGAATGTGTAGTCACCCGCGTCAGCTCTTCGGTCGGATACAGGCGGGCGATGTCGGCGTCCGACAGGCGCGCCAGCAGCGCCTTGCCGGTCGAGGTGCAGTGCGCGGGCATGGTCCGGCCGAGCCGCGAGGCAACCCGGACGGCGGCCTGCCCCTCGGCGGCTGCGATGAAGCGAACGCCTGAGCCCTCCAGCATTCCAAGGTGCACTGACTCGTTCAGGCGTTCACTGAGGCGGAGCAGGACCGGCTTTGCCGCGCCTTCGATATCGATGCGGTTGAACACCGAGAACGCCACGCTCATCAGCGCGGGCCCGGGGTGATACGCCTTGGACGCCGGATCTTGTCGGACGAAGCCCCGATATTGCAGCATCGCCAACAGGCGGTGGGCTGTCGAAGATGCGACGTCCAAGTGCTTCGCCGCGTCCGTCAATCGAATCTGCGGCTGCTCGCCCAGCAACAGGAGCAGCTTCAGCGCCCTATCCACCGATCCGATCGGATACTGCGGCACACCCGAATCCCGAGCCCCGGCGTCACTACCGTCACCAGCCGGCCAGAGGGACTCGTAATTCTGCATACCAGAGATAGTAGTCAGCGTTGTTGACCTCTAAACGGTAATCCTGGCAAAGTTTTCGCTACGCCCCGGCGCTCTTCTCTGCATAACAGATAACGCGGGCCTTCACGACTGGAGCAGCATCGATGAGTGATCACCGGCATGTCCTCGATGAGGTCAGGCGGGGAATGATCCCAGCGCACATCTACAACGACGCCGAGATCTTCGAACTCGAGAAGGAGCGGCTCTTCCGTCGCGCCTGGATGTTCGCGGCGCATGAGTCGGAGATCCCCCAAGACGGCGACTACGTCGTGCGACGCCTCCTGGACGACTCCTTCATCATTGCCCGCGACTCCAAGGGCGACGTGCGGGCCATGTTCAACATGTGCCTGCACCGCGGGATGCAGCTATGCCGCGCAGAGCTGGGCAACGCCTCCAATTTCCGCTGCCCCTACCACGGTTGGTCGTATCGCAATGACGGGCGCATTACCGGCCTGCCCTTCCACCAAGACGCCTATGGCGGCGAGGCCGGCTTCTCCAAGCGAGGCCAGACCCTGTTGCCCGCACCGAGCCTCGCCAGCTACAACGGCCTGATCTTCATCAGCCTTGACCCGCAAGCTCCCCCGCTCGAAGAATTTCTCGGCGATTTCAGGTTCTATCTCGACTTCTACACCAAGCAGAGTCACAACGGCCTTGAGGTGCGCGGCCCGCAACGGTGGCGTATCAAAGCGAACTGGAAGATCGGCGTGGAGAATTTTGCCGGGGACATGTATCACACCCCGCATACCCACGCCTCTGTCGTCGATATCGGGCTGTTTCGGGAACCGAAGGCGCAGAAGCGCAAAGACGGCGCAACCTACTGGGCGACCTGCGGTGGCGGTACGACCTATAAGCTGCCGCCAGGCACCTTTACCGAACGGATGCGCTATGTCGGCTACCCCGACGACATGGTGGGACGCATCAAGGACGTGTGGTCAGCCGACCACCAGCGCATGGTCGCCGACGACGGCTTCATGATCTCGGCGGCATCGTGCTTTCCCAACATGAGCCTGGTGCATAACTGGCCGAAGATTCAGGACAGCGAAGATGTGTTGCCGTTCATATCGATTCGCACCTGGCAGCCGATCAGTGCGAACGAGACCGAGGTGTACTCGTGGTTCGCGGTCGACGCGGCCGCTCCCGAGCAGTTCAAGAAGGACTCCTACAAGGCCTACCTGATGTGCTTTGGCTCCACGGGCATGTTCGAACAGGATGACGTGGAGAACTGGGTGTCGCTGACCAACACCGCCGCCGGCTCCATGGCCCGTCAACTGTTGCTCAATGGACGGATGGGCCTGCTCGCCGACGACACCCCGGTGGTGAATGCGTTGCCGCCGGAGCTATTCCATGGCCCGGGAACCGCCCAAGTCGGCTATAACGAGAACAATCAGCGGGCGATCCTTCGGATGTGGGCCGACCACCTGGAAATGCCTCCAGTGGCGGCCACCAGCGCAACAATGGGCACGCAGCGCGAAGGAATCACCCCCCTGGTGCAGACCAACGGCACATCGACGCGCGAGGCTGCCTGCGAGGAGACCCGGGTATGACCTCCGCCGAGAAAAGTCAGCGGGCGGGGTTCGCCCGACCAAAAGACACCGGCGGCCCTTGGGATCTGGCTGTTCTGGGCGACCATGCGCCGAAGCAGGTCCGTACCGGTAAGCCCTTGCCGTTCAACGATCCCCGACACCTGCAGGCGCATCAGTTCCTGGTCGACGAGGCCTATCTGCTCGACGCACAGCAGTACACCGACTGGCTCGACACCCTTACCGAGGACATCCATTACTTCATGCCCGTCCGGGTGACCACCGCCTCGGGCGCGGGATTCGACACCTCCCCCGGCATGGCACATTTCGACGAGAACAAGTACTCGCTGAACAGACGTGTCGCTCGTTTCCAGACCGAACACGCCTGGACCGAAGACCCGCCGTCACGACTTCGCCATCACATCACCAATGTCCGCACCTTTGCCTGCGACGATGACCAGCACCTGATCGTCGAGTCGGCTGAGCTGCTCTTCCGCAGCCGCGGCGACGTGAACGAAGCTGCGTTGATCTCCTGCGGCCGTGAAGATCTGCTACGGCGCACCGACCACCATTGGAAGTTGGCGCGCCGCACCATCTATGTCGATGAGTCGGTCCTGCGCATGCAGAACCTGGCGGTCTTCCTGTGAGCGCACTCGACGACCTCCTGGCCAATGCGGTCGGTGACGCCATCACCATCGCCAACGAATTCACCGAAGTAACGCTGCACCGAGTCAATACCCGCAACGGTTCCCGGCTGCTGATCACGTCACCGAAGTCGGGGCAATGGATCAGTCTCGATGCCCTCGAACTTGAGGCATTGACCTGGCAGAACGCCTACACTCTGGCGGCGATGGTCGGCAACATGCATCAACCGCTGCTCTCGGACGACAGTGACCTGCCGTGACGCGCTGGCTGGACGGTAAGCGGGCGCTGGTCGTCGGCGCCGGCTCGGGCATCGGCCGAGCGGTCGTAGACGCCTATCTGGAAGAGGGCGCCCAGGTCGCGGTGTTGGAACGCGACCCGGCGAAGTGCGCTGCGTTGGCAAGTCAGTTGCCGACGGTTCCGGTGACTCAGGGCGATGCCACCACTGCCGAGGCGAACGAACGCGCTGTCGCCGCAGCCGTTACTGCATTCGGCGGACTGGACACGCTGGTCAACTGCGTCGGGATCTTCGACTTCTACAAGGGAATCACCGACATCTCGACCGAAGAGCTGGCGCCGGCTTTCGACGAGATGTTCAGCACGAACGTGCTGAGTCAGCTGCAGTCGGTGAAGGCCGCCATCCCGGCGCTGCAAGCCCAGGAGGGGTCGTCCATCGTCCTCACCGAGTCGGCGTCGTCGTTCTATCCGGGTCGCGGCGGCGTGCTGTACGTCGCGTCGAAGTTCGCGGTGCGCGGCCTGGTCACCACGCTCGCCTACGAACTCGCCCCGCACATTCGGGTCAACGGCGTTGCGCCCGGCGGAACCCTGAACACCGACCTGCGCGGCTTACAGAACTTGTCGCTGGACCATATCCGCCTGGACGACACCCCCGACCGGGCCCGCGACCTCGCGGCACGCACCCCGCTCAACGTCGCACTCACCCCGCAGGACCACGCCTGGAGCTATGTCTTCCTGGCATCGGACCGGTCGCGCGGCATCACGGCCGGAAGTACCCATCCCGACGGTGGATTCGGCATGACTACCGGGACTAACCCGTGAACACCGACGACCTGGCACCGCTGCGGCTGGAGGTTGCGCAAGCATGCCGCGTCGCTGCCGCCAGGGGCTTGGTGGACGGAATTCTTGGACACATCAGTGCCCGGGTCGACGAGCAACACCTACTCGTGCGGTGTCGCAGCGACTTCGACGACGGCGTCGCGTTCACTCGTCCCGACGACATTCGACTCATCCGCTTTGACGGAACACCGGGCATGCCGGGCGAATTGGACGGATATCGGGTGCCCAACGAGCTGCCGATTCACGTCGAAACGCTGCTGGCCCATCCCGAACACCGGGCAGTGGCCCACCTGCATCCGGCGGCCGTCGTGGCCGCCGACCTGGCGGGCATCACGCTCGAACCCAGCTACGGGGCCTACGACATCCCGGGCGCATGGCTCGCGCGCCGGGGCGTCCCGGTGTACCCCCGGTCCGTGCTGATCCGTACCGCAGAACTCGGCAAGGAGATGGTCGCCGCCATGGCGGGCAAGCCGGTGGTGATCTGTCGCGGCCACGGAATCACCAGCGCCGCTGCCACGGCTGCCCAGGCTGTCCTGCAAGCGATCAGCCTGGACCACTTGGCTTCGATGTCACTGCGGGTCCGCGCCGCCGGCGGCACGTGCAAGCCGATCGACGAGGCCGATTGGGCGGATCTGCCCGACCTTGGGCCCTCGTTCACCGCGGATGCCGCCTGGCGTCATGAGCTCGCCCGGCTGGGGTGGCCATGACGGGTCAGGCGGAGATCAGCGCAGAAATCGCAGCAATCCAGGCCGATTACGAGCGTGCGGGCATCGCGGAAAGCCAACCCAGGCTGGACTATCCGCCGTACCGCAGCAGCGTGCTTCGGCATCCCAAGAGCACACTCCACCTCACCGACCCGGAGGGCGCCGAACTCCAGGCACCGTGTTTCGGCGAGTGCGACATCACCCACCAGGACGCGGATCTGACGAACCAGCATGCCGGCGTACCGATCGGCGAGCGCACGGTGGTGACCGGGCGGATCGTCGACGGCAACGGTAGGCCGGTGCGCCGGCAACTCGTCGAGATCTGGCAGGCCAACGCCAGCGGGCGCTACATCCACCAGGGCGATCAGCATCCCGCACCGTTGGACCCCAATTTCACCGGAGCGGGGCGTTGCCTCACTGACGACGACGGCTGCTACCGGTTCACCACGATCAAGCCTGGCCCGTACCCCTGGCGCAACCACCACAACGCCTGGCGCCCCGCGCATATCCATTTTTCCTTGTTCGGCAGTGATTTCACGCAGCGGATGATCACGCAGATGTATTTTCCGGGTGACCCGCTGTTCGCGTTGGATCCGATCTATCAGTCGATCACCGACCAGCAGGCACGCGATCGGCTCGTCGCGGTCTACGACCACGACACCACCAGCCACGAATGGGCCACCGGCTACCGGTGGGACATCGTGCTCACCGGCCCAGCCGCAACGCCCTTCGAGGGTCACGATGCTTAAGCTGACGGCCACCCCCGGGCAGACCATCGGCCCGTTCTTCGGCTACGCATTGCCGTTCGAGCGCGGCAACGAGCTGGTGCCCGCTGGCTTCGCCGGCGCCATCGAGCTCCATGGCACCGTCACCGACGGCACCGGGGCACCCGTTCCCGACGCGCTGGTGGAGATCTGGCAGGCCGATTCCGACGGCGCCGTGCCAACCTCCATTTCGCTTCGCCGCGACGGTGACACCTTCACCGGGTGGGGACGCGCCGCCACCGATGCCGACGGCCACTACAGCTTCACCACCGTGAAACCCGGTGCGCTCCACCGGTCGACACCGTTCATTACTGTTGCCGTGTTTGCGCGGGGCCTGCTGAACCGGTTGTTCACCCGCGCCTATTTTCCCGGCGATCAACTCGACACCGACCGACTGTTGAACTCCGTGGCGGCCGACCGTCGTCATACCCTCATCGCGGTGCCCGACGCGGATGGCTTTCGGTTCGACATCCGGCTGCAGGGCGCCGACGAGACGGTATTCCTGCGCTATCGGGGGCAACCATGACCGACTTGTTATGGCCTGGGGATCACCGGGCAGGGCCGATATTCAGCGACGCGGCGTATCTGGTCGCGATGCTGCGGGTCGAAAATGCTTGGCTCGGTGTGCTTGTCGACTCCGGTATTGCGCCCCAGGCGGCGCGTGCCGACTTGACCACAGTGGTCTCGGCCGCTGATGTGGAAGCGGTGGCCGTGGCTGCCGAGGCGACCGGCAACCCGGTGCCCGGCCTGCTCGACCTACTGCGGGAACGCACCGGCAGCCAACCGGCACGCTGGCTGCACCGCGGCCTGACCAGCCAGGACGTCATCGACACCGCACTGATGCTCTGCCTGCGCGACGCACTGGATCGAGTTCGCAACGAACTCAACGCACAAGTGCGCACCGTGGCCGCGCTGGCGCAGACCCACCGTGACAGCCCCATGTTGGCCCGCACGTTGACCCAGCCCGCGTTGCCCACCACGGCCGGCATGAAGTTCGCCCACTGGCTGACCGGAATTTTGGATGCCGCCGACGGTGTCGCCGCACTGCCGCAGCTTTCGGTGCAGGCCGGCGGCGCCGCCGGAACTATGGCCGCCGCCACCGAGTTGGCCGGTTCACCCACCGATGCCATAAGCCTGTCGGGGCGATTGGCCGCGGCCCTCGGCCTCACTGACAGCCCGCCGTGGCACACCACTCGGTCCGTCATCACCCGCGCCGGTGACGCACTGGTGACATGCTGCGATGCCTGGTCGCACATCGCCAACGACGTGGCGGCGAGCAGTAGGGCCGAGATCGGCGAATTGGCCGAGGGCCGCGGCGGCGGTTCATCGACGATGCCGCACAAGAACAATCCGGTGTTATCACTGCTGATCCGTCGTACCGGGTTGGTGGCGCCGTCCCTGGCCGCCGGCTTGCACGCCGCCTCAGCAGCCGGCATCGATGAGCGCTCCGACGGCGGTTGGCACGCCGAATGGGCGGGCCTGCGGACCCTGTCCCGCCATGCCGTCGCAGCCGCGGCGCAGACAACCGCCCTGCTCGCCGGGCTGATCATCGACACCGACCGCGCCGCGGCCAATCTTGCCGCCGCGGGCGACCTGCTCGGGGAGCAACGGGCGATGACCGAATTGACCGGGCATACCGCTCGTGGCGACTACACCGGGGCGGCAAGCCTTCTCATCGATGCCGTGCTGCAACGCGCGCACCACCACCTCAGGGAGGCCACATGAGCGTGCCGCGGCTGGTCGGCACCGACTTCGGCGGCCCGCCGGACGCGGGCTTGCTGCTGCTCGGGCCATCGCTGGGCACCTCGGCAACCGCCCTGTGGGGCCTCGCCGCTGAACAACTCGCCGAGCAGGTGCGCGTCGTCGCCTGGGACCTTCCCGGCCACGGCCGCAGCCCGGCAGCTCCCTTCCGGATGCCGGACCTGGCGGCCGGCGTGCTGGCCTTAGTAGACGAGATCGCGCCGCACGCACCGTTCCACTACGCCGGTAACTCCATCGGTGGCGCGGTCGGCCTGCAGTTGCTGCTCGATGCCCCCGAACGGGTGCCCAGCGCGACGCTGCAATGCACCGGCGCCACCTTCGGGCGGGCGCAGGATTGGGCCGCACGTGCCGCCACCGTGCGCACCTCGGGCACCGCGGCACTCGTCGAGGCCTCCGTGCAGCGCTGGTTCGCACCCGGTTTCGTCGATCGAGCCCCGGACCTGGTCGCGGCATTGGTGGAGGCGCTGCGCGCCACCGACGACGAATCGTATGCCCAAGCATGCGAGGCATTGGCCGACTTCGATGTCAGCGCACAACTCGGCCGGATCGCTGCGCCGGTGTTGGCCATCGCCGGCATCGATGACGGCGCCACTCCCCCAGAGTCACTGGAGCGCATCGCTTCCAGAGTCCAACACGGCCGCCTGGTGGTGCTCGACGGCGTCGGTCACCTGGCACCTGTCGAGGCCCCCACGGCCACCGCCAATCTCATTCTCGACCAACTCTTTTCGCGGGACGCGGTTTACGCCGCGGGCATGTCGGTGCGCCGCAACGTCCTCGGCGACGCCCACGTCGACCGCGCGATCGCGGGCACCACCGCGTTCACCGCCGACTTTCAGGATCTGATCACTCGGTATGCGTGGGGCAACATCTGGACCCGTGACGGCCTGGACCGGCGCAGCCGTTCGATCGTCACGCTGACCGCGCTGGTGGCTCGGGGACACCATGAGGAACTTGCCCTGCATCTGCGCGCGGCACGCGGCAACGGCCTGAGTAACGACGAGATCAAAGAGGTGTTGCTGCAGACCGCCATCTATTGCGGCGTACCCGATGCCAATACCGCGTTCCGGATCGCCGCGCAGGTGCTCGCCGACCACGACAGCTCAGCGGGCGCCGGGTGAGCCGCACCGTAATCTGCGACACCGCTGCCGAGGCGCTGTCCGGGGTGAGCGACGGTGCCACGATTCTGGTGGGCGGATTCGGTATGGCCGGTATGCCCACCGTGCTGATCGACGCATTGATCGCCCACGGCGCCGGGGATCTGACCATCGTCAGCAACAATGCGGGCAACGCTGATACCGGATTGGCCGCTCTGCTGGCCGCCGGCCGCGTCCGCAAGGTGATCTGTTCCTTTCCGCGCCAGGCGGACTCCTATGTGTTCGACGGCCTCTATCGCGCCGGCAAGATCGCGCTGGAACTGGTACCGCAGGGCAATCTCGCCGAACGCATCCGCGCCGCCGGTGCCGGTATCGGGGCGTTCTACTGCCCCACCGGCGTCGGCACCCTGCTCACCGAGGGCAAAGAGATTCGGACCATCAACGGCCGGGACTACGCACTGGAGTATCCGATTCACGGGGATGTCGCGCTGATCCGCGCTCACGTCGGAGACCGCGCGGGAAACCTGGTGTATCGCAAGACGGCCCGTAACTTCGGTCCGGTGATGGCTGCCGCCGCAGCGTTGACGGTCGCTGAGGTGTCCCGTGTCGTCGGCACCGGCCAGCTGGATCCCGAAGCGGTTGTCACGCCGGGCATCTACGTCGATCGGATGCTGGAGACTGGCCCGTGACGCAGACGCCTGCCAGCGCAGTCGAGCACAGTGGCCGCGGCCCGCTGTCCCGCAACGAACTTGCCGCCATTATCGCCCGCGACATCCCGGCGGGTTCCTATGTCAATCTCGGCATCGGGCAGCCCACGCTGGTCGCGGATCACCTGTCACCCGAAGACGCGGTGGTGCTGCACACCGAAAACGGCATGCTCGGTATGGGGCCCGCAGCACAGGGCGCGGACATCGATCTCGACCTCACCAATGCCGGCAAGGTCCCGGTCACCGAGCTGCCCGGGGCCTGCTACTTCCACCACGCCGACTCCTTCGCCATGATGCGCGGCGGACACCTCGACGTGTGCGTGCTTGGTGCGCTACAGGTCAGTCAGTACGGCGACCTGGCCAACTGGCATACCGGGGAGCCGGGCGCGATCCCCGCCGTTGGCGGAGCAATGGACTTGGCGATCGGAGCCAAGAGCGTGTTTGCGATGATGGACCTGTTCACCAAAGACGGTGCTGCCAAACTGGTTTCGTCATGCAGCTATCCGCTGACCGGTCTACGTTGCGTCAGCAGGGTCTATACCGAATACGCGATCTTCGACATCGACACGAACGTGGGAACGCTCCAGGCACGCGAAACCTTCGGCATCACTATCGCGGAGCTCGCGGCGAGATTGCCCGTCAGTTTCAGCTGATCGGCGCGATCAGGAACGGCTCCCGCATCATTGGGTTTCAATCACGATCCGATCAGCTTATTCATGGGTATTCTTTCATTTCTGCCCTGGCTGTAAGGAGATGTTCGTGTCGCTAACGCTTCGTCCCTATGCGACGGCCGGTGTCGCCCTGGTGGGGGCCGGCCTCATCGCCGTCGGCCCGGTAGCAGTGCCCTCGCCCGCCGCCGCACTCTCGGCGGTACAACTCACGTCGACCGGCGGCGGCTACGTGGTCGACTCCCCCAATCACCTGGTGGGCTTGATCGTCGGCGGCAGCGGCATGCCGTTGCCGCAGCAGACCCCCGGCTATGTGCAGAACATGGACGAGCTCTACATCCAGCGTCTGCTACCGGGCGCCCAAAGCGTTCCGGTATTCACCCCGGAGGGAGCCCAGCCGATATTCTCCGGCGTCAAAAGCCTGCCGCTCGACACCTCCGTAGCGCAGGGCACTGTCATGCTGCACGACTACATCATGCAGAACCTGGCGGCCGGCAACACCGTGGCAGTCTCGGGCTATTCGCAGAGCACGGAAATCGCCGGGAATGTCATGGCCGAATTGCAGCAAGAGGGCGTGGCCGCCGACGCCGTGAAGTTCGTGCTGACCGGTGACGTCCAGAATCCCGACGGTGGCGTCTTCGAGCGGTTCAATCTAACGATCCCAGCGTTTCAAACGACGTTCGCCGGTTACACCCCGCCGGACACCCCGTACGAGACCGCGATCTACTCGCTGGAGTACGACGGCTTCGCCGACTTCCCCAAATACCCGCTGAACATTTTGGCGGACCTCAATGCCGAGCTGGGCGAGATTTTCGTGCACCCGCTGTACTCCGAGCTGACCGCCGACCAGGTCAACAACGCAATCCAGGTGGGTACGACGGCGGGCTATGACGGCGTCACCAGCTACTACATGATTCCCCACGACGAACTGCCACTGTTGGCCCCGCTGCAGCTGCTGCCGGTAGTGGGCCAGCCGCTGGTCGACCTGCTCAATCCGGTCCTGACCCAGCTGGTCAATCTCGGCTACGACAACCCGAACAATGACGGCTGGGACGCGGGAACGGCCAACGTGCCCACCGGGTTCGGGATCTTCCCGAACTGGGATCAGGTGATGGTGGCGCTCAACAATCTCGGTCCTGCCGCCGAGCAGGGCTTCAATGCGTTCGCCCAAGACATCAACGACCTGGTGTCGAACCCGTCATCGCTGTTCACCGGCATCTCCGATTCCGGCACCGCGCCGACCGACCTGTTCTCCTCGCCGATGGACTTCATCAACACGCTCACCGGTGCGTTCGCCCAGCTGTATTCGCTGCTGCTGCCGGCCGCCGACAGCCTCACGACCCTGGCGATCACCGTGCCGACCCAGGTGGCGAACATCCTGCTGAACAACCTCAGTGATCCGCTGACGGGGCTGGGCCTGGCTGCCGGAACGCTGGTCGCCGGAGTCACCCAAGTGGGTGCCATCGAATTGGGTACGTCGGTCGAGACGCTCGCGTCGGTTTTGAGCGAGTTCGGAATCAACATCCCGTTCTTGGACAATCTCTGAAAAACGTGGTGCGGCCCAACCGAGTTGGGCCGCACCACGTTTATTGCCGGGACACGCTTTAGAGCAGGGTCAAGGTCCGGTCACCGGTCTCGACCGGGGACAGCTTCTGCCCACCGCGGGTGGCCAGGTGCTGCTCGACGGCAGCATCGACCCGGGCCGCGGCGTCATGCTCGCCGATGTGGCCCAGCAACATGGCCACCGACGTCACCGCGGCGGTGGGATCGGCGATGCCCTGCCCGGCGATGTCGGGTGCGCTGCCGTGCACCGGCTCGAACATCGACGGGTTGGTACCGGTGGCGTCGATGTTGCCGCTGGCCGCCAGCCCGATCCCGCCGCAGACCGCGCCCGCGAGGTCGGTGATGATGTCGCCGAACAGGTTGTCGCTGACGATCACGTCGAACCGGCCGGGGTCGGTGACCAGGTAGATCGTGGCGGCGTCGACGTGGGTGTAGGCCGTCTCGACGTCCGGGTAATCCTTGGCGATCTCGGCCACCGTGCGGGTCCACAACGATCCCGCGTAGGTCAGCACGTTGTTCTTGTGCACCAGGGTCAAGTGCTTACGCCGGGCGCGAGCCTTCTCGAAGGCGAACCGCACCACCCGGGCCACCCCGAACGCGGTGTTGACGCTGACCTCGGTGGCGACCTCGTGGGGGGTGCCGACCCTCAGCGCCCCGCCGTTGCCGGTGTAGGGACCCTCAGTACCTTCGCGCACCACCACGAAATCGATATCGGAATCGGGCCCGATCTTCAATGGGCTCGCCACCCCGGGGTACAACCGGCTGGGACGCAGATTGACGTGGTGGTCCAGCGCGAAGCGGGCGTGCAGCAGCAGGCCACGCTCCAGCACACCCGACGGCACCGACGGGTCACCGATCGCGCCGAGCAGGATCACGTCGTGGCCGCGGATCTCTTCCAGCACCGAGTCCGGCAGGACTTCGCCGGTGGCGTGATAGCGCTTGGCGCCCAGGTCATATTCGGTCTTCTCGGTGCCCGGGAGCACCGCGTCGAGCACCTTGACGGCTTCGGCGATAACCTCCGGGCCGATCCCGTCGCCGGGAATGACAGCAAGCTTGAGGCTCATGTCAGGTCTACCTCTTCAATCTTGTTGGCGCCGACCGCAGCAGTGATCGCCGACTGCACGTCGGCGGGCACCTGACGGTCGACCCGCAGCAGGGCGGTCGCCGCAGGGCCTTCGGCGTCTTCGGACAGCTGCGCGGCGTGAATGTTGATGCCCGCCGACCCCAGCAGAGTGCCGATCTTGCCGAGCGCGCCAGGCTGGTCGGAGTAGTTGATGATCAGGTTGACGCCCTGTGCCCGCAGGTCGAAGTGCCGACCGTTGATCTCGACGATCTTCTCCACCTGCTGGGTGCCGGACAGCGTGCCGGCAACGGTGACGGTCGAGCCGTCGGCGGCGACCGCCTTGAGCTCAACGACGCTGCGGTGGTTGGGGCTTTCGGTGGCGGTGCCGATCTCGGCGTCGACGCCGCGTTCGGCAGCCAGGGCCGGCGCGTTGACGAACGTCACCGGGTCTTCGATGACCGCCGAGAACAGTCCGCGCAACGCCGACAAACGCAGCACTCCAACGTCTTCGGAGGCCAGTTCGCCGCGCACCTGCACCGACAGCGACACCGGCAGCCCGTCGGCGAGCGCACCCGCCAGCAGGCCGAGCTTGCGCACCAGGTCCAGCCAGGGCGCGACTTCCTCGCTGACCGCGCCACCGCCGACGTTGACCGCGTCGGGAACGAATTCCCCGGCCAGCGCCAGCTTCACGCTCTTGGCGACGTCGGTACCGGCCCGGTCCTGGGCTTCGGCGGTCGACGCGCCCAGGTGCGGGGTCACCACCACCTGCGGCAGGTCGAACAGCGGCGAGTCGGTGCACGGTTCGGTGGCGAACACATCCAGGCCGGCGGCCCGGACATGGCCGCTGGTGATGGCCTCGGCCAGTGCGGCCTCGTCGATCAGCCCGCCGCGAGCGGCGTTGACGATGATCACCCCGGGCTTGGTCTTGGCCAGGTTTTCCTTGCCGATCAGACCCGCGGTCTCGGGCGTCTTCGGCAGGTGCACCGAGATGAAGTCGGCGCGGCCGAGCAGCTCATCGAGGGTCAGCAACTCGATGCCGAGCTGGGCGGCGCGGGCCGCCGACACGTACGGGTCGTAGGCGACGATGTGGGCGCCGGACGCGGCCAGCCGCTGAGCGACCAGCTGTCCGATGCGCCCCAGGCCGAACACACCGGCGGTGTGGAGGTCGATCTCGGTCCCGGAGAACGACGAGCGCTTCCACTGCTTGTCGTGCAGCGAGGCGTCGGCGGCGGGGATCTCGCGGGCGGCGGCAAGCATCAACGCGATCGCGTGCTCGGCGGCGCTGTGGATGTTCGAGGTCGGCGCATTGACCACCAGCACACCGCGGGCGGTGGCAGCCTCAACGTCGACGTTGTCCAGGCCGACCCCTGCGCGCGCCACGATCTTGAGCTTGGTGCCGGCCGCGAGGACCTCGGCGTCGACGGTGGTGGCCGAGCGCACCAGCAGCGCGTCCGCTTCCGGTACCGCGGCCAGCAGCTTCTCCCGGTCCGGGCCGTCGACCCAGCGAACCTCGACCTGGTCGCCGAGGGCGGCGACGGTGGATTGGGCGAGTTTGTCAGCGATCAAAACCACGGGCAGAGTCACCCGGACAGCCTAACGATGGTCGCCAGCGCGGCGAAGCCGGGCATCGCCCGTCCCGAGATTGCACTGAGGCAGACGCTGCCGGTCTCACCTGCCTGAGTTCAATCTGACGACGCGGGGCCCCCTTCTTGTCGGACCCCCGGCGGACCCTGGGGTCAATTCGACCCGAGGGAAGGGGAACACCTATGTGCTGGAAATGCGATCACCCGGACAGCACCGTCGAGGAGTGGCTGGATGCCGTTCGCGCCACGGTCGACAGACACGGTTGGGCGGTGCAATACGTGGAGAGCGACCGCGCGCCGTACGCGTACACGGTCGGCCTGCATGAACACGGCCTGCCCGAGCTACTGGTGACAGGTCTGCCGCCGCGGCGGACGGCCCGGTTACTCAACGGCGTGGCCGGTTATCTGCTGAGGGGCGGACGGCCGGTACCCGGCGAATGGATCGAGGGACCGGACGGTCAGCTGATCGCGGTGGTTGCGGTGGAGCATCCGGACGCGCACATGAATGTGGCAATCGCGTTCTACGGCCGCAGTGTGCGGGCACTGCAGCTGGTCTGGCCAGATGAGCGCGGCCACCGGCCGTGGTGCCCCGAATTCGACAACGGCGGCGTGCGGCAGCCGGTATTGGGGGTGCACCCCGATCTGGCCGCGTAGCGCGAGCCGCTCCCTACTATCGACGGATGGACGTCACCGTCGTAGGCAGTGGACCCAATGGTCTGGCCGCCGCCGTCATCTGTGCCCGCGCCGGCCTGTCGGTTCAGGTTCTGGAAGCCCAGCCCACGTTCGGCGGCGGCGCACGCACTGCCGCCGACCCGGAGTTCGGTGACGTCGCCCATGACATCTGTTCGGCGGTGCATCCGCTGGGGTTGGCATCGCCGTTCTTCAGCGAGTTCGATCTGGCCGCCCGGGGGGTGCAGCTGACGGCGCCCGAGATCTCCTATGGCAATCCGCTGGATGACCGGCCCGCGGCCATCGCCTACCGCGACCTGGACCGCACCTGCGCGGAGTTGGAGCACGGTTCGTCGTGGCGCCGGCTGCTCGGCCCACTGGTCGCCGATAGCCAAGCCGTGGTGAAGTTTCTGCTGGGAGACAAACGGTCCGTGCCCTCCGGAATCGCAACGGTCGTCCGGCTGGGGCTGCGGATGGCCGAACAGGCCGGCCCGGCCTGGAACGCGACGCTGTCCGGCGACGATGCCCGCGCCCTCTACACCGGGGTGGCCGCGCACACGATCTCGCGGCTGCCGTCGGTGACCTCGGCCGGCGCGGGCATGATGCTGGCGACGCTTGGCCATACGGTCGGCTGGCCTATCCCTGTGGGCGGCAGTCAGGCGATCACCGATGCACTCATCGCCGATCTGACCGCGCACGGCGGACAGTTGGCCGCCGATAACCCGGTGCGAAAGCCGCCCGGCCGCGTGGTGCTGTTCGACACTGCCCCAACCGAACTGCTGTCGGTCTACGGGGACGCGCTACCGACCCGGTATGCGAAAGCCCTGCGCCGTTACCGTTTCGGCTCGGCGGCCGCGAAGGTCGACTTCGTGCTCTCCGATGAGGTGCCGTGGCGCGATCCGCGGCTGGCGCAGGCGCCCACGCTGCATCTTGGGGGTGACCGCAAACAGATGGTCCAGGCCGAAGCCGAGATCGCCGCCGGCCGGCACGCACCGCGGCCGATGATCTTGGCGGCGCTACCTCATCTGGTCGACCCGTCCCGCATCGACGCCGCCGGCCGACGTCCGATGTGGGCATATGCGCACGTTCCGGCCGGATCGACCGTCGACCAGGCCGAGACCGTCACCGCCGGCATCGAGCGATTCGCCCCCGGCTTCCGCGACATCGTGGTCGCGGTCCGGTCTGTACCGGCAGCCCAGCTGGCAAACCACAATGCCAACTATGTCGGCGGCGATATCTCCGCCGGAGGCAACAGCGCGTGGCGGGCTCTGGCCGGGCCGACGCCGCGGGTAAATCCTTGGGCCACCGCGATTCCCGGGGTATATCTGTGCTCAGCAGCCACACCTCCGGGTGCCGGAGTGCACGGAATGGCCGGCTACTACGCCGCGCGCACCCTGCTGCGACGCGAGTTCGGGGTTCGTGAGTTGCCGAGCCTGGCGCCCTAACACGCCGAGCGTGTACTCAGCGCGAAAAAGCAGTCGAAAACTCGCACTGGGTACACGCTCGGCGTGTGGGTGATCGAACGCCTAGGCGGTTTCGGTGATGGGCCGGTCCACCCAGCTCATCAGGTCGCGCAGCTTCTTGCCGGTGACCTCGATGGGGTGCTCGGCATTCTCCTTGCGCAGACCTTCGAGTTCCTTGTTACCGCCCTCGACGTTGGCCACCAGGCGCTTGACGAAGGTGCCGTCCTGGATGTCGGACAGGATGTCGCGCATCCGCTGCTTGGTGCCGGCGTCGATCACCCGCGGACCGGACAGGTAGCCACCGAATTCCGCGGTGTCGCTCACCGAGTAGTTCATCCGCGCAATGCCGCCCTCGTACATCAGGTCGACGATCAGCTTGAGCTCGTGCAGCACCTCGAAGTAGGCCATCTCCGGGGCGTAGCCTGCCTCGACCATGACCTCGAAACCGGCCTTGACCAGTTCCTCAGTGCCACCGCACAACACGGCCTGCTCACCGAACAGGTCGGTCTCGGTCTCCTCTTTGAAGGTGGTCTTGATGACCCCAGCCCGGGTGCCGCCGATGCCCTTGGCGTACGACAAGGCCAGCGCCTCGCCCTCACCGTTGGGGTCCTGCGCGACCGCGATCAGCGAGGGCACACCCTTGCCGTCGACGAACTGCCGGCGAACCAGGTGGCCCGGCCCCTTGGGCGCGACCATCCCGACGGTGATATCGGCGGCCGGCTTGATCAGGCCGAAGTGGATGTTGAGGCCGTGGCCGAAGAACAGCGCGTTGCCCGCCACCAGGTTCGGCTCGATGTCGTTCGTGAAGATCTCAGCCTGGGCGGTGTCGGGGGCGAGCAGCATGATCACGTCCGCCCACTTGGCCACCTCGGCGGGGGTGTCGACCTCGAGGCCCTGCTCGGCGACCTTGGCGCGCGACTTCGACCCTTCCTTGAGGCCCACCTTCACCTGCACTCCGGAGTCGCGCAGGCTCAGCGAGTGCGCGTGTCCCTGGCTGCCGTAACCGATCACGCCGACCTTGCGGCCCTGGATGATCGACAGGTCAGCGTCGTCGTCGTAGAACATCTCTAACTTCTCTGATGCCACTGGTTTTACTTCCTTACTATCTTTACTGGCTATTTCTGGGGGACTATTTGCTCGTGCCGATGCCGCGCGGACCGCGAGACAACGATACGAGACCCGATTGGACGATCTCGCGGATGCCATAGGGCTCCAACACCCGCAGCAGCGCATCGAACTTGGCCGGCGTGCCGGTGGCCTCGATGATCAACGACTCCGGAGAGACGTCGATCACCCTGGCGCGGAACAGGTTCACCGCCTCGACGATCTGTCCGCGCGTACTGGCGTCAGCACGGACTTTGATCAGCGCAATCTCGCGGGAGACGGAGTTGTCCTCCTCCTGCTCGACGATCTTGATGACGTTGATCAGCTTGTTGAGCTGCTTGGTGATCTGCTCCAGTGGGGTGTCCTCCACCGAGACCACGATCGTCATCCGCGACATGTTCTTGGTCTCGGTAGCGCCGACGGCCAGCGACTCGATGTTGAAGCCGCGGCGGGAGAACAGCGCGGCCACCCGCGCCAGCACACCGGGCTTGTCTTCGACCAGCACCGAGAGCGTGTGGGTCTTCCAACCTGTCGCCATCACGCGTGCCCCTCATTATTCTCGTCGTCGAACAGCGGCCGGATGCCGCGTGCCGCCTGGATTTCGTCGTTGCTGGTGCCGGCGGCCACCATCGGCCACACCTGAGCGTCCGCGCCGACGATGAAGTCGATCACCACCGGCCGGTCGGTGACAGCCTGGGCAGCCTTGATCACATCTTCGACGTCTTCTTCACGCTCGCAACGCAATCCGACACAGCCCAGGGCCTCGGCCAGCATCACGAAGTCGGGGATGCGGTGCGAGTGGGTGGCCAGGTCGGTCTGGCTGTAGCGCTCCCCGTAGAACAGCGTCTGCCACTGCCGCACCATGCCGAGGTTGCCGTTGTTGATCAGTGCAACCTTGATCGGAACGCCCTCGATCGCGCAGGTGGCCAACTCCTGGTTGGTCATCTGGAAGCAGCCGTCACCGTCGATCGCCCACACCTCGGCGTCCGGGCGACCCATCTTGGCGCCCATGGCCGCCGGGACCGCGAAACCCATGGTGCCCAGGCCCCCGGAGTTCAGCCAGGTGCGCGGCTTCTCGTACTTCACGAACTGCGCGGCCCACATCTGGTGCTGGCCAACGCCGGCGACATAGAGCGCGTCGGGTCCGGCGATGCGGCCCAGCGTCTCGATGACGAACTCCGGCGACAGGCTGCCGTCGCTCTGCGGCCCGTAGCTCAGCGGGTAGGTCGAGCGCACCCCGTCGAGGTAGCTCCACCAGTCGGCGAGATCGAGGGAGCCCAGCGCCTTTTCGCGGCGCAGCACCTCGAGCAACTCGGTGATGACGGCCTTGACGTCGCCGACGATCGGAACGTCGGCGTGCCGGTTCTTGCCGATCTCGGCCGGGTCGATGTCGGCGTGAATCACCTTGGCGTCCGGGGCGAACGAATCCAGTTGGCCGGTGACCCGGTCGTCGAATCGGGCGCCCAGGGTGATCAGCAGGTCCGAGCGCTGCAGCCCGGCCACCGCCGCCACCGTGCCGTGCATGCCGGGCATGCCCAGGTGCTGACGGTGGCTGTCCGGGAAGGCGCCGCGGGCCATCAAGGTGGTGACCACCGGGATGCCGGTCAGCTCGGCCAGCTCGGCCAGTTCCTGGCAGGCCTCACCACGGATCACTCCGCCACCCACGTAAAGCACCGGGCGGCTCGCGGCCGCGATCAGCTTGGCGGCCTCGCGGACCTGCCGACTGTGCGGCTTGGTGGTGGGCTTGTAGCCGGGCAGGTCCAGCTGGGGCGGCCAGGCGAAGGTGCATTGGCCCTGCAGCACGTCCTTGGGGATATCGACCAACACCGCACCGGGACGCCCGGAGGCCGCGATGTGGAATGCTTCGGCCAGCGCACGCGGGATGTCGTCACCGTTGCGAACCAGGAAGTTGTGCTTGGTGATCGGCATGGTGATGCCGGAGATGTCGGCCTCCTGGAAGGCGTCGGTGCCGATCAGTTGGCGGCCGACCTGGCCGGTAATCGCCACCACCGGGATGGAGTCCATCTGCGCGTCCGCCAGCGGCGTCACCAGGTTGGTGGCGCCGGGACCGGAGGTGGCCATGCACACCCCGACCCGACCGGTGGCGTGCGCGTAGCCGCTGGCGGCGTGCCCGGCGCCCTGCTCGTGGCGGACCAGCACGTGGCGCAGCTTCGTCGAGTCGTAGAGCGGGTCGTAGACCGGCAGCACCGCGCCGCCCGGGATGCCGAAGATCACGTCGACGTCGAGCTCTTCCAGGGACCGGATCACCGATTGGGCGCCGGTCATCTGCTCCGGCGGAACTCGCCTGCCGGGTGACTTGGCCTTGCCTGAAGCTGCGTCCGGGGCCTTGTCAACGGACTTAGCCCCGTTGGCGGCTTGCGCCGGTGCCGGCCGCTCCGGCGGTCGCGTGGTGGGTGCGCTCACGGTTTCCTCTTTGTCTTCGACGACTGTGTCTTTGGAGACTGCTGGCAACAAAAAACCCCCGCCAGCTCAGCTGCTGCACGAGGGTTGCGCGTCGGTGTTGGAAGTTCAGGCAACAACCAACGCGCAGTGGGCTACTACGAGCATGCCGTTGTCCATAGCACACGACGGTAGCCGCTGGACCGGCCCAGCGTCAAATGAGCTAGCACTCAGTTCAGGTGGTCAACCAGCGATCCCTGTTCGCCGAAGAGCTCCGCCTCCCAGTGCTCGAGTAGCGCGGTGTTGTCCTGGTCATTGGGATGGAAGCCCGGCCGCAGGTACTCCCCCAGCCGGCGGAAGACCGCGCGGGTCAGAAACGGCGAATGCCGCAGGGCAGCAAAACTGCGGATGAGTCGCACCGGGTGATAGGCGGCCCGGTCGCCGAAGAGCGAGATGATGGTGTTCGCCACGACGGCGAGGGGGAAACTGAAGCGGATGATCCGCATGGTCCGGATGCGGCGGGTCTCATCACCCCCGACTGCTCGGTAGACGTCGAAGGCCACCGCGCGGTGCTCGGATTCCTCGATGGCATGCCACAGCAACATGGACCGCACTTCGGTTGTGCCGAGCAGGGCCTGGGCCCGCTCGTCGGAGAGCAGGGTTTCGGCGAAAACGGCGGTGAAATGTTCGAGTGCGGCGGTGATGGCCAGGCAGGTCAGCGGGGAGAACCGTCGTTCGATGACCTTCTGGCGGCGATTCACCAGCCGGTCGACCCTGCGGGTCGGGTAACCCATCTCATGCAGGCGCTCATTGAGTGCACGGTGCTCGCGCCCGTGGGTGACCTCTTGGCCGATGAATCCCTTGACCTGTTCCTTGAGGTCAGGGTCGGTGATCTGGTCGGCATAGCGGCGCACCGAACGGATGAAGAAGTCCTCGCCCTCGGGAAAGACCGCCGACAGGTGCGCGATCATGTGGCTCATCACCAGGTCGCCGGCAACGAAGTGGCGGTTCAGAGCCGCCACCGGGTAGTTGAAACGGATGCGCCGCGGCTGTACCGCCGGCTGACCGGGCTGGTCTTTGGTGGTCATGATTCTCTCTCGGGTTGGGGGTCTGCAAAGCCGGTCGCCAGTGGCCGAACCAGCATCTTGAAGGCATCGAGGATGTCGGCGGCGGGTAGTGGCTCGTAGCCGGCGATCGACCGGGACATCGCCAGGCCGTTCATCAGCGCGAACGTCATCTGCGGCCCGATCCGCGACGCTGCGGTATCGGCATCGGCGGTGTCCGTCGAGGCAAGCAGTTCGGTGTATATCCGGTCGCAGGCTTCGGAGAACTGGCGATCGGTCTCGATGACCGCGGGCGCCAGGTCCGGGTCGGTGCGAGCCGCCACCCACAGTTCGTGCGACGCGGTGAAGGTCGGACCGGAATACATCGACCACAGCAGATCGATCGCCTCGTCGAGCTTGTCCGCGGACGAGTCCAGCCCCGCCATCAACACCTCGAACTCTTCGATGCGGCGGTTCAGCGAGAACTCGATGGCGGCGGTCAGCAGGCCGATCTTCGTCGGGAAATGTCCCTGCAGCGCCCCCACCGAGACGCCGGCACGGCGGGCTACCTCGGTCGTGGTGGTTCCCTTGAAACCAACTTCCACCAGTGCGTCGAGCGTCGCGTTGAGCAGCGCATGCCGGGTCTCGGCAGTGCGCTCCGCCTGGGTTCGGCGGGGTTTAGTCGGCGACACGCGTCCATCATGTGGCATATAAAATAAGTAGTCAATATTTATTTTTACCTCGGGTGCGCGCGGCCACGCCCGGGTCCGGCGACCCCAGCGGTGACATCATGCGGGGGTGGCCGCTGCATCCCCCGACTCCGCACCCTTGGTGATCCGCATCTCGCCGATGGCCCACTTCGCGGTCGGCTTCCTGGCGCTCGGGCTGCTGATCCCCGTGTCGACCTGGCCATTCACCGCGCCCGTATTGGCGCTACCAATCCTGCTCTCGGTGCTGATCGCCCGGTGGCGAACCGTGGCCGACGCTCAGCAGATCACCGTCCGGACCCTGTTCGGCAGCCGTTCGATCGGTTGGGATGCCATCGACGGCTTGGGATTTACCCGGGGATCGTGGGCGCGGGCGCACCTACGCGACGGTGCGACTGTGCGGTTGCCCGCGGTAAGTTTCGCCACCCTGCCGCTGCTGACCGAGGCCAGCGGTGGGTGGGTGCCGAACCCGTATCGCTGATGTTCCGTTAACCCAGCGGGTTGGCCCCGTTGAGGAACACCCACATCGCGATGCCGCCGGCAATTCCGAGCACCAGGGCCACGATTGATCCGATGAAGGGCCGCCTGGCCCAGCCGCGGTCGCCGTCGAGGCCGTACCGGCCCGGGCCGACCAGCACGATCGCCACCGCTACCACGATGAGCATGACGTGGTATTCGTGGCCGTCCGGCAGGAAAAAGTCGAACCGGCCCTGGTTGTGCGACGAGACGCCGGTGAGCACACCGTTGATGAAATACGCCAGCGCGCCGGCCGCCGCCAGCGGCGTGAACAGTCCGAGCACCAGCAACAGGCCCGCGGCGATCTGCCCGCCCCCAGCCGCATAGGTCAGGATGTCGGCGTGCTGGTAACCGGCCGCGGCGATGGAACTCTTGAAGTCGGTCAGCCCCTGACCGCCCCACCACCCGAACAGCTGCCGCAGCCCGTGGGCCACCAACAGCACACCGAGGCCCAGCCGCAGAATCAATAGACCGAGATCCTGGGTGCCGCGCGGGTCCAGCGCCTGGAATGGCTCGCCGGCGTCGGTATCGCCGCCGATGGCAACTCCGACACGGCCGGGGCTGGCCGCCGGCTCGGCGTAAGGCAGCGGGTGGTAGCCGGCTCCCACAGAGCGAGTACCGGTGGGGTCGTACGCCGGAATGGCCGCGGTCTCGAAATCACCGGTGTAGGTCGGTGATGGCATGTCGTCCTCCGGATCTACCAGACGTGCCGACTTGGGACGTCCTTTGCCTGCGTCGGCAGTCTCACCCGGCCGACGCCAGTGTGAGCCCTCACCATGACTGGTCACCCTGCCAGCGTAAGGGCAACCTCGGCGGGATTGGGGATTTGAACAGCTTCGTTAGCGAATCGAATCCGGCCCGGTGCAGCACTGCGGTGGGCGTCGTGGCGAAACCCGACCCGGTGTCCGTAACCTGACGGGCATGCGGATGCGCGGGGTGGTTCACCGGGTGCCTGTCGTCCTGTGCGCGGCACTCCTGGTTCTGACAGGCTGCGCACACTTCGATGACGCTCAGTCTCAACCGTTCACCACCGTGCCGCGGCGCGGTATGGCACCTCCCACGACTCCCCCGCCGCCGCCACCGCTGCCCGCCAACCCATTCCCGAAACAATGCCCGGCACCCGGGGTGATGCAGGGTTGCCTCGAGAGCACCAGCGGCCTGATCATGCACGGCGACAGCAAATCGGCATTGGTCGCCGAACGGACCACCGGTGCGGTCAAAGAAGTCTCGCTGTCCGCCGAACCCAAAGTGAAGACCGTCATCGGCGTCGACCCGGCCGGTGACGGCGGGCTGATGGATATCGTGCTGTCACCGACCTACACCCAGGACCGGTTGATGTACGCCTACATCAGCACGCCTACCGACAACCGGGTGATCCGGATCGCCGACGGTGACGTCCCGAAGGACATCCTGACCGGAATCCCCAAAGGCGCGACCGGCAATACCGGTGCGCTGATCTTCACCAGTCCGACCACCCTGGTGGTGCTGACCGGCGACGCGGGCAATCCCGCCGCGGCCGCCGACCCCGGCTCGACCGCCGGGAAGGTGTTGCGTATCGAACAACCCACGACCATCGGCCAAGCCCCGCCCACCACCGCACTGAGCGGGATGGGAGCCGGCGGCGGGCTGTGCATCGACCACGTCGACGGCTCGCTCTACGTCACCGACCGAACGCCGAGCGGCGACCGGTTGCAGCGCATCACCAAGGATTCCCGGGTGTCGACCGTGTGGACATGGCCGGACAAGCCCGGCGTCGCCGGTTGCGCCGCAATGGATGGCATCGTGCTGGTCAACCTGGTCGACACCAAGCAGACGGTGGCCGTGCGCCTGGCCGCCGGCACCGGTTCGGTCACCAGCGAACCCGAGGTCATGCGCCAGGACACCCACGGTCACGTCTGGGCTGTCAAGATGTCGCCGGACGGCAACGTCTGGGGCGCGACGGTGAACAAGACCGCTGGCGATGCCGAGAAGCTCGACGACGTAGTCTTCCCACTGTTCCCGTCCGGCGGCGGGTTCCCACGCGCCAACGACGACAAGGACTAGGGCGCGCCGGCGCGCTCCGCGCCACTCGAGGCTTGAGTCAGGCGCGACCGCAGGGCTCCCGGACACCACTTTGGTCCACTCGCAGCCGACGCCCTTCCGCCTCAAGCCACTAAGTTTCTGAGAATTCTCTGTTGATCAAGTGATCCGAAAATCTATATTCCCAGGTCATCCGAGGCGAGTTTGGGCTGACCTTGGGTTTTGTTAGTAATCAGCTAATTTGCACATAAGCCACGTTCACGTAACCTTTCGTTGCCGTGGCAGCTGTCACGCTTACGTAACTAGGAGACCAATGCAACACTTCGCCCCCGCTCCGTGGGTCGCCGCAGGCGTCGCGCTCATCGGCGCCGGCGCCGTCGCCGTCACCCCGGTCACCGTTCCGCTTACCGGACTGACCGCTTCGCACTCGGCCGCTGTGGCACTGACCGCTGACTTCGACCCCTTCGGCGCCTGGCAGGACGTGTTCGCCACCGCCAAGGACAACGCCACCACGCTGTGGGACCACATCTCCGCGGTGCCGGGCGTCGCCGCCCAGCAGCTGATCGCTGACCTGATCCATGGCACGTCGATCGACCCGCAGGCGATCATCGACGCCATTGCGCAGCCCAACATGGCGACCGACCTGCCGATGTCACCGGTGGGGCTGAGCAACGATGCGTTCCATACGCTGATCACGCTGGTGATGCCGCAGTACATGCCCAGCGACTTCCCCCTCAGCACCGAGCAGCTCACGCCGATTCTCTCCTTCTTGGCGTCACCGCTGAGCGGGGTGCTGATTGGTGCGCTCGGACCGTCGATCGCACCGCTGGTGGCGCTGGGCAACAGCGCCGGCGAGATCAGCACCGCGCTTTCCGGCGACAACCCGGACTGGAACTCGGCCCTGCAGGACATCGTCAACATCCCGGCCAACATGGTCGGCGGCCTCCTCAACGGCGCGACGCTCAACCTCGATGGCCTGTTGCCGACCCTGACGCAAGCCGGCCTGCTGCCCGCGGACCTGGACGTCACCGCACTCAGCTACACCTTCGGCGGACTGCTATCGCCCGGCCTCACCAGCACCGACGTCGACGGCTTCATCAAGGAGATCTCCGACGGCAGCTCGCCCGGTATCGGCGGCTCGATCATCAACGGACTCGGCCTCACCACCGGTCTCATGGGCTTCCCGATGGTGGTTGACGGTCAAGGTGTCGGGCTGCTGGGCGCGTGGCAAAGCCTGCAGGAGATCGTCGCGATGTCGCTCGGCTGGGACGGCGTGGGCAGTCCGCTCGACGATCTCGGCAGTGGCAGTGCCGCGAGCACCGACATCTTCGCCGACCTGGCGAGTGGGTTCGGCCTGTAGGCCGGTTCGCCGATCACGAGGCGGCCCCCCTCCGTTTCCAAGGGGGGCGCGTTCGGTGCGGCCCCCCCCGGTCTTATAGGAAGAGAAGCAGCTTCGCCCGGGCGCCCCACAAAATCCCCCCCC
>CAXYUC010000019.1:0-38298 GCA_964292075.1 uncultured Mycolicibacter sp.
TCCCCTACCCCGGCAGATTCCCCCCCGCCGCATGGGGTGCGCTGGGCTCGGCGGCGGTTCGGGGGGGTGGCGATGTGCGGTCGTTCCCCCCCCGCCCGGATTTCCGGCCAGCCCCCTGTCGGGGTAACCTAACGCAGGGAAATTAGGGCAGCCTTTACTAATACTTGCGAGGGGATCGGATGGCCGTCGACGACACCTCGGCCGTCGAACAGTTCCCCTCCTGGATCGGCCGCTTTCCCGGGCCCGGCGCCCCCACGCTGGTCTCCCCGCACGCCGGCGGAACCGCGGCCACCTACCGCCCGCTGGCACTGGCCCTGGCCGCCGGTGCCGACACCTACGTCATGCAGTATCCGCAGCGTGCCGACCGTTTCCGCGAACCGGCCGCCGAAACCCTGCCGGAGTTGGCCCGCAGCCTGTTCGACGCCGCGCCCTGGCGCCAGCTCGGGCCGCTGCGCCTGTTCGGACACAGCATGGGCTCGCTCGTCGCGTTCGAGTTCGCCAGGATCGCCGAAGAGCGCGGCATCGAAATCCAGCGGCTGTGGGCCTCGGCCGCGCCTGCGCCGGGCACGGTGGCCGGTCTGCGCAAGGTGCCCACCGGCGATGCCGACCTGCGCGCCGAACTCGCCCAGCTGGGCGGCACCGACCCGCGAATCCTGGCCGACGAGGAATTCCTCACCCTGCTGCTGACCCCGGTGCGCTCGGATTACCTGGCGTTCAACCGTTACCAGTGCGCACCCGATGTCACCATCGGTGCCGACATCACCGTGCTGGGCGGCCGCTCCGACGACCGGGTCGGCGCCGACCTGCTGGAACGGTGGGCCGACCACACCACCGGCGCCTGGTCGATGTCGCTGTACGACGGCGGACACTTCTATCACTACGAGCACATCGAGACCTTGGCGAAGCGGATCATCGCCGATGAATGATCGGCGCGAAGACCCGGTCGTCATCACCGGTCTCGGCGTCGAGGCGCCCGGTGGGATCGACACCGCCGAGCAGTATTGGGCACTGCTGGCCGACGGCCGCGAAGCGCTGAGCACCATCCCCGAGGACCGGGACTGGGCGGTGCGCGAACTCATCGAGGGATCGCACCGCGAGGGCTTCAAGCCGATCTGCAACGCGGGCGGATTCCTTTCCGGTGCCGCCGAATTCGATCCCGGCTTCTTCGGTATCGCTCCGCGCGAGGCCGTCGCGATGGACCCGCAGCAGCGGGTGGCACTGCGGGTGGCCTGGCGCGCCCTGGAAGATGCCGGCATCAATCCCGACGAACTCACCGGCCACGACGTCGGCGTGTACCTCGGTGCGTCGGTCACCGGCTACGGCCCGGACATGGCGCAGTTCGGCGCGCACAGCGGTCACCTGCTGCCCGGCACGGCACTGTCGGTGATCTCGGGCCGGGTCGCCTACACCCTGGGGCTGGCCGGCCCGGCGATCACCGTCGATACCTCCTGCTCGTCGGCGCTGTCCGCAATGCACCTGGCGGTGCGGGCGATTCAGGCCGGTGACACCGATATGGCGCTCGCCGGCGGGGTGTGCGTGATGGGCTCGCCCGGCTTCTTCGTCGAGTTCTCCAAGCAGCACGCGCTCTCCGACGACGGCCACTGCCGGCCCTACAGTGCGGCCGCCACCGGAACGGTGTGGGCCGAGGGCGCCGGAATCTTTGTGCTGCAACGAAAATCGGCCGCCCTGCGCGAGCGCCGCCACATCTACGGCGAGATCATGGCCAGCCGGCTCAACCAGGACGGTCACACCACCGGCCTGCTCACCCCCAGCGAACAGGCCCAGCAGCGGCTCTTCCGGCACGCCCTGGCCGACGCCGGCGTGCAGCCCAGCCAGGTCGGAATGATCGAGGGCCACGGAACCGGGACCCGGGTCGGCGATCCCGTGGAGCTGCGCTCGCTGATCAGCGTCTACGGCACCGACACGACAGCCGGCGCCGGCCCGCGGCTGGGCTCGGTCAAATCCAACATCGGCCATACCCAGGCCGCGGCCGGGGCACTCGGGTTGACCAAAGTGCTCCTTGCCGCCGAGCACCAGGCGATCCCGCCCACCCTGCATGTCCGCGACGGCTGGCACGACGGCATCGACTGGGACGCCCACGGCATCACGCTGGCCGAAACCATCACCGCCTGGCCGGCCAGCGACGGCCGCCGGATCGGCTCGGTGTCGGCGTTCGGGATGAGCGGCACCAATGCCCACCTGATCGTCGGGGTGGCAGAGCACGCCGAGCGTGCGGAAACGACGCTGCCGTGCTGAACAGCCACCCGACCACCCTGCCCGACGGCCGGATCCCCGTGCTGATCTCGGCACACGCCCGCGACCTGGTGGCTGCCGAGGCCGGTGCGCTGGCGCGTTACCTGCACAACCATCCTGCCGGGGTCGAGGCGGTCGCCCACACCCTGCGGGCCACCCGTCCGGTGCGCCGCTACCGCGCGGTGATCCGGGCCCGCGACGCCGCCGAGCTCATCGCCGGCCTGGACGCCGTCTACCGCGGCGTCGAACACCCACTGGTGGCTCAGTCGCATCAACCCGAGGCCGCTCGCACCGCTTTCGTGTTCCCCGGCCAAGGGAACCAATGGCCCGGCATGGGAGCCGAACTACTCGGCATCGCGGCGTACCGCGCCGAGGCGGACCGCTGCCATGACGCCTTCCTGCGCGCCGGTCACGCCTCGCCGCTGGCGTACCTGCGCGGCACCGACGACACAGATCCGGTGGTTCAGCGAGGCTCGACGCAGGAGAGCCGAAGCTGGGACCGCCGCACAGATCCGGTGGTGGTGCAGGCCGCGCAGTTCACCCACGCCGCCGCGCTGGCCGCCACCTGGCGGCATTTCGGCGTGCCGCCCGACATCACCGTCGGCCACAGTCTGGGGGAGCTGGCCGCCGCCTACACCGCCGGCGTGGTGGACTTGGACGCCGCCGTCGCGGTGGTGGCAGCACGGGCGCAACTGACCGACCAGCTGGCCACCAACGCACCGGTCCGGTTCGGCATGGCGATGATCGCCCTGACCGCCGACGCTGCCGCCGACATCATCGCCGCGACCCCCGGCTGGCTGGAGCTGTCAGTGGTCAACGGCCCCGAATCGGTGGTCGTCTCTGGCGAATGGGCCGCGATACAGCAGATTCTGGAGTCCGCCGGCCAGCGCGGCGTCTTCGCCCGCGAACTGCCGGTGCGCTACCCGGCGCACACCAGCGCACTGGAGCCGCTGCGAGACCAGCTGACCGGCCAGCTTCCCGAGGCGCAATTCCACAGCGCCCCAGTGGAATTCATCGGATCGGTGTACGGCGGACCGATCCCGCCCGCCACGACGTTCGGACAGTATTGGTTCGACAATCTGCGTCGGCAGGTCCGATTCGATTTGGCCGCCGCTGCCGCGGTGGCGCGCGGCGTCACCACGTTCATCGAGATGTCGGCGCACCCGACCCTGTTGGTGGCGTTCGGCGACTCCGTCGGTGCCGCCCAGGTGCTGGGCAGCACCGACCGTGACCGGCCACCCGGTGAGGCGCTGGCAGCCAACATCGCCGCCGCGGCGATCGCCGACCCCGGTTACCGCTGGCGCGACTTTGCGCCGGATGCTCCTGCGCTGCTGCGGCATTTCCCGCACGCACCGATGCACACCAACCGGCTGTGGGCCGGCACGGAATCGCCCGGGCCGCGCCATCGGATGCCGGTCGTCATGACCGAAAGCTGGCGGCCGGTCACCGAGCCGGAGCAACGGCCCGCGCGGGTGGCCGTCGTCGACTACGCCGGGCAGTCGGGCGAGCTCACCGCGCAACTGGTGGCTGCGCTGGACGTAGAAGTGGTGAACCCAGCCGACGCCGAGTTCCTGCTGCTGATCGCTCCGCTCAGCCACGCGGTCGATATCACCACAGCAACAACCGAGTTCGCCGAGCACGCGGCCAGCCAGGCCGGTGTTCAGCCCGCAGCGAACTGCCGCCGGGTATGGCTGCTGACCCGCAGCGCCGAACAACTCGACGGTGATCCGCCACCGCGCCCAGGCGCCGCCGCGCTGGCCGCGCTGCACCGCAGCATCGGATTCGACTATCCCGACCACACATTCGCGCACCTGGACCTGCCGGTGCAGCCCACTGCCGCCGACCTGCGGGCCGTTGGCGCCGCGCTGTGGCTGACCGAGACCGAGGTCGCGGTGCGTGCGGGGAGCCTGGCGACCCGTCGATTCGTCGAGTCCGTCGAGTCTAGGGCCGCCGCAACGGTGCCCACGGTCCCGGAGACCGTGGTGATCAGCGGCGGAACCGGCGCCATCGGATTGGCCTACGCGGCGTTCTGCGCCGAACACGGCGCCCGCGACATCGTCCTACTCAGCCGCAGCGGGGCCAGCGATGCGAGTACGCCGCAGTTGGATGCGTTGCGCGCGCGTACCGGGGCGCGTATCACCGCGATCCGCTGCGACATCACCGATGACGCCGCAGTCGCGGCGGTCATCGCGCAATATCGCCCCGTACCGGCCGGGCTGCTGGTGCATACGGCATCGGCAGAAGCCGTGGCCGCGTCCAAGGTGACCGCGGAGGCGGTTCGGGATGCGTTCGGCGCCAAGGTGATCGGACTGGACAACCTGGCACGGCACTGGCCGCTGGACGCCGACGCACACGTACTGGTGTGCTCCTCGGTACTGGCGCTGTGGGGCGGGTCGGGACACGGACTCTACGCGGCGGCCAACCGGATGGCCGACACGCTGGTGGGACAGCTGCGGGCGCAGGGCCACGGCGCCACCTCCATCCGCTGGGGACTGTGGCGCAGCGTGGCCGTGGTCAGCGGCGAGGAGAAGGACCGGATCGCCCGAACCGGCCTCACGCCGATGGCCGCGGACGCCGCGATCACCGCCGGACTTCTTGCCGCGCCGGACGACCCGGCGATCCTGGCCGCCGATTTCGACCGACTGGCGGTGTTCTTCGACAGTCAGGGCGTGCCCTCGCCGTTCGACGCAGCACTGACTGCCGCCCCAGCCGACGGGGCGGCCGATCGCCCGATCGGTGAGGTGGTGGCCGACGAACTGGTGACGGTGCTCGGCCTGGAAGGCCCCGACGACATCGACATGCACCGGGCCCTGGTCGACCTCGGCCTGGATTCACTTCTCGCACTGGACCTGCGCAAGCGCTTGGGGCGGGCCACCGGCCTGCGTGTGGCGCTCGGTCCGCTGCTGGCCGGAATGACCGGAGCCCAGCTGACGGCGACGCTGACCGATGACGCGGCGCCCGCCGCGGCCACGGAAAGGACTGTGTTCACCCATGACTGACACCGGCGGTTTAGCGAGGCTCGACGAAGGAGAGGCGAAGCTGGAATCGCCGCGTGACGCCGTCGACCAGGCGACCGACGCGAACGAGCTGCGGCTGGAACTGCTGCGCCGCCGACTCGCCGAACGCGGGCTGGCCGCCGCTTCGACAGCTGCGGCGCCACAGTCCGGGCCGGCCAATGGGTCTGGGCCGCTGACCATGAGCGACGGGCAGCGTCGGATGTGGTTCGTGCAGGCGCTCGACCCGGACGGCGCCCTGGCCAACATCTCGGTCTCCTACCGGCTCACCGGCCCGCTGGACGGCGCCCGGCTGCAGGCCGCGCTGGCAGCAGTGGCCGCGCGCCACCCGGTGCTGCGCACCGTCTACACCGTCGACGACGCCGGCGAACCCCACCCGGTGATCGCCGAGGTCACGCCGGGCTTCGCCGCACACGACCTGTCCGACCTCGCCGAACAGGCCCGCGCGCTGCGCCTGGAAGTCCTGGCTCAGCGAGAATTCGGTACCCCGTTCCGGCTGGATGCCGATGCCCCGCTGCGGCTCACCCTGGTCCGGGTTGCACCAGAGGAACACATTCTGCTGCTGGTGGCTCACCACATCGCCTGGGACGACGACTCCTGGGCGGTGTTCTTCGCCGACCTCACGGCCGCCTACGCCGACCCGGAGCAGTTCGCCACCCGCGCACCCGTACCGCACCCCGCCGCTCCGGCGGGCTCCGGCCACGAAGCCGAGCTGAACTACTGGCGCACCCTGCTGGCCGACCCGCCGGACCCGTTGGAGCTGCCCGGCCCGCACGGCTCGGCGATACCCAGCACGCTGCGCGCCGGCTTGTGCACCCGCACCCTGCCCGCCGAGTTGATGTCCGGCATCGCCGATCTGGCACGTCGCAACGGCGCCACGCCCTACATGGTGATCGCCGCGGCGTTGTCCGCCCTGATCTACCGTTACACCGCCACCGATGACTTCCTCATCGCCTCACCGGTGCTCAACCGCACTGCCGGTACCGACGGGGCCATCGGCTACTTCGGCAACACCGTGGTGCTGCGCGCGAAGGTTGACGCCGCTGTCCGGTTCAGCGAGCTGCTGGCGCACACCCGCGACGCCGCACTGGGGGCGTTCGGCCACCAGGGCATCAACCTCGACCGGGTGGTGCGTGAACTCAACCCGGACCGCCGCCACGGGGGAGTGGAACGACTCACCCGGCTCAGCTTCGGCTTCCGCTCGGCACAGGGGGGCGGCTTCCAGCCGGACGGGATCACCTGCACCCGAGCCGATTACCGCGGCAAGGTCGCCCAGCTGCCGCTGGGAATCATGGTGGAGGCCGGCGGCTCCCACGATGGCGGCGCGCTGATCGAGGCCGAGTACCTGCACGACGTGCTCGACGAGGCATTGGTCGAGCAGTTGCTGCGCCACCTGGTGCAGCTGCTGTCGGCCGCCGTGGCGCAGCCCCAGACCGTCGTCGGTGAGCTGGACATGCTCGGCGATGACGACCGGGCCTGGCTGGACGCGATTTCCCGCGGACCCGACTTCGTCCCGCCCCCCGAGGCGCCGGCCACCCTGGGCGCGCTGGTGGCCGACCGGGCCGCGGCCACCCCGAACGCCATCGCCGTCGTCGACGACCACGGCCGGTACAGCTACGCCGAGATCAACGCGCGCGCCAACCGGATCGCACACCACCTGATCGCCGCGGGCATCGGCACCGAGGACAAGGTCGCGGTGCTGTTCGGCCGCTCGACGGATTTGGTGGTCACCGCCCTGGGTATCGCCAAGGCCGGCGCCGCCTACGTTCCCGTCGACCCCGAATACCCGCCGGACCGTATCGAATTCATCCTCGGTGACGCCCGGCCGTCGCTCGTGCTGCGGGAGCCGCTGACCGCCGACGAGCTGGCCGGCCGGCCCGACACCGACCCCACCGACGCCGACCGGGTGCGCCCACTGCGTTCGGAGAACCTGGCCTACCTCATCTACACCTCCGGTTCGACCGGGTTGCCCAAGGGTGTCGAGGTATCCCACGCCCCGATCACCGAGTACCTGGTCTGGTTCGGCGGCGAGTACGGCATCGACGACACCGACGTACTGCTGCAGGTCGCCTCGCCGAGCTTCGACGTGTCGATCGGCGAACTGTTCGGCACCCTGGGAAACGGTGCCCGGCTGGTGATTCCGCGCCCGGACGGACTTCGCGACATCGGCTACCTGACCGACCTGCTGCAGCGCGAAGGCGTCACCGCCATGCACTTCGTGCCGTCGCTGCTGGGCCTGTTCCTGTCGCTGCCCGGAGTGAACCAGTGGCGCACCCTGCGACGCATCCCGATCGGTGGCGAACCGTTGCCGGGCGAACTCGCGGACAAGTTCCACGCCACCTTCGATGCCCTGCTGCACAACTTCTACGGCCCCACCGAGACCGTGGTGAACTCGTCCCGACACAAGGTGGAAGGCCCCCAGGGCAACCGGATCGTGCCGATCGGCAGCCCGAACATCAACACCACCATGTGGCTGCTCGACGACGCCTTGGCGCCGGTGCCGGTCGGGGTGATCGGCGAGATCTACATCGGCGGAACACATGTGGCCCGCGGCTACTTCGACCGCCCCGGTCTGACCGCCGAGCGTTTCGTCGCCGACCCGTGGACGCCCGGCCAGCGGCTCTACCGCACCGGTGATCTGGCCCGCCGCAATGCCGCCGGCGACCTGGAATTCATCGGCCGCGCCGACGACCAGGTTAAGGTCCGCGGCTTCCGGATCGAACTCGGCGAGGTGGCCTCGGCCATCTCGGTGGATCCCAGCATCGGCCAGTGCGTGGTGGTGGTGTCCGACCTTCCCGGGTTGGGCCGCAGCCTGGTGGCCTACCTGACCCCCGCCGGCCCCGGCGCTGGGGAAGGCCCCGGGCGAAGCGCGACAGAAGACACCGTCGAGATTCCGCGGATCCGGGCCCGCGTGGCCGCGGCATTGCCGGAATACATGGCGCCGGCGGCCTACGTGGTGGTCGACGACATCCCGATCACCGCGCACGGCAAGATCGACCGCGCCGCGCTGCCCGACCCGCAGCCGATCGAGAGCACGCCCTACCGGGAGCCGCAGACTGACACCGAACACCTGGTGGCGCAACTGTTCGCCCAACTGCTGTCCCGCGACAAGGTGGGCGCCGACGACTCGTTCTTCGACCTTGGCGGTCACTCGCTGCTGGCCACCAAACTGGTCGCGGCGATCCGCGCCCGCTGCGAGGTGGAGATCGGCATCCGGGAGATCTTCGAGGCCAGCACGGTGGCCCGACTGGCCGCCGCGATCGACCGGGCCCCGGCCGCGCAACCCGGCGAAAACGGGGCCGGGCGACCGCCGTTGGTCGCCGTACCGCGCACCGGCAACCTCCCGGTCTCGGCGTCACAGCTGCGCACCTGGTTCGCCTACCGACTGGACCCCGGTGCCACCGGTGACAACATTCCGCTGTCGGCCCGGCTCACCGGCCCCTGCGACACTGCTGCCCTGACCGCCGCGATCGGTGACATGGTGGGTCGCCACGACAGTCTGCGCACCACGTTCCGTGAGATCGACGGGCTGCCTCACCAGGTGATCAATGCGTCCGCGGCGGTGCCGGTAACCGAACTACAGTGCCCCGAAACAGATCCGGGCGCCGTGGCAGCGTGGACCCGGGTCCGACTCGACGAGCAGCGCGGCACCGCATTCGACCTGGAACGGGATTGGCCGATCCGGGCGGCGCTGCTGCACCTGCCCGGCGACGAACGGGTGTTGTCCCTGGTGGTGCACCACATCGCCGCCGACCACTGGTCGGTCGAGGTGCTCTTCACCGACCTGCTGATCGCCTACCGGGCGCGCGCCGCCGGCTCCGCCCCGGCCTGGGAGCCGCCGGCCTTGCAGTACGCGGACTTCGCGCACTGGCAGGGCGAACTGCTGCGTGACGAGTCCGGTCTGATCGAGGCGCAACGCCGCTACTGGATCGAGCAACTGGCCGGCCTGGCCGACGACACCGGACCGCGGCCGGACTATCCCCGCCCCGCCACCGCGAACGGCTCCGGCGACTCGGTCGCCTTCACCGTCCCCCCGCAGGTGCGAGCAGGGCTGGCGGCGTTGGCTCGCGAGACCGGCGCTACCGAGTTCATGGTGATGCAGTCCGCGGTCGCGGTGCTGCTGCATCTGGCCGGCAGCGGCGACGACATCCCGCTCGGGGTGCCGATCGCCGGACGCACCGACAACGCCCTGGACAACCTGGTCGGGTTCTTCGTCAACATCGTGGTGCTGCGAAACCGGTTGTCCGGCAACCCGACACTGCGCGACATGGTCACCCGGGCGCGGGAGGCCGCACTGGGCGCCTACGCGCATGCCGACCTGCCGTTCGACCGGCTGGTGGAGGCGCTCAACCCGGTCCGCACGCTCTCGCGTAACCCGCTGTTCCAGGTGGTGGTCCACGTCCGCGAGGCCGCCGACGTCACCCACGTCATCAGCAGCGGTCCCGAGGGCGACCTGGTCTTCCGCACCGTGATGCCCACGTTCGACATCGCGCACGCCGACCTGTCGGTGAATCTGTTCACCACCAAGGAGTCCGACGGGGACGGCGGTTCCGGTTATGACGGACATCTGATCTACCGCACCGACCTCTACGAGCGCGCCACCGTACAACGACTGGCGGACTGGCTGGGCCGGGTGCTGGCGACCATGGCAGCCGATCCGGGGCGGGCGCTGCGCGACATCAGCCTGGTCGACGACGAGCAGCGCGAGCGCATCTTGCACCAGTGGAGCCGCGGCGCCGAGATTCCTGCGGGCGATCCGCAAACTATCGCCGAGGTGCTGGCGCCCAGCCGCACCTTCGACGGCGTCGCCGTGCGATGCGGCGGAGCCGAGCTCACCTACCCGCAGTTGCATCGCCGCTCCGACCGGCTTGCCGAGCTGTTGATCGCCGCCGGCGTCGAACCCGGAACCCTGGTGGGCCTGTCGGCGCGCCGCGACCTGGATCTGCCGGTGGCGCTGGTCGGCATCATGAAGGCCGGCGCCGGCTATTTCCCGCTGGACCCGAGCTACCCGCGTCAGCGCCTCGA
Source organism: uncultured Mycolicibacter sp. (assembly GCA_964292075.1). GTDB lineage: Bacteria > Actinomycetota > Actinomycetes > Mycobacteriales > Mycobacteriaceae > Mycobacterium. The sequence continues at coordinate 10,293 of CAXYUC010000019.1, forward strand.
GTTCATGATCGACGACGTCGCGCCGACAGTGATCCTGGTCAGCAGCGCCACCCGGGACGCGATTCCGGCGCCGGACGGTGTCACGCTGCTGTGCCTGGATGACGCCGAGGTTCAGGCGGAATTGGCGAAAGATGCTGCTGGGGTGGACCTTCCAGTGCCGCACCCCGACGACCCGATGTATCTGGTATTCACCTCCGGCTCCACCGGTACGCCCAAGGGCGTGCTGGGCACCCACCGGTCCATGAGCGCACGGCTGAACTGGCAGATCGCCCACTACCCGGTCGGCGGTGACGACATCCGGCTGGCCCAGTCGTCGATGACCTTCCTGGAGGGCGGCATGGAGATGCTGGCCGGGCTGGCCGCCGGCGCGACGCTGATTCTGGCCGACGACAACGAGTTCCGTAACCCCGAAGCATTGGCACGGCTGATCGTGGACGAGCGGGTGGCTCAAGTGACCGCGGTGGCCAGCCTGATCTCGGTGCTGGCCGATTCCGACAACTCGCTGCGCGGCCTGCGCCGCCTGGTGTGCAGCGGTGAACCCGTCTCGGCGGACCTGCTGGCCCGGCTCGGCGGGGCACTGGATCCGAACGCTCAACTGCTCAACAACTTCGGTGCCACCGAAACCTCGGGTGCAGTGGTGCGCGGTGAACTGGAGCCGCCCACACCGAAACTGGGCCGACCCACACCCGGGTCGCAGGCCTACCTGCTCGACGACGCACTGCAGCTGGTGCCGCCCGGGGTGGTCGGCGAGGTCTACTACGCGGGCCCGCAGATCGTCCGCGGCTACTGGAAGCGGCCGGGACTGACCTCGACCCGCTTCGTCGCCAACCCCTTCGCCAACGTTTCGGGCGACCGGCTCTACCGCAGTGGCGACCGGGCCCGGTGGACCGTCGACGGGGTATTGGAGTTTGTTGGCCGCACCGACCACCAGGTCAAGGTGCGTGGGTTCCGGGTGGAGCTGGCCGAGGTCGAGGCCGCATTGCGCGGCGCACCGGGAGTGGCGACCGCCGCTGCCCGCACCTGGGAGCAGCGCGGTGTCACCACGCTGGCCGGCTACCTGGTCCCTGCCGCCCCGGTCGCCGACGCGGCGGAGTTCATCGCTTCGGTGCGTGCGGCCGTGGCCGCGATGCTGCCCGGCTACATGGTCCCGTCATCGCTGACGGTGCTCGACGCCATGCCGTTGACGGACTCCGGGAAGCTGAACCGGCCCGCGCTACCGCAGCCGGCAGTGGCCACCCGCGGGGAATCGGACCCACCGGTCACCGCCACCGAACAGACCCTGGTCGGAATCTGCGCCGAACTATTGGGTGTCGCGGCGATCGGGCGCAGCGACGGCTTCTTCGAACTCGGCGGCGACAGCATCCTGTCGGTGCAGCTGGCCGCGCGGGCGCGCGCGGCGGGGCTGGACGTCGACCCGCGGATGATCTTCGAGCACCCGACCTTCGCCGAACTGGCCGCCGCTGTCGACCTTCAAGCTGCTGCCGGTGGCACCCCGGAGGCCGCCGACACGGCGTTTGAACCGATGAGCGTCTCGGGTCTGAGCAGCGACGCCCTGGCCGATCTGACCGCGGCATGGGGTGATTCGCCGTGACCGAGACCTCCCAACGGGTGGCCCCGGCGATCGAGGATGTGTTAGCGCTCTCGCCGCTGCAGCAGGGATTGTTCTCGCTGGCCACACTCGCCACCGATGACGGGGCCGACGGCGTCGACGTCTATACCGTGCAGTTCGTCATCGATATCGTCGGCGCCGTCGACCCCGGGCTGTTGCGCCGCAGTGCCGAGGCGATGCTGGCCCGGCATGCGAACCTGCGGGCCTCGTTCTGGGACGTCGACCTGCCGCACCCGGTGCAGATCATCCCGGCGACAGCGGTTCTTCCGTGGCGGGAGATCAACGCTGCGCCATGCGAATTCGATGAGATCGCGCGCATCGAACGCACCACGAACTTCGACTTGGCCCGCGGACCGTTGCTGCGCTTCGTGCTGGCCCGGTCCGCCCCCGAGCAGTACCGGCTGATCCTCACCGTGCACCACCTGTTGCTTGACGGGTGGTCGATGGCGGTGTTCTTCGACGAAATGGTGGCGATCTATCGCGCCGGCGGCGTCGACCCGCTGCCTGCGCCGCGCCCCTACCGCGACTACATCGGCTGGCTGACAAACCAAGACACGGCCGCCGCGACACAACGGTGGCGCGACTACCTGGCCCCGCTGCGCGCCCCCACCATGCTGGCCGGCGGTGCGCGAGCCGCGGTGGGCAGTGCCGTCCCGCAGACCCACGAGGTCGCGCTGGACAGCGACGCCACCGCCCGTGTGACCGAGTGGGCCCGCCGGCACGGTCTGACGCTGAACACGGTGCTGCAGTTCGCCTGGGCGGTGCTGCTCGGCCGGCTCACCGACCGGACCGACGTGGCGTTCGGCGCGGTGGTGTCGGGCCGCCCGCAACAGCTCACCGGCGTCGAGACCATGGTCGGCCTGTTCATCAACACCGTCCCGGTGGCCGCGTCGACACCGCCGCGCGCCGAGGTGGTCGCCACCTGCCAAGCGCTGCAACGCGATACCGCTGCCATGCGCGACCTGGGGTACCTGAGTCTGTCGACGGTGCAGCGGGCCAGCACCAACGCGGTGTTCGACACCCTGCTGGTATTCGAGAATGCGCCCATCGGCTCGGCGTCGGCCGGGGTCACCACCGATGACGGGGTGCGTTTCATCCCGGTGGCGGTGGAGAGCCTGACGCACTATCCGCTGACCCTGGTCAGCTACCCGCCCCGCGACGGCCGGCTCACCGTGCTGCTTGAGGCGATCCCAGCTGCACTGGGGGAGCTGTCGATTCCAGATCTGGGGCAGCGGCTGCTGCAGGTGCTGCGCCAGTTGGCCGACCCGGCGCGGCCCCAGATAGCCGATCTGGATGTGCTGCTGCCTGCCGAGCGGGTACGCGGAGTCGACCCGGTGTCGCCCCGCATAGACCCGGCGACTTCGGTTCCCGCGCTGTTCGCCGCGGCCGCCGCGGCGCACCCGGACAGTCCGGCGCTGTCCGGCGAGGACCGCAGCCTGACCTACGCCGAACTGGCCGCCGAATCTGCCGAACTGGCAAGGGCATTGGCCGGGCGGGGGATCGGTCCCGAAGACCGGGTCGCGATAGCGCTGCCTCGCTCGCTGGATTCGGTCCTCGCGATCCTGGCGGTGCTGCAGGCCGGGGCGGCCTACGTTCCCGTCGACATCAGCCTGCCCGACGTGCGCATCGAATCGATTCTGCGCCAAGCAGGTCCGAAGCTGACACTGACCGTCGAACTGCTCGCCGAGCTGCGTTCCGAAGATGCAGGGCAGACCGCGACTCCGACCGCGATCCACCCCGACTCGGCCGCCTACGTGATCTTCACCTCCGGATCCACCGGAGAACCCAAGGGCGTCGTCGGCACCCACCGCGCGCTGGCGTCGTACTTTGCCGACCACCAGCAACGCATGTACGCGCCCGCCGTGGCGCGCCTAGGCCGGGCACTGCGCGTCGCGCACGCCTGGTCACTGAGTTTCGACGCCAGCTGGCAGCCGCTGGTCGGCCTGCTGGGCGGGCAGACCGTGCACCTGTTCTCCGCCGACGAGATGCGCGACGCCGAGGCGATCATCGACGGCATCCGCCGCCACCGACTGGACATGATCGACACCTCACCGTCGATGTTCACCCAACTGTTCGACGCCGGCCTGCTTGATGCCGATTCCGACCACCGCCTCACGGTGCTGGCGCTCGGCGGCGAGGCCATTGCCCCGCACACCTGGGCGAGACTGCGGGCGGCGACCTCGACGGCGGTCCACAACTGCTACGGACCCACCGAAACCACCGTGGAAGCCGTCGTCGCCAACGTCGCCGACACCGATGTTCCGGTGATCGGTGAAGCGGTGCGGGGCATGAGCGCCCACGTACTGGACTCGGCGCTGCGCGAAGTGCCCGACGGGGTGGCCGGCGAGCTGTACTTGGCTGGCGCGCAGGTCACCCGCGGCTATCTGGGCCGCGCCGCGGCGACTGCGGCCCGCTACATCGCCGACCCGTTTCGCGCCGGTGGCCGGATGTATCGCACCGGGGATCTGGTCCGGCGCCGGGCCGATGGCCGCCTGGTCTACCTGGGCCGGGCCGACGACCAGGTCAAGGTGCGCGGCTACCGGGTCGAGATCGCTGAGGTCGAGGCGGCACTGGCCGCCGCGACCGGGGTGACCGCGGCCGCGGTGCTGCCCGTGCAAGGGCCGGCCGGAACCCAACTGGCCGGTTTCGTCACCGGCGCGCAGGTGGACACCACCCGGGTGCGCGCCGAGATCGGCAGCCGGCTGCCGTCCTACCTGATACCTGCCCGGATCACCGCGGTGGAATCGATGCCGTTGACCTCCAACGGAAAGCTGGACACCGAGACGTTGGCGGCGCTGCTGGCGCAGTCCGATCCGCTCGGCTGCGGCATAGCGGCGGCCACCGACACCGAACGGGTTCTGGTGGAGCTGCTCGCCGAGGTGTTCGCCGGCCCGGAGGGCGCCGCGGGGGCGGAAACCGTCGCGCCGGGGGTCGAGACCGATCTGCGTGAGCTGGGTTTGGACAGCATCGTTGCGCTGTCGATGGTGCGGGCGGCTCGCCGGCGTGGCTTGCCGTTGCGTCCGCGGACCATCTTGAGCTGCAACACGATTCGGGACGTGGCTGCCGCTTTGGACAGGGAAGTCGCCGAAGCCGGCGAGGCGGTGCAGCGCGACGGGCCGCAGCCGGCCGACGGGCCGATTCCGCTGCTGCCGGCCGGCCGCTGGCTCTACCAATACGGCAGCCCCCGCCGACTGGGGCAGGTCGAAGCGATCCGGCTGCCCGACGACACCGAACCGGAGCGGCTGCGCGCTGCCCTGGCCGCGATCGTCGCCGCTCACCCGCTGTTGCATGCCCGACTCGACCCGGCCGACCTGACGCTGCATCCGACCGAGCCCGTCGACGTACTGACCGAGGTCACGGTCGAGGCGGCCGACCTTTCGGTGGTCACCGAGCACGGCACCCGACTGTTGGAGAGCCTGGATCCGGCGAACGGAGTCATGCTGCGGGCGGTGTGGCTGCGTGCGCCCGACGGCGCGGGAGTGCTGATGCTGTGCGGGCATGTGCTGGCACTGGACCCGGTGTCGTGGCAGGTGATCCTCGGTGAACTGCATGCCGCGCTGGCCGGGGCGGATCCGCTGCCGGAGCGCAGCGGTTACCGGCGTTGGGCGACCGCGCTGCACGAGCGTGCGCAGAGCCTGGACACCGTGGACTTCTGGGCCGCCCAGCTGGCCGGCCAGGATCCGGATTTGGGTGCTCGGCGGGTCGACCCGCAGCGCGATCGCGCCGGTGATCTCACGGTGTCGGTGACCGTCGCCGACGCGATGTTGACCGCTGCGCTGTTGGCCTTGCCGGTTCCGATGCATGACCTGCTGGTTGCGGCGACCGCGCGGATGGTCACCGCCTGGCGGGCCGGCCGCGGGCAGGCCGGCGCGACACCGCTGCTGGCCTTGGAGACCCACGGGCGTGCCGAGGAGGTTGTGGCCGGTGTCGACACCGCCGACATCGCCGGTCTGCTGTCCGCGATCTATCCGCTGCGGGTGGCCCAGGCCGACCCGGCCGGGGTGGCGCGCGCACAGGCCGACATTCCGGGCGGCGGAATCGACTACGGGCTGCTGGCCTACCTGCGTGCCGACACCGCCAACCGGCTGGCAGCCCAGCCGGGTCCCCAGTTGCTGCTGAACTACCTGGGCCGGGTTGACCGGGCCGGGGGTGGGCCGGCCGTGGCGCCAGACCTGATCGCCGGGTTGCCGTCGGTGCCCGAACCCGGCCAGGCGGTACGCCACGAGCTGAGCATCTTTGCCGTGGTGGCCGACCTCGGGGCGGGACAGGCGTTGATGACCCAGTGGCGCACGCTGCCCGATATCCTCGGCGACGCCGAGATCGGGCAGCTGCAAGAGCTGTTCGCCGACAGCCTGGGCGACCTGGTGGAGGAACTGCGATGAGCACACTTGCGGTGGTGGGCGCCGGGGCCAAGGCGGTCGCGGTGGCCGCGAAGGCCGCGGTGCTGCGCGAGATGGGCGTCGCCGCACCGGACGTGGTCGCCGTCGAACGCACCGAGGTCGCCGCCAACTGGCGCGCCTCCGGCGGCTGGACCGACGGTGCGCACCGGCTGGGCACCAGCCCGGAGAAGGACGTCGGCTTCCCGTACCGCTCGGCCCTGGTTGCCGGCCGCAACGCCGAACTCGACGAGCGAATGACGCGCTACGGCTGGCAGTCCTATCTGATCGCCACCGGACAGTTCGCCGAGTGGGTCGACCGGGGCCGGCCGGCCCCCACCCACCTGCGGTGGAGCCAGTACCTGCGCTGGGTGGCCGACGCGGTGCAGCTCAAGGTGATCCCCGGTGAGGTAGAGCGGCTGGGGGTGAACGGCGCCGGTTGGGTGCTGCACACGAGGGAGGCCTCCCGGGAGACTACGGTCGCCGCAGACGCAGTGATGATCACCGGCCCGGGCCAGGCCGAGAAGTCGATCCTGCCCGGCAACCCGTTAGTGCTCTCGATCGCGCAATTCTGGCACCGGGCTGCGGCCGACCGGATCAGCGCCGAGCGCGTCGCCGTTATCGGCGGTGGCGAGACCGCCGCATCGATGCTCAATGAGCTGTTCCGGCACCGGGTTTCGACGATCACCGTGATTTCCCCACAGGTGACGCTGTTCACCCGTGGGGAGGGCTTCTTCGAGAACGCGCTGTTCTCCGATCCCATCGACTGGACCGCGCTGACTTTGGCCGAGCGGCGAGATGCGCTGGCCCGCACCGACCGTGGGGTGTTCTCGGCGCGGGTGCAGGACGCGCTGCTGGCCGACGACCGGATCCGCCACCTGCGGGGCCGGGTGGCGCACGCGGTGGCCCGCGACGGCCGAATCCGACTGACACTGAGCACCAACCGCGGCGGTGAGAACTTCGAGACCGTGCACGGTTTCGATCTGGTCATCGACGGCTCCGGTGCCGACCCGCTGTGGTTCGTATCGCTGTTCGGCCAGGACACCTTGGACCTGCTGGAGCTGGGCCTGGGCGGGCCGCTCTCCGGTGACCGGCTGGCCGAGGCGATCGGGCACGACCTGGCTGTCACAGAGGTGGCCCCGAAGCTTTTTCTACCCAACTTGGCAGGTCTCACCCAGGGACCCGGTTTTCCCAACCTGAGTTGTCTGGGACTGCTGTCCGACCGGGTCCTGGGCGCCCACCTTTCCGCTGCGCCACCGATACCGAGGAGATCCGATGAGCACCAATCCCTTTGACGACGAAAGCGGCAGTTTCTACGTGCTGGTCAACGACGAAGAGCAGTACAGCCTGTGGCCCACATTCGCCAATGTTCCGGCCGGGTGGCGTGTGGTCTACGGAGGTGAACAAGGTGCCGACCGCGCCGCCTGTGTGGAGTACGTCGAGCAGCATTGGAACGACCTGCGGCCCAAGAGTCTTCGTGATGCCATGGCGGCCGAACAGGGGTAACCTGGCTCCGATATCCGTCGTTCGAAGGGGGAACCGTGACTGGAAAACTTCTACTCCTGGGCGCTGCGGCGCTGACTGTGATCGGGCTGTCCGGGGGAGGCATTGCCTCTGCAGAGCCGGCCGCGCCGCAGGACTCCGTGGCCGGTGCGCCGCTGCCGCTGGACCCGGCACCGGCTCCTGCGCCGGCGCCTCCGGCCCAGGGAGCTCCGCTGCCCACCACCGGTGAAGTGGCGGGCATGCTCATCAGGCTCAGCGACGCCGGCATCGGCTACAAGGAGAAGGGTGATCTGGTCGAGAACGGCATCACGCAGCACGAGGGTCATGGACTCGACAGCGAGCTGCGCAGGGCCTACCGCGACGGAGAGCTGCCCTACAACTTCGACGTGCTCAACGTCGTGTCCACCGGCGACGGCAAGGCACTTGCCAACGTGACGATTACCGGTCCTAAGTCGCCGGCGCCGCAGACCGTGCCGCTTCAACTCGTGGACCAGGGCAGCTGGGTGCTGTCGCAGGACTCGGCGATGCAACTGATGCAGATCCTCGCCGCCCACTAGCGGTAGCGTCGGGTTTCCCGGGCTCGCGGCACACGTGGGTCAGCGGTTGAGGCGGCCGAACATGCCCTTCTGCGCCGTGTAGAGCCCGGGGAACTCGGCGAAGAGCCGGTCGTAGACCGCGTGATTGGCGGCCACCGGCTCGAATACGCCGTCGAGCGGGATCAGGTCGCGTAATGCGTCGCGATCCAACTCGCCCATCCCGATCCCGGCGAACAGCGCCGCACCCCGCAACTGGGCGTTCAACGGATCGGCCACCCGCTCGCAGGTACGGCCGGTGACGTCGGCGATGATCTGGCACCACAGGCCCGAGCGTGCCCCGCCGCCGACGATCCGGATCGGTCCGGCGTTGGGGGTGAACCGATTCACGCACTCGAGCAGCCAGCGGCTGTTGTAGGCGACCCCTTCGAGCACCGCACGAACCAGATCGGCGCGGGTGGTGGCCAGCGACAGGTTGTGGAAACCGCCGCGGGCACGGCGGTCATCGACGGGGGAGTGCTCGCCTTTGAGCCAGGGCGTGAAGATCACCCCGTTCGAGCCGGCCGGTGCGCCCGCCGCCACTGCGGTCAGCGCGTCGTAGTCCAGATCGTCGAATACGGTGTCGCGCAGCCATTGCAGCGCTCGGCCGGCGGTGTCCTGATTGTTGACCACGAGGTAGGACGTCGGGTCAAGGCCCGCAACGGTGGCCAACTGGTGGAACGCATCGGTCTTCTTGAACGCCACCGGGCAGCTGATCCACGACGTGGTGGAGATGGTCAGGTGCAGCTCACCTTGGCGCACCGCACCCGAACCCACCGCTGCGCTGTGCAGATCCGGGGTGCCGGTGACCACCTGGGCCGCAGGCGATATGCCGAGTTCGGCGGCGACGGCCGGTGCCACCGGACCGATGATCGAACCGGTCGGCACCAGCGGCGGCAGTTTCGCCCGATCGACACCGGCCAGGCGCACCAGCACGTCGTCGTAGTCGAGCACGTCCAGGTTGCGGTTGTTGGTGAGCCAGCTGCCCATCATCGAGGCCCGCGATGCCGCCGCCCGTCCGGTGAAACACATGCCGAGGTAGTCGACCGGCTCCAGGAGCCAGCGGGTTGCCGCGAAGACAGCTGGGTCGCCGTGCTGCAGGTGCAGCATGTGCCCGACCGGATCGTCCCCGCTGGGCGAGGGGATGCCGCCATTGCGACGAAGCCAGCTGAGCAGGACCCGCGGCCGGTATCCGGCGATACGGCCGCCGAATGCCTTGCGGCTGTGGGGCGCACCGCGGGTGTCCATCCACATCACGCACGGGCCCACCGGACGTCCCGCGGCGTCGACCGGGACGGTGCTGGCCCACTGCCCGGTGATCGACACCCCGGCCACCTGCTCGCCGCGGATGCCGCTCTCGGCCAGCCCGCGTTTGGTGGCGTCGCGGATGATCTCCCACCACAGGCCGGCGTCCTGGATGGCGGCTCCCTCCGGACCGTACTCGGTCGAGACCGCGATGAGGTCCGACCACAGCACGGTGCCCTCCAAGGACACGAAGCCGACTTTGGGACCGCCAGTGCCCAGGTCGACGGCCAGAACGACGCGATCGACGCGCTCCGCACTGCTCATAGGGGCGGCAAGGACTGCTGGGTGTCCAGGATGTGCTCCATGAACCCTTCGATGAACTGAGCCGCCTCATCGGTCATTCCGCCGGGAACGCCGCCATAGACCGCGGCGCTGATCGGTGCCTCACCGGCGGCGGTCTTCTTCTTGGCGTACTCGATCGCATCATCGAGATCGGCGGTGAATGCCTCGACGACACCGGGTTGGGTCTGCGGCCGGGTGACCGCCATGTGGATGGCGTTGGGGTATTGCTGGCCGTTGAACCGCCAGCCCCTGGGCTTCATGGCGTCGGCGACGTGGTAGATGTCGAACTCGTCGGAGCGGAAGCTGAAACAGAATGTGGGCGAACCGATGATCGTCAGTTCGGGATGGCTGCGCACCACATCCTGCATCGCCGACGCCGTCTCCAGGATCGCCTTGGCGTAGCGCAGGTAGCCCTCGCGGCCCAGCTGCACCATCGACGCCCACGCGGCGGCGATCAGCCCGCCCGACCGGGAGCCTTCGATGCCCGGGGACATGTACTTGCCGCCGGTCCAATCCGGCAGGAAGAAGTACTGCGCATTGCGGTACGCCTTGTCGCGGAACAGCAGCGTCGAAGCACCTTTGAGCGCGTAGCCGTACTTGTGGTTGTCTGCCGAGATGCTGGTGACGCCGGGCACCCGGAAGTCGAAAACTGGTACGTCATAACCCAACTCGTTCGCGAACGGCAGGACGAAACCGCCGAGGCAGCCGTCGACGTGCAAGCCCACCCCGCGCGCTACGGCCAACTGTCCCAACTCCGGGATCGGGTCGACGGTGCCGTAGCCGTAATTGCAGGCCGAGCCCATGATCGCGATGGTGTTCTCGTCGATGTTGTTCGCCACCCACTCGACATCGACCTGAGCGGTCTGCGGGTCGACGGGCGCCTTGCGAAGCTCGATGCCGAACAGGTGACAGCCCTTGTCGAAGGCCGGGTGACCGGTTTCGGGCTTGATGAAATTGGGCCTGGTGATGCCTCGATGCTTGGCGGCGTGCTCACGGTAGGCCAGCAGTGCGTGAATGATGCTGCCGGTGCCACCGGTGGTGACCATGCCGACCGGCTCGGTGTCGGTGATGGCCTCGGCGTGCATCAGGTCCAGTGCCATCGCGATGACCTCGCCCTCGAACTTGGTCGCCGACGGGCAGATGTCGCGCTGGAGCACGTTCACATGGGCGAACAGTCCGAATGCCTCATCAAGGAAGCGGTAGTGCTCGTGGTCACCGCAGTACATGGTCCCGGACACCTTGCCGGTTTCCCAGGTGGGGTCCTCGGCCTGCGCCATGTCACGCAGCTCCGCGAGCACTTCGTCGCGCGGCCGGCCCTGCTCGGGCAGCGTGCGGTTGACGGTGTAGCGGTCCGTGTAAGGAAAGTCGGACATGGTGAGAGCAGATCCTCCATCTTGAGGATCCCTCCGGGTCAAAAACCCCAAGGAATCATCGTGTTGTTGTTCGCACGCGCAATAGCTGAGCTAACCATGGTCGACCGACACGGCGTCACATCGCGTCGCGCCCACTCCGCCGCCATCACGCCGGCTGATCCACCGTGGCCCCGCAGTGAAATACCCGAATTCATGATCTCCTGCACGTCCGAATATCGGCTGCGGGTGGGGCGCTAAGAATTTCCGCGCCATTTGTTCAATGGCCGCTGGCCAATAATGTCAAATTGCTGGGGAGAATTCCAACACCAAAAAACGACACGATTGACGGATTTTTGTTGTTAATCTGCTGACCGCCGGGAAGGTGCTAGGCCACGCCCAGGCTGTCCAACACCGCGGCGTGCAGCAGAGCGTTGGTAGCCACCGCGCTGCCGCCGTGCGGTCCGGCGGTGCCGCTGAGGTCGGTGAACGTCCCACCCGCCTCGCGGACCAGGATGTCCAGTGCCGCCATGTCCCACAGCGACAACGAGGGCTCGACAACGATGTCCAGTGCACCCTCGGCAAGCAGGCAGTGGGCCCAGAAGTCGCCGTAGCTGCGCGTTCGCCACACGGTGTCGGTCAGATCCAGGAAGCGCTGTCGCAGTCCCAGGTGCGCCCACTGGGTCAGTCCGGCGAACGACAGGCTCGCCGAACCCAGGTCGGCCACCGCGGAGACCGAAACCCGTCGTGGCGCCGCCCCGCCGAACGTCGCGAATGCCCCCAGGCCATCGCCGGCCCACCACCGCCTGCTCAACGCGGGCGCGCTGATCGCGCCGACGCGCGGAACGCCGTCGTCGAGCAGGGCGATCAAGGTGGCCCACACCGGCACACCGCGCACGAAGTTCTTGGTTCCGTCGATCGGATCGATGACCCACTGGCGGCCGCTGAAGGTCGCACTGCCGCCGAACTCCTCACCCAACACATCATCATCGGGCCGATCACGGGCCAGGGCCTCGCGCAGTGCGACCTCGACCGCGCGGTCGGCGTCGGTGACCGGAGTGAGGTCCGGCTTCGTATCGACCCGCAGGTCCAGTGCGCCGAACCGGTCCATCGTCATGGCGTCGGCCAGGTCCGCCAGCTTGAGTGCCAGGGTCAGATCATCATTGATTGCTGCTGCAATTCCCACAAGCGGGCGACATTACCACCGAGTTGAGGTTTTCGCGCCACCGGCGAAATGCGCGAATTATGGAATCACGTCGCCGATATGCAAAACTGGTGGCCGCGGGATGCATTTCTTCGCCCGCGACTCAAATCGGCGCGCGATGGCATTTCCTCGTCACACACGCGTGCCGCCGTCGACTCGATCATCCGACCCGGCTGAGCGGAAGGGGCCTGCGGTGACCACCTACACGCAGACGCTGGCCGGCACCACCTACCAGTTCGACGGGCTGATCGACCTGCTGGCCAAGGCCACCCCGCGGCGATCCGGTGACGAACTGGCCGGCTGTGCCGCCGCCAGCGACGCCGAACGGGCCGCGGCGCAGTGGGCACTGGCCGAGGTCGAGCTCGACACGTTTCTGCGTGACCTCGTGGTGCCCTACGAGACCGACGAGGTCACCCGGCTGATCATCGATCGCCACGACCGCGACGGCTACCGGGCGATTTCGCATCTGACCGTCGGCGGTCTGCGGGACTGGCTGCTGGAGGTGGCGGCGACGCCGACGGCGGCCGAGACCCTGCGTCGCGTCGGGCCCGGGCTGACCCCCGAGATGGTGGCCGCGGTCAGCAAGCTCATGCGCAACCAGGACCTGATCGCGGTGGCACGATCGGTCTCGGTCACCAGCGCTTTTCGCACCACGCTGGGCCTGCCGGGCCGCCTGGCCACCCGGCTGCAGCCCAACCATCCGACCGACGACCCTCGCGGTGTCGCCGCGGCCACTCTCGACGGGCTGCTGCACGGCTGCGGCGACGCGGTGATCGGCATCAACCCGGCCACCGACTCACCGCGGGCCACCGCCGATCTGCTGTACCTGCTCGACGACATCCGGCTGCGCTACCAGATCCCGACCCAGTCCTGCGTGCTCTCGCACGTGACCACCACCATCGAGCTGATCGAGCAAGGCGTCCCGGTCGACCTGGTGTTCCAGTCGATCGCCGGCACCGAGGGGGCCAACCGCAGCTTCGGCGTGAGCCTCGACCTGCTGCGTACCGCCCACGAGGCCGGGCTGTCGCTGCAGCGCGGGACGGTCGGGGACAACGTCATGTACTTCGAAACCGGCCAGGGCTCGGCACTGAGCGCGCACGCCCACCTGGGCAGCGGAGGCCGGCCGGTCGATCAGCAGACCCTGGAGGCCCGGGCCTACGCGGTGGCCCGCGAGTTCTCGCCGCTGCTGGTCAACACCGTGGTCGGGTTCATCGGGCCCGAATACCTCTACGACGGCAAGCAGATCGCCCGGGCCGGGCTTGAGGACCACTTCTGCGGCAAGCTGCTCGGCCTGCCGATGGGTGTCGACGTCTGCTACACCAATCACGCCGAAGCCGACCAGGACGACGTGGACACCTTGCTCACGCTGCTCGGCGTCGCCGGCTGCAACTTCGTCATCACCGTGCCCGGAGCCGACGATGTCATGCTCGGCTACCAGAGCATGTCCTTCCACGACGCGCTCTACGCCCGCCGAGTGCTGAGCCTGCGTCCAGCCCCCGAGTTCGAGGCCTGGCTGCAGGGGATCGGTATCGCCGACGAGTCCGGCCGGGTGCTTCCCAGCGCGGTGGAGCGCTTACCGTTGCGTTCACTGGCGGCGCCGGCATGAGCCTGGCGCAGCCGCCGCCGTCCGGTTCGGGCTCTCGCGACATCTGGCAGGACCCGCGCCGCCACACCCAGGCGCGGATCGGTCTCGGCCGCTCCGGCGACGCCCAGCCGACCCGCAGCGTCCTGGAGTTCCGGGCGGCGCATGCCCTGGCCCGCGACGCGGTGCGCCAACCATTCGACATCGAGCACCTGGCGCAGCAGGTGACCGCGGTGGGACTCGGTGAACCCGTGGCGGTCACCAGCCGAGCGAGCAGCCGCGAGGAATATCTGCGCCGCCCCGACCTTGGTCGCCTGCCCGATGATTTAAGCGAAATCCCTTGCAGTCCAGCGCAGGTGGGCTTCGTACTGTGCGACGGACTGTCCCCGGCGGCGCTGACCGAACACGGTGTTCCGTTGCTGCGCGCGCTGACCGAGGTGGTGGGCGCTCACCGCACGATCGCCGCTCCGGTGATCGCCACCGGAGCCCGGGTGGCGCTCGGTGACCACATCGGCGCGGCGATGGGCGTCCAGACCGTGGTGGTGCTGATCGGTGAGCGACCGGGATTGTCGGTGGCCGCCAGCCTCGGGCTGTACCTGACGCACCTGCCGCGACCGGGACGCACCGACGCCGAACGCAACTGCGTGTCCAACGTGCACCCCCCGGACGGTCTCGGCTACCTCGAGGCAGCCCGCGTCATCGACGCCTTGATCACCGGTGCGCGCAGACTCGGTCGATCGGGAGTCGACTTGAAGGCGGTCTCCGTGGGTGCGCTCGATGGACCGCTCGACCAACACGTGGTGCCTTAAGATCGGGCACCATCGACATCAACACGCGAAAGCTGCGCCACTTCGTGGTGGCTGCTGAAGAACTGCACTTCAGTCGGGCGGCAGCGCGTGTCTACCTGGCGCAGCAGGCACTGAGCCGCCAGATCAAAGACCTCGAAGACGAACTCGGCGTCAAGCTGTTCGAACGGACCACCCGCAACGTGACGCTGACGCCCGCCGGCGAAGTCTTCCTGGCGGGAGCACGCGCCGTCTTGGCCGCGCTGGACAGCGCCGCCGCCGCCGCGGAGCAAGCGGCCCGCGGGGTCGTCGGCACGCTGCGGCTGGGTTACGTACCGGGCGCCGCGCTCGAACTGACCGCACCGATCATTGCCGAGTTCCGCGAACGCCACCCCGACGTCACCATCGAGATGCGGGAATTCCAGGTCAGCGATCCGTCGGCCGGGTTGGCGTCGCGGGCCACCGACGTGGCGTTCCTGCGGCTGCCCCAGAGCACACCGAACATCACGACCGAGATCCTGGCGGTCGATCCCGTCGTCGCCATGGTGTCGGCCTCGCGCCGCCACGCCGGACGGACGTCGGTGTCGGTGCGGGACCTTCTCGACGACCCGATCACCCAGTCGTCCAGCGTCGACGAAGCCCATCACGCCTTCTGGAGCCTGGCCGCGGCGCGGACCGATGCGACGAACATCGACGTGGTGCGTGCCGATTCGATCACCGAGGAAGCACAGGTGGTCGCCGCCGGGGCGGCCATCGCGGTCACCAGCGCGGCGGCCGCGCACTTCATGCCGGCCACCGGCGTCCGGTTCCTGCCGATCGACGACTGGCCCGGCTCGGCGATCGCGGTGGGCTGGATCGACGACGAGCCGTCGCCACTCGTCGCACGCTTCGTCGACGTCGCCTGTTTGGTGCGAGACCGCGAGCCTGGCATCGTGCACAGCATCGAGCACCGGCTGTTGGCGGCTTCACCGTAAAATCGAGGACGGCCGTAGCTGTTCGAAGCAGGAGGTGAGCACCCATGGGCGTGGCTGATGATCGCCGCTTCGAGGTACTGCGTGCCATCGTCGCGGACTTCGTCGCCACCAAGGAGCCGATCGGCTCCAAAGCCCTGGTCGAGCGGCACAACCTGGGGGTTTCCCCGGCCACCGTTCGCAACGACATGGCGGTACTGGAGGCCGAGGGGTACATCGCCCAGCCGCACACCAGCTCCGGGCGGGTGCCCACCGAGAAGGGCTACCGGGAGTTCGTCGACCGGATCGACGACGTCAAGCCGCTCTCGTCCGCGGAGCGCCGGGCGATCCTGTCGTTCCTGGACTCCGGTGTCGACCTGGACGACGTGCTGCGCCGCGCGGTGCGCACCCTGGCCCAGCTGACCCGCCAGGTGGCCGTCGTGCAGTACCCGACCCTGTCGGTGTCGACGGTGCGCCACCTCGAGGTGATTGCACTGACCCCGGCGCGGCTGCTGTTGGTGGTCATCACCGACTCCGGCCGGGTCGATCAGCGCATCGTCGAGTTGGGCGAGCCCATCGACGACCACCAGCTCAGCCAGCTGCGGGAGATCCTCGGCGCCGCGCTGGAGGGCAAGCGGATCTCGGCGGCCTCCACCGCCGTCGCCGAACTCGCCGGGCACCTAGATGGGCGCAGCGGGCTTTCTCCCGGCCTGGCCAACGCGGTGGGGCGCTCGGCGACCGTGCTGCTGGAATCGTTGGTCGAGCACCGCGAGGAGCGCCTGCTGCTGGGCGGTACCGCCAACCTGACCCGCAATGCCGCCGACTTCGGCAGTTCGCTGCGGTCGGTGCTGGAAGTCCTCGAAGAGCAGGTTGTGGTGCTGCGGCTGCTCGCCGTGCAGCAGGAAGCCGGTAAAGTCACGGTGCGCATCGGTCACGAGACCGAGGCGCAGGAGATGGCCGGCGCCTCGATGGTGTCCACCGCTTACGGGTCACAGGGCACCGTGTACGGGGGTATGGGGGTGCTGGGTCCCACCCGGATGGACTATCCGGGAACTATCGCCAGTGTTGCAGCGGTTGCTATGTACATCGGTGAAGTGCTCGGGGCCCGCTAATCTCCGGCTGGCAGAAGTTGGGAAGGGTCAGGCGTGGCACGCGACTATTACGGCTTGTTGGGCGTCGATAAGGACGCCACCGACACCGAGCTCAAGCGCGCCTACCGCAAGCTGGCGCGCACCTACCACCCCGACGTCAACCCCGACGAAGCGGCGCAGGCCAAGTTCAAGGAGATCAGCGCCGCCTACGAGGTGCTGTCCGACCCGGAGAAGCGCCGCATCGTCGACCTCGGCGGCGACCCGCTGGAAAGCGGCGGTGCCGGCAACGGCTTCGGCGGCGGTTTCGGTGGCGGCTTCGGCGGCCTCGGCGACGTGTTCGAAGCATTCTTCGGCGGCGGTGCGGCCTCCCGCGGCCCGATCGGCCGGGTCCGGCCGGGCTCGGACTCGCTGCTGCGCATGCGCCTGGACCTCACCGAGTGCGCAACCGGGGTGACCAAACGCGTCACGGTCGACACCGCGGTGCTGTGCGACCGTTGCCAGGGCCGCGGCACCAACGGGGACTCACGCCCCATGACGTGTGACACCTGCCACGGGCGCGGCGAAGTGCAGAGCATGCAGCGCTCGCTGCTGGGCCAGGTCATGACGTCGCGGCCGTGCCCGACCTGCCGCGGCGTCGGCGAAGTGATCCCGGACCCGTGCCACCAGTGCGGCGGCGACGGCCGGGTGCGCTCGCGCCGTGAGATCAGCGTCAAGATCCCGGCCGGAGTCGGCGACGGCATGCGCGTCCGGCTGGCCGCCCAGGGTGAGGTCGGTCCGGGTGGGGGACCGGCCGGTGACCTCTACGTCGAGGTACACGAACAGCCCCACGACATCTTCGCCCGCGACGGCGACGACCTGCACTGCCACATCTGCGTGCCGATGGTTGACGCGGCGCTGGGCACCACCGTGACCGTGGACGCGATCCTCGACGGCGCCACCGAGATCACCATCCCGGCCGGCACCCAACCGGGGTCGACCATCGTGCTGCGCGGTCAGGGCATGCCGCAGGTGCGGACCGGTGCGCGCGGTGACCTGCACGCCCACATCGAGGTGGTGGTCCCCGAGCGCCTCGACAGCCACGACACCGAGTTGCTGCGCCTGTTCAAGGCGCACCGGGACCGCGAGACCGCCGAGGTCCGCTCGGCGCACACGACGAACAGCGGCGGGCTGTTCAGCCGACTGCGCGAAACCTTCACCGGGCGCTGAGCCCGCGGTGGCAGGCCTGTTCTACGTCGACGCGCTGCCCGAGGTGGGTGCGCTGGCCGTACTCGGCGGCGACGCCGGGTTCCACGCCGCGACGGTGCGCCGGCTGCGGCCCGGTGAGCAACTGACCCTGGGTGATGGTGCCGGGGTGGTGGCGCAATGCCAGGTCGAGGAGGCCGACCGCGGCGGGTTGCGGGCCCGGGTGCTGGAGCGCAGCCAGGTCGAGCCACCTCGTCCGCCCGTCACCGTGGTGCAGGCGCTGCCCAAATCCGAACGTTCCGAGCTGGCGATCGAGCTGGCCACCGAGGCCGGCGCCGACGCCTTCGTGGCCTGGCAGGCCGATCGGTGCGTGGCCCGCTGGGACGGCCCGCGCGCCGACAAGGGAGTGCGGCGCTGGCAGGCGGTTGCCCGAGCGGCCGCCGGGCAGTCTCGCCGGGCGCACATTCCGCCGGTGGACCGGGTGCTGGCCGGCGCCGAGCTGGTGGTGTGGGTCCGCGAACAGGTGGCCGCCGGTGCGACCGTGTTGGTACTGCACGACGCGGCCGGCGTCGCATTGGCCGACGCGGTCGGGCCCACCGTGCCGGCACTGGCCCTGGTGGTGGGGCCCGAAGGCGGGATCACCGAGGCCGAGCTGGCGGCGTTGACCGGCGCCGGCGCGGTCGCCACGCGGCTGGGGCCCACTGTGCTGCGCACCTCGACCGCGGCGGCGGTCGCGCTGGGCGCGCTCGGGGTGCTGACCCCACGCTGGGGGAGTGACTAGCCGGGCGGGTGCGGCGCACGTGGCGGAGCACCCGCACAGCGCCCCCGCGGGGGCTGGCGGCGGGGGGGGGGGGGGGGGCGCGGGCCGGGGGGGCGGACCCCCGGCTGGGGGAGTGACGAGCCGGGCGGGTGCGGCCCCGCCGCGGAGCACCAGCCACGGCTACGCGGTGTATCGCGGCCCGGTGGGCGGCGGTGGCCCGATTCACCGGCACGGCGCCTTCCAGATCGTGGTCGCCGGGCGCGACGACGTGGCGATGGTGGACCCGGCCGGAACGCAGCATCAGGCTGCCGCGCTGGTCGTGTCACCGATGGCGCCGCACCGCATCCTGGCCATCCGCGACCTGGTCACCTATTACATCGAGCCGCACTGCCTGTTCGCCGATCGGCTGCGGCAACGCTATGACGCCGGCATCGCCGCCGCCCCCGAGCTGGGCGAACTGCGCGAGTCCGATGTCGCAGCCGCCTGCCGCGGGCAGTCGGAGGAGTTGGATCCGCGCCTGGTGACGGCGCTGGCCCTGCTGGCCGACAGCAACATCGCGATGCCGAACCTGGCTGCCGAGATCGGCCTGTCACCGCAGCGCCTGCGCGCGCTGGCGCGCCGGGAACTGGGGATGCCGCTCACCCGCTGGCGGGTCTGGTCACGGCTGCGTCGGGCCGTCGAAGCCCTGCAGTCGGGCATGCCGTTGGCCGACGCCGCCATTGCCGCAGGGTTTTCCGACCAGGCCCATTTCACCCGGCAGATGCGGGAGATGATGGGCCTGACGCCGTCGGTGGTGCTGCAGGTGGTTGCCTGATCACCGTTTGCGGGCGGTATAGATCGAGATCGTCCCGTTGATGGTGGCCACCACGTCGGCTTCGCGGACATCGGTGAAGCCGGCGGCCGAAATCAGCTCCGGGAGAACACCATCGGCGTTGGGCTGGGTGTCGGTCTTGCCGTCGGCGAACTGGACGAACCGAAACGCCAGGCGCATCAGCGGGGTCCGTTGCCACCCGAAGTCGGCGATCACCAGCCGCCCGCCCGGCCGCAGCACCGCGAACATCGACGCCAAGATGGCGCGCTTGACGCCCATCGGACATTGGTGCAGCACCAGACTGGAGGTCACGCCGTCCATCGACTCCGCGCCGACCGATGCCACCAGGTCGTCGCCCATCCCGGTCAGCCACCGGACCCGGCCGTCGGCATCCTTCTCGCGCGCCACCGCCAAGATCTCGGGATCGGGGTCCAGACCCACGATCTTCGCCTGCGGCTGGACCCGCGCGGCCAGCAGCGCCAACGAACCGGTGCCGCAACCCACGTCGAGGATCGCGTCGTCGGGACGCGGCGCCAGGTGCATGACGGTCAGGCCCCGCCACAGCCGCTCGCGCGTCAACGCCACCACGTAGTCGAAGAAGCGGGCCGGCGCCAACCGGCCCAGGGCAGGGGTGAAGGTTTCCTCGCTCATACCCGGCAGTTTCGCCCGCGCGCCGCCACCCCGTCTTGAACGAACCGCTCACCTGAGTCGGCGGCCACGTCGTGCCCCTGTCGAGTCAGGCGTCGACGTCGAAAAGCCGCAAGCCCGCAACTCGGCTGAAGTGTTTGCGGTTCCGGGTCGCGAGCGGCAGGGCGTACCTCAGGCAGATACCTGCCTGCAGGCAGTCCGCCATCCCGATATCCTGGCCGGCGGACCGCAGCGTTGCGGCGATCTCGCCGGCGTGCAGTGCGGAATCGGGGTCGAGCGGGAATGTCCGTGACCGCCCCAGCCGGAGGATCGCGTCGCGGCGGGCCAGGAAGTCGGCGCCGACCCGCAATTCGAACGCGGTGATCGCGGTGATGCGGAAACGATGCTCGATGATCAACTCGCGTACTAACACCGCACCGGCGCCCTTGCCGCGCAGAAAATCGATGACCAGATCGGTGTCGACGACTACGAGGCCCGCCACGTGCTTCTCACGTCGCCGACGCGCGAGCGCATCTCCTGGGCGTCGGAGTCGCTCAGCATGCCCTCCAGCTGGAGCAGCAGGTCGACCTCGCCGGTGTCCAGGTTCGCCAGGTATCCCTCCAGTGCTTCCTGAACCAGTATGGAGAAGCCTCGTACTCCGCGACGTTGCGCGATGGCACTCAGGGCGCGGTGCTGGTCGTCGGTGATCTCGACTGTCGTGCGCATGCATGCATGCTAACATGCAGTTTGTCGATCCTGGTCCATCTCGTCGTTGGGGGGCGTCGCAGTCCGGCGCTAGACTTTGACCCAAACGCTGGCCAATCCGCAGAAAGCAGGCATCAGAACCCACGTGACGCCCCGCGACGCCAACGCTGCCTCCCAGGTTCGCAGCAGCATCGATGTTCCACCCGACCTGGTCGTGGGCCTGCTGGGTTCTGCCGATGAGAACCTGCGCGCCATCGAACGCCTGATGGCTGCCGACCTGCATGTGCGCGGCAATGCCGTGACCATCTCCGGAGCGCCGGCCGATGTCGCCCTGGCCGAGCGGGTGCTCTCCGAGCTGGTGGCGATCGTGGCCGGCGGGCAGCCCCTGACGCCCGAAACGGTGCGGCACAGCGTCGGGATGCTGGTGGGCACCGGCAACGAGTCGCCCGCCGAAGTCCTCAGCCTCGACATCCTGTCGCGGCGCGGCAAGACAATCCGGCCCAAAACGCTCAACCAGAAGCGCTACGTCGACGCCATCGACGCCCACACCATCGTGTTCGGCATCGGCCCGGCCGGCACCGGCAAGACGTATCTGGCGATGGCCAAGGCGGTCAGCGCGCTGAAGGCCAAGCAGGTCACCCGCATCATCCTGACCCGTCCGGCGGTGGAAGCCGGTGAGAGCCTGGGGTTTTTGCCCGGCACCTTGAGCGAGAAGATCGACCCGTATCTGCGCCCGCTCTACGACGCGCTGCACGACATGATGGATCCCGAGCTGATCGGCAAGCTGATGAACTCCGGAGTCATCGAAGTGGCGCCGCTGGCGTACATGCGCGGCCGGTCGCTCAATGACGCGTTCATCATCCTCGACGAGGCGCAGAACACCACCGCCGAACAGATGAAGATGTTCCTCACCCGGCTGGGCTTCGGCTCCAAGATGGTGGTCACCGGCGATGTCACCCAGATCGACCTGCCCGGCGGGGCGAGATCCGGGCTGCGGGCCGCCGTGGACATCCTCGATGACATCGACGACATCTACGTCGCCGAGCTCACCAGCGTCGACGTCGTCCGGCACCGACTGGTGTCGGAGATCGTCGACGCCTACTCACGCCACGAATCCGAACAGGTCCAGCCGGGCCTGGCCATGAACCGGGCGTCGCGGCGCGCCTCGCAAGGCAGGTCACGCCGATGAGCATTGAGGTTTCCAACGAATCCGGTCTCGACGTCTCCGAGGTCGAGCTGGTCAGCGTCGCCAAGTTCGTGCTGGCCAAGATGGATGTCAATCCCGGTGCCGAGTTGTCGATGGTGCTGCTGGACACCGCCGCGATGGCCGACCTGCATATGCGCTGGATGGACCTGCCCGGGCCCACCGACGTGATGAGTTTTCCGATGGACGAGTTGGAGCCCGGCGGCCGACCGGATGCTCCCGAGCCTGGTCCGTCGATGCTCGGCGACATCGCATTGTGCCCGGAGTTCGCCGCCGAGCAGGCTGCGGCGGCCGGCCATTCACTGGGCCAGGAACTGGCGCTGCTGACCGTGCACGGCGTGCTGCATCTGCTCGGCTACGACCACGCCGAGCCGGACGAGGAAAAAGAGATGTTTGCCTTGCAGCGCCGTCTGCTCGAGGAGTGGGTCGCCGATCAGGTGGAGACCTACCGGGCCGAGACCCAGAGCGACAAAGACCGCCGGCTGCTGGACAAGACCAGGTACTTCGACGAACCGTGACCGGAACACCGCTGCTACTCGGCGTGATTGCGCTGATCGGTCTGGGCGGGTTGTTCGCGGCGATTGACGCCGCGGTGAACACCGTCTCGCCGGCGCGGGTCGAGGAGCTGGTGCGGGCAAAGCGACCCGGTGCGGGTTGGCTGGTCAAGCTGATGGCCGAGCGTCCGCGCTACATCAACCTGGTGGTGTTGTTGCGCATCACCTGCGAGGTCACCGCGACCGCGCTGCTGGTGTATCTGCTCAGCGCCGTGCTCGGCCTGGACTGGGGCCTGTTCGCCGCCGCGGCGACCATGGTGGTGGTCAGCTTCGTGGTGATCGGGGTGGGGCCCCGGACCCTGGGCCGGCAGAACGCCTATTCGATCGCGCTGGCCGCAGCGCTTCCGCTGCAAGTCCTGTCGGTGTTGCTCGCCCCGATCAGCCGCGTGCTGGTGGTGCTGGGTAACGCGCTGACCCCGGGGCGCGGCTTCCGCAACGGGCCGTTCGCCTCCGAAATCGAGCTGCGCGAAGTGGTCGACATGGCACAGCAGCGCGGGGTGGTGGCGGCCGACGAACGCCGGATGATCCAGTCGGTCTTCGAACTCGCCGACACCCCGGCCCGCGAGGTGATGGTGCCGCGCACCGAGATGGTATGGATCGAGCGTGACAAATCGGCAGGTCAGGCCACGTCTTTGGCGGTGCGCAGTGGGCATTCCCGCATCCCGGTGATCGGCGAGAACGTCGACGACATCCTCGGTGTCGTCTATCTGAAAGACCTTGTCCAACAAACCTATTACTCCACCAACGGGGGTCGGGACACCACGGTGGCGCAGGTGATGCGCCCGGCGGTCTTCATGCCCGACTCCAAGGCGCTCAACGCGCTGCTGGAAGACATGCAGCGCAGCCGCTATCACATGGCCCTGCTGGTCGACGAATACGGCGCCATCGCCGGACTGGTCACCATCGAGGACGTGCTGGAGGAGATCGTCGGCGAGATCGCCGACGAGTACGACCAGGACGAAGTCGCCCCGGTGGAAGAACTGGACGGCAACAGATTTCGGGTCTCCGCGCGGCTGCCGATCGAAGACGTCGGGGAGCTCTACGGGGTGCAGTTCGACTCCGGTCTCGACGTCGACACGGTCGGTGGGCTGCTCGCGCTGGAGCTGGGCCGCGTTCCGCTGCCCGGCGCCGAGGTAGTGTCACACGGCCTGCGTCTGCGGGCCGAGGGCAGCCGCGATGGCCGCGGGCGGGTGCGGATCAGCACGGTTCTGGTCAGCCTGGTTGCACCCGATGATGAGGAGACCGCAGTTGAGCACTGAGACACGGCCCGACGCCACCGTGAGCGCGCCGAACGTGCACACAGCCCGAAAATCCGGCGGTGATCTCGCGCTGAGTACACGTTCGGCGAAAGGGAACCATGTCTGAATTCCATTCCGGCTTCGTATGTTTCGTCGGCCGGCCCAACACCGGCAAGTCGACGCTCACCAACGCCCTGGTGGGCACGAAGGTGGCGATCACCTCGAACCGCCCGCAGACCACCCGGCACACCATCCGCGGGATCGTGCACCGGGACGACTTCCAGATCATCCTGGTTGACACTCCCGGCCTGCACCGTCCCCGGACGCTGCTGGGAAAGCGGCTCAACGAATTGGTCAAAGACACCTATTCCGAGGTCGACGTCATCGGCCTGTGCATTCCCGCCGACGAGGCCATCGGGCCGGGGGACCGCTGGATCATCGAGCAGATCCGCGTCGTCGCACCCCGAACCAAGCTGGTGGTCGTCGTCACCAAGATCGACAAGACCACCCGCGATAAGGTCGCCGCACAACTGGTCGCGGTCGGCGAGCTGGCGCCCGAAGCCGAGATCGTGCCGGTGTCGGCGATCAGCGGCGAACAGGTCGACGTACTGATCAACGTGCTGGCCGCCGCGCTGCCCGTCGGGCCCGCCTTCTACCCCGACGGTGAACTGACCGACGAGCCCGAAGAGACCCTGATGGCCGAATTCATCCGGGAAGCCGCCCTCGAGGGGGTGCGCGACGAACTGCCGCATTCGCTGGCGGTGGTGATCGAGGAGGTGCGCCCGCGCGACGATCGGGACGATCTGATCGAGGTCTACGCGATCCTCTACGTCGAGCGCGACAGCCAGAAGGGGATCGTGATCGGCCGCGGCGGCGCCCGGCTTCGCGAGGTCGGTACGGCTGCGCGTACTCAGATCGAGAAGCTGTTGGGTACCAAGGTGTTTCTCGACCTGCGGGTCAAGGTGGCCAAGAATTGGCAGCGTGACCCCAAGCAGCTCGGGCGATTGGGCTTCTAGAGCGGGGCGGATTGGCGCGTATCGCGCCCGAACGCCGATGGCCACCGCCCGCGGCCGGGGAATCGGCATTGGTAGATTCCTTGGATGCCCGTACGCAAGTCGTTGCTTGTCTCCTCGGTTGGCCTCCTCGTGTGTGCGCAAGCACTGGCCGGCTGCGGGGGAAGCCAAAAGCCGGTCGATACCACCAAGCTGTTCAACGTCCAGTCGACGTTCGGCTCGGACTTCAAGACCCAGACCAAGGGTCCCAACGACATCGACCCGAAGATCCTCGGGCCGCAGAAGATGCCGCCCGGCGTGACGTTCGACCCCGCCGACTGCGCCGATTACGCGGCCAGCAGCGGCCGGCCGCCGAAGGGCATCCGGGGCAAAATGTCGATGGTCTCGATCCTGGGCAACGGCAACCAGCTGGTCGCGATCGCCATGCAGGCCGAGCAGGACCTGCCTTATGACGCCGCAGCCGCCGAGAAGTGCAAGCACGTCTCGTTCAACGCCGGAAAGCTCACCGGCTACCTCGACGAGGTGGACGCCCCGCAGATCGACCACGCGACGACCACAGGTTCGCACTCGGAGATCGAGATCACCGGCAAGGACGGCCAGCAGCAGTCCCGCGAGTCCTACACCTTCACCGCCTACCTGGGCAGTGCGCTGGTGCAGGTCACCGCGAACCCGCAGCCGGTCCGCGGCCAGCCGCCGACGATGGTCGACGCCGACCGGGCGCGCCAATTGCTGGTGGACGCGGTGTCGGCCCTGCGCGACTAGCCCATGACGACGAAGCAGTCGGTCGGCGACGCCCGAGTGCTGATCACCGGCGGCGCCCGCGGGATCGGGGCGGCCACCGCGAAGTTGCTCGCCGCCCGCGGCGCCCGCGTGTGGATCGGTGACGTCGACGAGGACACCTGCCTGCAGACCGCCGCCGAACTCGGCGTCTCCGGTGGCCGGCTCGACGTGACCAGCGCGGCGTCCTGGCAGCACCTGCTGGCGCGCATTGAGGCGTCTGACGGCCCACTGGACATCCTGATCAACAACGCCGGGGTCATGCCGCTCGGAGCCTTCGAAGCCGAGACGCAGCAGGTCAGGGATCTGATCTTGGACGTCAATATCCGCGGTGTGCTCAACGGTATGCAGGCGGTGCTGCCCGGTATGGCCCGACGCGGCCGCGGCCACGTCGTCAACGTCGCCTCGATGGCCGGCATGATTCCGGTGCCGGGCATGGTCACCTACAACGCGAGCAAATTCGCGGCCCTGGGGGCATCGCTGTCCGCGCGGCGCGAATACGCCGGCACCGGCGTCGCGGTCTCGGCGGTGCTGCCTTCGGCGGTGCGGACCGAGCTGACCTCCGGCGCCCCGCTGGGCGGCGGCATGCCCACGGTCGATCCGGACGATGTGGCGGCGGCAATCGTGGCGGTGCTGCGATCACGTGCCGCCCGCCGGTCGGTGCCCCGCTGGGTGGCTCCCGCGTGGTCGACGACCGCATTTGTGCCCGAGTGGCTGCAGAATCTGGCCCGGCGGCTGGTCGATGATCGGCGGGCGTTGACGTCCATCGACACCGCAGCACGCAGCGCCTACATCGCGCGGGTGGACCGGCAGGCCCGCGCTCATCACACCCACCCGGAGAGTCCGGCCTCGTGACCGAACGTGAGCCGCGCGTCATCATCATCGGGGCGGGCGTCGCGGGGATCACCACCGCCCACGTTCTGCGTGAGCAGGGTTTCACCGATATCACCGTGCTGGAGAAGGGCTCCGACGTCGGCGGGGTCTGGTACTGGAATCACTACCCGGGTCTGCGGTGCGACGTGCCCTCGCAGATCTACCAGTTCGGGTTTGCGCCGAAACCCGATTGGCAGCATGCCTGGGCCACCGGCACGGCGATTCAGCGCTACCACCGCGACGTCGTCGACGAGCTCGGGCTGGCGGAGCTGATCCGGCTCGACACCGAGGTCACCGACGCCCGATGGGATGAGGGCCGGCACTGGGTTGTCACCACCGCTGCCGGTGAAGAGTTGGTTGCCGACTTCCTGATCTGCGCGACCGGAGTGCTGCACCACCCGTTTATCCCAGAGATCCCCGGGCTTCCCGACTTCGCCGGCCCGGTGGTGCACACCGCCCGTTGGGACGACGGCCTCGACACCGACGGAAAGCGGATCGCGGTGATCGGCACCGGATCGACCGGCGTGCAGGTGGTCTCCGCGTTGCAGCCCGACGCCGCATCGATCGAGCACTATGTGCGGTCGGCGCAGTGGATCCTGTGGGCACCCATGTCCCTTCGGCAGTTTCCCGGCGTCGCGGCACTGCTGGCGCGGTTCCCGACGCTGCATCGTCGGCTCTACCGGCTGATGGCGTTCGGTGGCTCAGCGGTGTTGACCGACGTCACCACTCGTCCTACCTGGCGGCGCCGGGCGGTGCAGGCCTACGCCCGGGCCTGCCTGCGAATCCAGGTGCGGGACAAAACGTTACGGGCCAAGCTCCAGCCGGACTACGAGCCGTTGTGCAAGCGTCAGGTGGTGTCGGGAAGCTATTACCGGGCCATCTGTGCCGATAACGCCGACCTGGTCACCGACGGCATCACCGACGTCACCCCGAACGGTATTCGCACCGCCGACGGCACCCACCGCGACACCGACGTCATCGTGCTGGCGACCGGCTTCCAGGCCCACAATTACATGCGCCCCATGCGGTTACATGGGCGGAACGGGATCAGCATCGACGACGCCTGGGCGAAGGGCCCGCGCGCCTACCAGATGACCGCGATTCCCGGCTTCCCGAACTTGTTCACGGTGTTGGGCCCCAATTCGCCCACCGGGTCGATCTCACTGCAGTACACCTCGGAGCTGACCGCGAACTACATCGCGCAGTGGCTGGCGAAGTTCCGGGCCGGCGAGCTGACCACCGTCGAGGTCACCGACCAGGCCACGACCCGGTTCAACGACGACGTCGCGATCGCGATGGGCCCGACGGTGTGGAACACCGGCTGCAACTCCTGGTATCTCACCGAAGGCGGCGCCGTCGATCTGTGGCCGTTTGACCGGGCGGCGATGAAGGCGATGCTGGGCAGCCCCGATCCGGCGGCCTTCCACCTCAGCTGACCCAGCCACCTCGGCTGATGCGGCCCTCAGTCCTCGCCGCGTGCCACCGGCCGGGACGAGTCTGCACTCCACTGCGACCATGACCCCGGGAACATGGCCGCGGAGCGGCCGCCGGCGGCCAGTGCCGCGACGATCACGGTGGGACTGATCCCCGCACCGCCGTAGGCCCCCCCCCCCGCGCCCGGGGCCGCCCCCCCGCCCGGCCGCGAGGTCCCGGA
>CAXYUC010000020.1:0-37610 GCA_964292075.1 uncultured Mycolicibacter sp.
GGAGGGCGGGGGGGCGAGCCTGGGGGGCCGAGCCCCCCGCCTCTCCGGTGGCGGCGGAAAAGAGGGTCGCCGTTTCCCCCACCGCGGAACGTCACGTCGAGCGCGGCGACAACCGCCCAGCAGACGCCCGCGACTGAGCGCCAGTTTGGAGAGCTACTCCCCGACCTGACGTGACCGTCGATCAGCCGCGATAGCGTATTCCCGCAGACCGGCCGCGTTCTCGGGCCACTCAATGTTGGGCAGGTCCGCACCAATCTCCTCGGCATCGATCTTCACAGAGCTGGTGTCGGGGTTGCCGGTGTAGGGCACCATCGGGCGATCCACCCAATGCCGGCCGACCACGCCAACAGCGTGAACGGTGACGGGCAGGAACCGCTTCTGCTGCGCAAGCCGGGCAGTGTGCCTACCCAGGCACTCGTCGCAGATATTGAGGACCAACTCCTCGCCGTCGAAGCTGTCCCAGAACGTTGAGCCGTAGTGGCCGTACGTCCGAAACTCGGTGCCCTCCTGGGGCTGGTTCTCCGACTCTACGAAGGCGTTCAACAACGTCTTGCCGCATGCAAAGCAGGGCAACATCGCTTCTCTACTCATGGTCTTCCCCTTTCATGTCAGACAAACTGGCTTGATCGCTCCGGTGTCAAAACCATGCCGAAAATGGCTGGCGAGAAGGGGGGTGAAACAACAAGGACCGGATTGCATCCGGGCAACCAACCCCTCCCCATGGAACACCGCAGTTAGTCGGACCGCGCCCGTGTTGCAGCCGCGAACCCCACATGCGGCGCGCCACGATGAAACGAGCAGCTGGGTGAAGTGACGGCCAACGGGGGAGCCGGCCGACGTCCCAGCGAAGGTCAGGGGGAGCAGGTGCAGTTCGAGGCCAGTCGTGAGGACGTCGGCACGTACCGCAGTGCAGCGAGGAAACGCGCCGCCAAATCCGGACCTGGTCGCCTCGGTCGCGAACTGGTGGCGGCACGTCGGGCCATCGGGGCGGCGGCGCGGTGACCGCGGCAGTGTCAGCGCTCCCGGACCGCACGCAGGATGTCGGCGACCTGCCCGGCCCGCCGTTGCGAGGATGGCAACGCCGCGCGCTGGTCAAGTACCTGGCGGCCAAGCCCCGGGATTTTCTCGCGGTGGCAACTCCAGGCTCAGGAAAGACCACCTTCGCGCTGCGGATCGCCGCCGAGTTGTTGGTCGAGGGCGCAGTCGATCACGTCACCGTCGTGGTACCCACGGAGCACCTCAAGATCCAGTGGGCCCATGCGGCCGCCAGCTTGGGTATCGCCCTGGACCCGAGGTTCAGCAACTCGGCCGGCCACACCGCCCCGGACTACAACGGCGTTGTCGTCACCTACGCCCAGGTCGCCAGTCATCCCACCCTGCACCGCATACGCACCGAGAATCGCAGCACCCTGGTGATCTTCGATGAGATCCACCACGGGGGCGACGCCAAGTCCTGGGGGGATGCGATCCGAGAGGCGTTCGACGACGCCACTCGCCGACTCGCATTGACCGGCACGCCATTTCGTAGCGATGACAGCACCATCCCGTACGTCACCTACGCCCCCGACAACCACGGCCTGATGCGCTCCCGCGCAGACCATGCCTACGGCTACTCCGAGGCCTTGGCTGACGGTGTGGTGCGGCCTGTGGTCTTCCTGGCCTACTCAGGCGAGTCCCGCTGGCGTGACAGCGCCGGCGCCGAACACGTCGCCAGGCTCGGCGAAACACAGAGCACCGAACAGATCGCGCGTGCCTGGCGCACCGCGCTCAACCCCGCCGGTGAATGGATTCCCGCGGTGATCACCGCCGCCGACACCCGGCTGCGGCGACTGCGTGAACACATCCCCGACGCCGGCGGCATGATCATCGCGTCAGCCCAAGCCGCCGCCCGCGCCTACGCCGACCTGCTGACCACGATCACCGGTGAAGGCCCTACGGTAGTGCTCTCCGACGATCCAGGGTCATCGGATCGGATCGCCGAATTCGCGCGGGGCACCAGCCGCTGGCTGGTAGCGGTGCGCATGGTCTCCGAAGGCGTCGACGTGCCGCGGCTGTCGGTCGGTGTCTACGCCACAAGTGCCTCCACACCACTGTTCTTCGCTCAGGCCATTGGCCGGTTCGTTCGCTCGCGGCGCCCCGGGGAGACCGCCAGCATCTTCCTTCCGTCGGTGCCGAGCCTGCTGAGGCTGGCCAGCGAACTCGAGCAGCAACGGGATCACGTTCTGGGAAAGCCACACCGTGACAACGAATTCCCAGAAGCACAGCCGGCCCGCCGCGGCGAGCCGGCGGATCCCGACGAAGGCTTCGAAGCGCTCGGCGCCGACGCAGAGCTCGACCAGGTCATCTTCGATGGAGCCTCGTTCGGCACCACGGCCGCGGCCGGCAGCGACGAGGAGGCCGACTACCTCGGCATCCCCGGCCTGCTCGACGCCGGCCAGATCCGGGAACTGCTGACTCGACACCGAGACCAACAACCCGCCGAGCCGCCCGCCGTAGGCCATGCGCCGGCCCGGGCCCTGGTGCACGACCAACTGCGTCAGCTGCGCCAGGAACTCAACGCCCTGGTGTCAGTCGCCCACCACCGAACAGGTTTGTCCCACGGCGCAATCCACAACGAGCTGCGCAGACTGCGCGGCGGCCCGCCGGTCGCGGCCGCCAGCGTCGACCAGCTCCGTGAGCGCATCGAAGCAGTCAAGACCCTAGGCAGGGGCGGAAGGCGATGAACCGCCCAACCGCACTCGGCGCAGAGCCCGCCGGCGCCCCGGCCGGCTGGTGCTAGGTAACGAGGGAGAGAACAGTCATGCACATCTACGAACTGGCCATGCAGATCAAGGCCGAAACCGAAGACGAAGCGCGCGCGATCGCCGTTGAGAGGATCCAGCGCAACGACGGATTCGACCTCGACCGGGTAGGCGAGTGATGGCCGGTACCTACGACCTGGATTTGTCCTGCAGCGGCGATGGTTGGGCAGGCACATTCGCTGCCCTGATCGTTGCCACCGCCGATGACTTCCTCACCGACGGCCCCTATGGCCCGGTCGAAATCACCCGAGACGACGGCGTCACCTTCACCGGTGAGTTAGCCAGCCGATCTGGAAACGCGTTGGTACTTCAAGACTGTGCCAGCAACACCTACCACGGGATCCACGTGGACGCCGTGCTCAGGTTCCGGGCGTAGACCGCGCCACGCAATCCATCGGCACCACACCAAGGGGGGAACACGAACATGGCAGATGTCCAGTCCACAGGGGCCCTGGCCGACGACCCGATTGGCGGGCTGCTCACCGTCACTGACGGCATGATGCACTACCTGACCCGGTGCTGCGGTGCCAGCGCAAAAGGATCGGCCAACGGTTCGACCGGGGTGGTGTGCAGGGCGTGCTACTGCGATATCGACCCGGAGATCGGGAACGCCTGGATGGTCGACGACCCCGCATCGTGGACGCAATATCAGGACCGGTTGGGTGCCTACTTCGGTGACCAGGCGGCCGTGGTGGCCAACCAACTCCGTGCGCGAGCCCTCGAGCGAACCTATGGGTCCAGCCAGGCTGTCTAGGTCGAGGCAGCAGGGAGGCGAAGGAACGTGTTCACGGCGTTGGAGCGAGTGATCATCAGACCGAGGTCGGGTGCAGCACCACTGACCGGACACTTCATGGGCTACAACCACTTCGGCGACCCGATGGTCGTCTACCACGACCATCCACAAGGGGAGGAGTGGGGCCTGAGGCGTCGCGACGAAGTGACCGGCAAGGGCGATCCCTGCGACTGCCCAGCTGCGCAGCTGGCCCGCGAACAGGCCTGAAACCCAACACCATGGCGGTGCCTGCGCGGCCCCGCGGAAACCGGCGAGAGGAACGACCCGAATGCGGTATCAGCACACCCACAATGCAGCGGCGTGTCCTGACTGCGTGGCCTGTACCCAGCGGTGGGGTCCCGGCCACCGCTGCGACAAGGTCCACGACCTGCGTGAAGGAGATGTCGTCACCGTCGGCAACAGCACCAAGCCCTGGCTGGTCAGCTTCGCCGGGGACGTAGTAGTCACCGCCATCGATCCCGGCGGCCGGTATCACAGCTTCGGCCGCGGCTGCCCGCGTCCACTGTCAGAGCTCACACCCGTCGGGCACCAGGAATCCGCGTGATGACCGGAGCCACCGATGGCCCCGCCATGAAACATGCGCTGGTGACCGTCAGCCACGATCGCACCGACAGCTGCGACGGCGTCTACGCCTCCTACGACGACGCACTGGCCGCGGTCAACAGCATCTGCGCCACCTACGGGTGGCGTTACAACCTGGCCGCGGGCGTCATGCTCGGCGACCCGTTCGCCGAACCTCGAAGCACCGCCGGCCCGGCTCCGGACTGCCAGCAGGCCCCCGGCGAACAGTGGGCGGATATCGACGTCGCCATGTACTTCCGCATCACACCCGAAACAGCCGGCTGACCAGCCAGACGACCTTATAGGCAACGGCCAGAAGGAGAGTCAGATGACCGAAGACGAGGCCGAAGAGCTCGGCCGCCAGGCCCGCCGCGACGAGCGAGGGAATGTGCCCTTGGCAGAACCCCTCATCTACTCCGAGGTCGAAAACTCCCAAGTCGGCGAGAAGACCCACCTCATGCACGCCTTCAATCGCGGCTGGCACGCCGAAAATGCGGCAGCGGCCGACGAACCGGTGCGCGGCGTCGCCGTCCACCCAGACAGCACGGAGGAGCTGAAATGAGCGCCAGCGAGGAGCAAGGCCTGACGACCTGGACTGTCGTGGGGCACTGGGAGTGCGGCGAGATCGTCGTCGAGTACGTGATGGAAGGCGACCACCAAGACCCGCGCATCGATACCGGCTACTGGGATGAAGGCCTCTTCGCCGCACCCGGCCAAGGCCACACCGTGGAAGAGGCGGTTGCCGCAGTGCGCGCAGAATACGAGGCAGCCCATGGCTGAGCAGACCGAGCTGGCGGCAGCGTGCGAACTCCTGCGGTCCGTCGTCAGCCGGTGGTATCGCCAAGGCTACGCCGGGGAATGCCTCGACGCTGCCGCAGCAGCCCTCGACGGCCTGGACACACACGCCTCCGCAGTCGGTGAAAGAGCCGGTGACCCAACGGTATTGAAAGGCCTGAGGGACCGGCTACAGGCGGCCGTCGACCGCGACCGCGACCTGGGCCACGGCGACAGCCTCACAGCCGCAGGCGCGCAGCTCGTCATGGCGATCGACAATCTGCACCTGGGCCAATGAACCCCACACCATTGCCAAAGCACTCGGTGAGCGTCGCCGGAATCGTCATCGACCCCGCCGGCCGGGTCCTGACGATTCAGCGCGCCGACAACGGACACTGGGAGCCGCCAGGAGGCGTTCTGGAACTCAACGAGACCTTGGAGGAAGGCGTCCGCCGCGAGGTCCTCGAGGAAACCGGCGTCACCGTCGTCGTGGAACGCCTCACGGGCGTCTACCAGAATCTCGCTAAAGGAGTCGTTGCCCTGGTCTACCGCTGCCGGGCGGTAGAGGGTACGGCGCATCCGACCGCTGAAGCTCGTGCTGTCCGCTGGATGGACCGCGAACAAGTAGCCGGCGCCATGACAGAAGTCTTCTCCGTTCGCGTATTCGACGCCTTCGAAGAGCGGGCCCACTCACGCAGCCACGACGGAATCCGACTCTGCTAAAGCGGGCACTGAGGACCAACAGGGGAGGAGCGGTGGGATGGGCACGGTGTGCGGGTGGAACGGCTGCCGCGAGCCGAAGGCCGACGGCGAGGACCGGTGTGAGGAGCACGAGTTCTCGCAGTGCGGGACTGAGGGATGCGACGGGGATGCCGACGGCGGCGACAGCTACGACGGTTACTGCGGGAACTGCGCCGACCGGCGCTACGGATGATCCTGACCGCCGCAGCATTCAGGGGCACAAGGCCCCGGAGAATCCGGTGCCGAGGAAGTCGGGGTCCGGACGCGTCACTACCTGATGAAGATGGGCCTGCTCGCTAACGTCGATTCATAGGGGGAATGACCGGCGGGACCGCATCAGCGGCCCGCCAAACATGGGGGGAACTATGGCAATTGACGTCCGCGTGCTGTTGAACCAATCGGAGGAGAATTTCCGCGGGTACCGGCACGGCGCCACACTGAGCGAGGTTGCCGCCTTCGAGCTACCCGAGGAACTCGTCAGCCAGATCGCCGATGGAGTCCCGGTGCAGGCACTCGAACTCGTGTTTCGTGAACTCAATATCGACACCCCCACCGCGGAGTGGGCGCTGCGGTACCGCCTTAACCGCAACCGAAGCCTCAGTGTGGGCGACGTCGTCATCGTCGGCGAGCTCGCCTACGCGGTGGAGAGCTGCGGCTGGGCGCCTGTAGCGCTTGTCGCCGAACAGATCACCAACCGTGCATACGAGAGCCCGGTCGGATGAGCCTCGACCCTGACGACCGGGTGTACGCAAACGCCGGCGGAACCGGGGAACCGGTTGTCTGCCAGTGGTTCGCGCGGTGCGGTAACCCGGCCAATGGATTGCGCGACGCCGGCCCTCTCGGCCAGGTGCCGATCTGCTGCCGTTGCGACAACAAGGTCACGTCGCTTCAATGACCGGGGCCCGCACCGCAACACCATGTTCACCGACTTTGGGAGGAGTCACCAATGAGTTCGATTCAGCAGCTCGACCCGCAACAGATCGATGCCATGCGCCGGGAGATCAACCACGGCCTGATGGTCACCTTCATCAACGCTGAACTGCTCGAGCGGGCCAGTCTCGACGTCCGGGGATCGGTAGTGTTCTACGACGCGGACCACGGTTTCCTCTACGCCGTCGCTGAGCTACCCGACACCGGTATGCTGCAGCGTCTTTACGACAACACCTCGATCCGATTCTGGTCGTACGGCTGCTGAATCTGCCTGGTAGCGTGCGGCGGGCTCGCGGCGGCTTGCTGCTACACGGCGGGGTGCGTCTGAACGACGTAGGACAGCGTTACCCACAATGCGCCCAGGCCCAGCGCGTAGAACAGCACTGCCCGCAGGGCACGTCGCGCGGCCTGCAGCGGGTGTAGGACGCGGCGGCGCAGGGCCCGCACCGAGGACAGAGTCACATGGCCAGTTGCGCCGGCGGAAGCCGTCGCCGCGAGGTAGTCGGCGTGGGCGTGGGCAAGGTCCAGTAGTGCGTTCATCGGGGCTCCTGTGCCGGATCGTCGTAGGTGACCAGAGCCTGGTCACCGGTATTAAGGCTCACCCACGAGACGACGTCACTGTCTGCGACGTCGGCGGGAATGCAGTAGAGGTAGCGCACGTAACCCAGTGCGGCGGCCTCGGTTTGGTGCGCGGTACAGCTCAGGCCGTGTCGAGCGCTGTAGCGCGCAACCATCCAGACAAGATCATTCACTGCCCTGGTGCTCCTTGTGCTTCGCTGGAGTGTTCACAGTTTGGCCAGCGCGTCTAGGTAGTCGGTCAGGTCGAAGCGAAGTGCCCAGTAGGTCCAGTCCTGTTGTGTTCCGGGCTCGACCGAAGGTGGCTCGATCGAAATCAGGCGGGCATATTCGCGCTCTGCCCGCGTGACGAACCCGTGCTGCAGAGCCAGCGCAATGCGCTCCGGATCAGTTGTGCACTGCGCGGTGGTGCCCAGCAAGACGCGACTACCGCGACTGGACACCTCGTCGATCCTGGTGCCTCCCGAACCCGGCTCGCATCGCAGCCATATCACGCATTCACTCATCGTCGAACCCGTTGCAGTAGTCGGCTTCCCCGCTGCAGAGGTCCTCAAGAGAGATGGAATCACCGCAGTGGCACCGCCCGCCGCCACCACGGGTGTGAAGGTAGCGGTGCGTGCAGGTGAGCGGGTCAGGCTCTGGATCGGCCGCAAGGGCGGCCCGGTATTCGTCACGCTCGGCCTCGTGAATCGGGTTGGGCTCCCGATCGTCCCAGCGGTAGCTCATAGACACATCCCCCTGATCACCGTCGCGGTAGCACTAGTCGCGGCCGAAGTTGGCGACGTCGACGTCGGTAGCAGGGCATACGAGCAGATTCGACTCACGGCACTCCAGATACGCCTGGACTGCAGCTTCCTGGGTGTCGGCTTCGATAATGGAAACCTGATCCATCGCCAGGTCGTCGATGCGCCAATTGGCCATACCGTCTTGCCCCCCCGATTCGCATGCCGCACGCTGCGGCTTTGCCATCGAAATCCACGCTAATGTGCCCTGAGGGCGCCGCTCTGGCCGCGACACGTCGATGCCGCCGGTTTAACCCGCCAGGTACCCCTGCGGCGCGCCGCCAGCATCCCAGCGAACACGGTGCGCGGCGATAAACTCGGTACGGCGCCGGGGCCGATACCCCCCTTCTTCGTGATCTCGGCGCAGCGCGTGTGGTGAGCACACGCGACCCGGCTCGGCTCGATCGCAGACCCCCCTCTGCGGTGCCGCCGAGCCGGGCTCTATTAGGCCCAGCGTCGAGCTGTGCTCCGGCCGCGTGGATCGGCAGCGAAAATCCGCCGGGCGGCGTGGCGATGCCCAGACTGGCTCCTATGCCGGTGCCATCATCGGAAATGAGGGGGGCACAGTGGGCATGAGAGCAGTCTGGCGGGGTGAGCACCGAGCCGGCGTTTCGGTGGCGCCCGTGTTAATTCGCAAGACTGCGAGCAGGTTTCAGATCGCCGCTGACAGTGCGCCTTCCTTTCTAAACGAAGGCCACGGCGTGGCCGCATAGCGCGATCTCAGGGGGGGCCATGAGGGGGCAGCGAACGCAGCGCATCAGCGCGGCAGATGGAACCGAGCTGGCCGTCGAAGAAATCGGTCCGCCCGACGCGGCCCTGACCGTGGTCTTCAGCCACGGCTTCTGTCTGAGCAAGGCCGCCTGGGCTCCCCAGCGCCACCACCTGCCCGAGCATGTCGGAGACGATGTGCGGATGGTGTTCTACGACCACCGAGGTCACGGCGCCTCGGCCGCGGCGCCAGCTGAGACGTACACGATCAACCAGCTCGGCGATGACCTGGACATGGTGATCTCACAAACCGCACCGCAAGGGCGGGTCGTTCTGGCCGGACATTCGATGGGCGGCATGGCGATTCTGGCGTTCGCCGCACGGCACGCCGAAACGCTGCGACGAGTGGCCGGGGTGGCGCTGGTATCGACCGCCGCCGACGAACTGGGCAGTCACGGGATCGGGCGCGCTCTGCACACTCCGGCAGTGCCCTTGCTGCAGATGGCCGCCCAGCGGTTTCCTCGCCGTACCACTCAGGCCTGGGCGATGGCCCGCACCAGTCTGGCGCCATTGCTGGGCATTCCGGCTATGAAATCGCCTGCGATGGCGGCTAACTCGCAGTGTTGTCGCATGATTGGGCAAACGGCGATCTCGACCATCGCCGCGCTGCTGATGGAGTTCCGGGCCTACGACCAGAAGCAAGGCGTATCTGCGCTGACGCACCTGCCTGCGCTCGTTGCCTGCGGTGAGCAGGATCCGATCACCCCTTTGGCCCACTCCGCCGCGCTGGCCAGGGTGCTTCCCCATTCGGAATTCGTGCGCGTCCCAGGCGCTGGGCACATGCTGGAACTCGAGCGACCACGCCTGATCAGCACCGCCATCGGCAAACTCGTTGCGCGAGCCCGCGCCTACGACCTTGCCTGCGTCGGCTAACGCGAGGGCGAAAGTCCGGCCGGTCGCGTGTCGCGCCGCAGGTCGGCCATAGCAGTCTCGCCAGACTGGAAAGCATGACGACTTCGCCTTACGCGTGGATCATCGATCGCGACGATCTCGAACGCTCACTGAGCGAGAACAACCACAGCCAGCGTGTCGGGTGTGAAGGGGTTTGCGGACCGCGCGACGCCAACGGCAACACCAAGGACGCCTTGGCCGCCAATTACCAACACCACCACACGTTCCAGATGCGAGATGATGACGGAATCCTCTACGTGACCGGAACCCTGTATTGGAACGGCAATCCCAACAATCCCGGTGACGGGGAATATGAGGTCACCTACGCTCCGCTGCGTGACTACGGGGCCCCGGGCATGGGTTGCGTTCTGGTCACCTACCCCGGCCGACCGGAGTGGGATTGCGGCTAGCCCGATCACGATGGCCGATATCAGCTCCCCGGACGACGCCTACCTGATCGCGGGTGGATGGGTCGAATTCGACTTAGGCCTGCTGGACTACACGTGGTTGCGCCGCATCAATGCCAGCGGTACGCGGGCGACGCCACGTGACGTTCTGCGCGCACACCTGCAAGCGAGTGACCCTGACGGTGTGCAGCGGCGGGCCGCGGCCCGCGAGATCCTCGACTCAGTGCCCGCCGGCGCGACGTTGTCCGATGACGCTGGCGCGGTGCTGGCCGAATGCCGTGCCCTACTCAACTGGGACGCGCTGGGAGCTGTGCGGGCGCGCTTCGCGGCAGAGGCGCCGCACGAGATTGCGTGCGGGCCCGGCTGGTATCGCGTCATTGCCGACCTTGGCCAAGAGATCGCCGCCGCCGATCCCGCGGCGCAATACCTGCACATCGCGCAAGCGGATGGGAAGCTGACCATCGACACCACCAGTAGCGATCCTCAGGTGCGGGTATTGATCGCCCAGGCGCAGATCCGTGCCGCTGCGGTGTGCGAGAGATGCGGTCTGCCAGGAGAACTGCGCGATCTGCGCAGCGGTGCGACGACTCTGTGTGAGCCCCATTGGGAAATGCGTGGCTGACCGGTGACCCACCGTGTCGGGAGCCCCGCCAAGCGATGCAGGCGCGTCGAGCGCGCGAATCACGCAGCCCGACTGCATCACAAACACCGACAACTGAGGAGGTCGTTGGCATGTATGTCGAAGATATGGATCTCGATGAGGCCATGTACACCAAGGTGATCCTGGAGCGGCGGTGCCAGGAAGCGTCAGTGGGCAGCTCTGAAAGAGAGCAGCTGGACTGGGACATACATGACCTCGAGGGCCGTATCGGCGAACTGAGTCGCAGCCTGGAACCGCCGGAGCCCCTCGACGAGTCGGCCCCGCACCCCGGCGTGAGGCCATGAGCAGCGAGCAGATCGGCTTAGATCTGTGGCCCCGCCAACACGACCTGCCACCGCGCTGGGACGGACTGGTCGTGCAGTGGGGTGACTGGCGGCCGCCCCTGGAAATATTCGTGTGCCCGCCTCCTCGTGCGCCGCAGTGCTGTACGTGCTGCGGTGATACCCAGTCGCCGGCCATGAACGTCGGGCGGATCTGGACGGATCCCACGACCGCGCCGCCTGCGATCAGCCGCGGTCGACTGCTGGCAGGGCGTCAGCTGGTCGGCGTCATGACCGCCTTCCGATGCCCACACTGCGGCCACGACACCGTTCTTGGGCCTGATGGGGAACTCTGGGACCTCGATGCGACCGACTACACCGACGACGGATCGTGGAATAACGCCGTCGATCTGGGTCGATGACATGTGCGGGGGCGGCTGGGACTCTGTGTCTTGGGGCGAATCGCCGCGGCGGCCAGTCAAACGGAAGTCGACGTGATGAGTCAGTTCCCGAAGGTGTGTTGGCGCTGCGGCCGCTTGGGCACTCGCCAATTCGTCGCGACCAGCTTCAACAACCGAGTGGGTGGGAACGAATGGGAATGCTCGAACGATCGCGCGTGCCGTCAACGCGTGGAGAATTCGAATCTCCGCTGTAGTTCGGTGCCACCGATGTCCTGAGACAGCGCATTTAGGTGTTGTGTCTCAGTACAACTACCGTTGGACGGTGGCGGCTCGACCGCTGTCGAGTGATGCCAGAGCCGCGTCGATAACGGTGTTGACCGCGTAGCCGTCGTTCGCGGTTGCGCCGACGACGTTGGTGCCGGCGGCGATTGCAGCGAGCCAGGCGGCATCCTGGGCACGGTAGGCGTGAGCGAAACGTTGCATCCATGCTTCGGCCTCAGGGTCGACGGGGGCCGGGTCGGAAGGGTCAGGTTCAGTGGGGGTCAGAGTCAGGGGGCCGGTGCCGGTGACGATCTCACAGCCGATGTCGTAGGACAGGCCGGGGCCCCGGACGAGTTCCATGACGCCAACGATGCCGGTCTGCGAAGTCAGGGTGATGACGACCAGCACGGTGCTGCCGTCGCCGCTGGTGGTACTGGTTGTCGAAACCTGGGCGATGTCATCGCCGGTCAGCCAGCGGAAGATGTCGATGTCGTGAGAGGCGGAGCTGATGATGAGTTCGCGTTCGTCGAAAGTGATGACCGACAGCGGGTTTCGATGCCGTTGGCTGATGAGCACGGGTGCGCCACTGCCGGCGGCGTGCAGTTGGGAATGCAGGGCGAGGTAGTCGGGGTCGAAGCGGCGCATCCAGCCGACCTGCACGAGTGGGCGGCCGGCGGCGTGTTCGGATTCGACAATTTGGCGCGACTCGTGGGCAGTTGTGGTGAGCGGCTTTTCGCACAGCGTGGGAAGTCCTCGCTTGATGCAGGCCTGCGTGATGGCGAAATGAGTGTCGTCGGCGGTTGCGATCAATACCGCGTCGATGTCGGCGTTGTTGACGCAGTCGATCGGGTCGTAGAAGACCCTGGCGTTCGGCACGAGTTGCGCAGCGCGGTCTGCGAACGGGACGTGGGTGTCGGCGATCGCGGTGATCGTGGCTTGCGGGAGGCCGGCGATGATCTTGAGGTGGGTACTGCCCATGCCGCCCAGCCCGATCAGCGCCACCCGGATTGGATCGACCGTCATTGCGTGGCTCCTGCGATTGTGGGTGCTGGGACGCGCGCCCACGTGCCATTGGCCACGGATGCGGCGATGGCGGCGTGGATGGTGGCTGCACGGACCCCGTCGGCGAACTGCGGGAGACCGTCGGGCGCGGTCCCGGTCGCAATGGCGTCGTAGACGTCAGCGACGAAGGCGTTGAAGCAGTCTTGGTAGCCCTGTGGGTGCCCGGCGGGCAGCAGTGAGTAGCGGGCCGCGGCGGGGTCGAGAATCGCGGCGTCACGCAGCAGTGTCGTAGTCGAGGCCAGGCCGCCGATGATCAGTTCGTCGGGACGTTCACCGTCGAACTGGATCGCGATGTCGCGGGCATCGAAGGAGAACGCGAGCTGGTTCTTCCTCCCCGGTGAAGACTGGGTGACCACGATGCTGCCGATGGCCCCGCAGTCGGTGCGGAAGGCCACGACTGCGCCGTCGTCTTGGCGGATGGTGCTGCGCGGGGCGCAGGCCTCGGCGGCGACGACTTCGGTGATGCGTTGCCCGGTGACGAACTCGGCCAGATCGCACCAATGCGAGCCGATGTCGGCGAAGGTGGCCGACACCCCGGACTGGGCCGGGTCCGAACGCCACCCAGTGGGCTCGGCCTCGGCCTGGTGGTCCTGAACGTAGCCGCCGTGCAGCATCCACACCTGCGTCCCGGACAGGCGGTGGCGGGCCTCTCTGACCATCGGGTAGAACCGGTAGATGAACGACACTGCGGCCACCGTGCCGGCTTCGAGTGCGGCGGCGGCCAGGGCTTGAGCGTCGGCAACGGTTGTCGCTAAGGGCTTTTCGCAGATGACATGTTTGCCGGCGGCGAGTGCGGTCAGGACTTGCTCGAAGTGCAGGTTGTTGGGTGTACAGATGTGCACGACATCGACGTCGTCGGCGGCGAATATCTCTTCGGGGGTGGCTGCCCTGCCGGCGCCAAGCCGGGCGGCGGCCACGTCGCTGTTGTGCGGCGTGCTGGCGGCGATCGCTGTGAGCTGGCCGCCGGCACGGTGAACGGCGTGTGCATGTACCGAGCCGACCATGCCGGCGCCGATGATCGCGCTGCGTGGAACCTGTCGTTGCCTCACGTGCCTCTTCTCGTTTCAGGGCTGGGACGGGTCGATCACCGAGACAGTGTTGTCGTCGTTGGCGGTGTAGACGGTGTGGGTGACGGGATCAAC
The DNA here is from genome assembly GCA_964292075.1 of uncultured Mycolicibacter sp. GTDB lineage: Bacteria > Actinomycetota > Actinomycetes > Mycobacteriales > Mycobacteriaceae > Mycobacterium. Next base: position 13,812 of record CAXYUC010000020.1, read on the forward strand.
GTCGACGGTGAAGGTTTCCTTACCGATCCGGATAGCGCCGGTGACCGCTAGCGTTTCGGTGTCGATCACCGTCAGGCTGCTGTCGTGATTGGCGGTGTACGCCGTATGGTATCCGCGATCGACGGTCACCCCGAATGGACTGTTGCCGACATGAAGTGTTGCGGCCACACGCCGCGTCGCGAGGTCGACAACGGTAACCGCCCCCTCCGCTTCGTTGGTGACGAACGCAGTGTGGTGAGCGGTGTCGATAGCCACGCCTCGCGGATCGTTGCCGACCGGAATAGTCGCCTCAACGGCGCGTGTGAGCGTGTTGATCACCGAGACAGTGCCGTCGCTGCTGTTTGCGACATAGGCCGTGTGTGAAGCGTGATCTATGGCGATGCCGTAAGGGTTTTTCCCGACTGGGATCGTCGCGGTCACGGTGTGGCTATCGAGGTTGACCACCGACACGCTGTAATCCCACATGTTGGCCACATACGCTGCGCGATCCGTCGGATCGATCGCCACTCCCCACGGGTTCGTACCGACCTTCACGCTGGCGACGACGGTGTTGTGAGCGGTGTCGATGATCGATGCGGTGTCGTCACGATTGTTCGTGACGACGGCGGTGTGGCTGGCAGGATCGAGTGCCACGTCAGCTGGTCCGGAGCCCACAGGGATGGTCGCGGTCACCGCCTGTTTCCCGGCATCGATCACTGACACCGTGCCGTCTCCGTAGTTGACGGTGTAGATGGTGCGGGAAGTTGGGTCGACGGCCACAGCTTCAGGGCGCTTCCCGACAGGAATGGTCGTGACGATGCGCGCCACCGTGGCGGCGGGCCGACTGCTGGGGGGTTGGCCGGTGGCACTGTCGGGATGTCGCCCGGCGATCCAACTGGTGGTAATCACGGCGGCAACTACCACGGCCAACGCGGCCGCGGACAGCGCCACCATGTTGCGGCGCCCCGGGCGCTGCGATGGCGCCACCTGCGGGCGCTGGGACGGCGGCGCCTCGGGTGGTGGCACTGGCAGGGTGGGCGCAACGGGCGGTACGGGGATGTCGATCGACTTGCAGGCCATCCACAGCTGCCTGAATCTGTCCGAATCGCCGCCCAGGTGCGCGACAACGGCTTCTAGGGGATCCCACTTGGGTAGCGCGGCGCAGGTGAAGATCCTGCTCACCGTGGCCCGACTCCACCCCGTTTTCTGGGCCACCGAGCGCAGGCTCGGCTCACCCGCCGCCAATCGCAGTCGGTAGAGCTCACTGCGCAAAAAGGTCAGTCGCGGGTCCAGATCATCAAGAGCGTCGTCGTCAGTCAGCCTGCCTCCCCAGTTACCACGGGTTGCACGGTCAACGCCAGCTTGGCCAGTGACTGTTAACCGTTGGCTCACTATGGCACAAAATGGCTCAAACCCTGCTCAAGGGTGCTTGCGTCCGTTGACGGCCCCTTTGCCGGTTGCTGACGATGGGATCACGAAATCAAGGACGATCCCACTCCAATTGGGGGCAACCAATGCTTATCGAAGACTGCACCAACACGATTTCAGGCGCAGAAGATGATTCCCCGACCGTCGAAGTGACGATGGTCTGCGAGGTATCCCAGGAAACCCCGGACAGCCCCCTGCAGGCCGCCCTGATCCGGGAAGAAACGCGACAGTGGCCTGACGACCCCACACCGGACGTCATCGAGACCGTCGTCTCGGAGACGCTGCTACCCCAACCCGTTCCCGACGTCATGGCAGCCGTCGACCACTGGCTGCAGGCCGTCCACCACCTTCACGTCGTGCCAACGTCGTGGGAACCCGGCAGCACCGGCCCCGACACGGGAGTCGTCCTTCTTCTGCAAGGCCGCGCCGAACCCGCCCCAGCTGCGGCCCACGCCGCATAACAGGGCAAGCATCTGCGGCTACGCCGCGGGATGGCCATTGAACTAAGGGTGCCCGGCCTGCCCTGCTCGGACCCGCCGCCAGACGGTTGCCCCCGTGGCGGTGTCGCCAAAGGCCGTCGATTCGCTGAACCTGCAGGTTGCGCCCCGCTTGGCCTAGGGCCGGCGGTAGCCGGTTGCCGTCAACGCGTTCTTCTCGCTCGAGGTCAGATAGTTGCGCTTGCCAGCCTCGATGTGGACCCACCGGCCGATATTGGCGCGGGACTGAGTAACAGGATCGGTTATCCATGCGTCACGGGTGATCGTGTGCACCCCGGTAGAGGTGATGTATTCGCCGACCAACGCGATCCACTCCTGCGGGGTGCGGCGCGTGCCGGAGGTGCCCAGCCTCCAGGCGAATCCTGGAATGGCTTCGAATTGTGCCGCCACACGTGGGTGCATCCGCCCGGCACGGTAGGCGGCCCGGGCCGTTGCGAGCCGGTCAGCCAAGGGGAAGTCGTCGAGGACGGTCTTGGGCGCCACCCGGGTGTGTCCGTAGCGGGCATGGAACGTACGAAGGCGCGCCGCGGTGAGCAGGTGGGGGCTTGATGCGCGGGTGATGGTCTTCAGGACGAACGCCTTGCCGGCGGAGGTGAGCATGCCGGCGTCAACTCGGATAGGGCCGTCGTCGGGGGGCGGCGGTGCACCGGCCTCGGTGTAGTCACGCCATTGGGTCAACGAGTCGTAGAGCAGCTCGTCTTGCTCAGCGAGCGCGGTGAGCACTTGCCAGGCGGCGAGGTGGCTGGTTCGGGCGGCTTTCGTCTCGATGTCGGTGGCGTCGTCAGGGTGGTCGAGGACGGGCAGGATGACCAAGGCCTTCTGGTGGCGGCGGTGGGGGTGGGGCCGAATCGCGCGCCCGACGATCTGCACGATGTCGGGGGCGGCGGTGCGGGGCGCGGCGAACATGACGGCGTCGAGCTCGGGGACGTCGATACCTTCGGCGAAGACGCGGCAATTGGAGACGATGGTCAGGCGATCATCGGGGGTGGCCAGGTGCTTGAGGATTGCGTGGCGTTCGTTGTCTGGCGTGGAGCCGTCGATGTGCGCGGCGTACAGGGGGAGGTTGAGGGCGCTGGCCACGGCCTGGAGCTCTTCGGTCCAGCGTTTGGAATCGTCGATTCGGTTGTGGAAGACCAGGCATGAGCGCAGGTCGTGGGTACTGGCGGCGTTGAGCAAGGCCAGTTGCGCGCCGGCATCGGAGGCGCGATGGCCGGTGGTGGTGGCCGAGACGGTCAGCCGGTTCCAAGTAGCGGTGGTCTCGACGCCGATGATCGCGATCTGGTAGTCGGCCAGGTAGCCGGCGTCGATCGCCTCACGGAAGGTGATCGGGGAGATGTGTGGGCCGTAGTCGGCCAACGAATTCATCGTCACGACCTCGGTGTCATCCAGGTCGAGGGCACTGGTGTCGGTGACAGTGATGGCGCGTGGGGTGGCCGTCATGAACAGTCGCCGGCGGGCGGGGATCGCGTGCACTGGTGTGGCCCAGGCCTTGTCGGCCTCGCCGGCAGTTCGGTGCGCTTCATCGCAGATCAACAGGTCGAATGAGGTGCTGGACTGTGCGGCGGCTGCCGCCACTGCCGGGCTGGACGCGTACGTTGCGACCACGATCAGCGGGCCCGTGGCGGTGGTGAGGTGCTCGGCGATCGTGTCCGGGTCAGTGGTGAGGGTGCTGTTGAGCAGCGCAGCCGCCTGGGGGGCGGTCATGTCGTCGGGGTCACCGGATTCCCTGCGGGTAGGTCCGCAGACGCCGAGCATCACCGCGTTCGGGTGTACCCGGGTGATAGCCAGCCAGGTTTGGTGCAGCAGGGCGACCGTGGGGACGAAGACGACGGTGCGCGCCTTCGGGTCCGTGGGGATCACGTAGGTGGCCACGACCGTTTTTCCGGTGCCGCAGGGCAGAACGAGGGTGGCGCGACTGTGTCCGTAGGAGTCCAGGCTGTTGAGTTCAGCGACGCTTCGCGCCTGGTAGTCGCGCAGCTGCGCCATGCGGAGGCCCCCTGCGGTGGTGCGGACTGAAGGGTTGGCGTGTCGATTTACAGCGTAACCGGCCTGGCCACTACCGTTGCGCATGCACTTGACCCACAAAAAGCGTTGAGTGGCGCTAGGAGAAAGCGGGCGGCATGAGGTTCGTGCTGGCGACAGACCCGTGGATTGCGGTCCTCACCGATACCGGCATGGCGACCCGGAGCCTGATTGATGCCTTCGCCGGCGACGTCATCGCGGTGGCGTGCGGGGATGACCTCGAGGACATCGCGATCACCCGGCTGATGCTGGCCGTGCAAATCGCTGCCGACCAGGCCGGTACCCAACCCGGGGACTGGCTCGATGCGCACCAGGACCGCTTCGACCTGTTCGATCCCGAGCGGCCGTTCTGGCAGAACGCGGACATGGCCCGCTTCAGTGACCACCCGGGTGCGGCCCGACCGATCATCACTGCCTCCTACCGGCACACCGGCAACAAATCAGTGGCAGTCAACCTGTGGCACAGCGCATCTGGGATCACCCACACCGCCGCGGCGGCCGCGCGCCTGCTCGTCGTGCGCCAGCAGTTCTCCGTCGGAGGCCTGCAGGCATTCCCCGTCGCCGCCTACGGCAAGGGCCCCATGTCGGCGAAGATATCGGTAGGCACCAATAGGCCCCTGCTGTGGCTCGACACCGGCCGCCTAGCCGAATCACTGCGCGCCACCGCGGCGCTAAGCGCGGGCTGGCCGGCAGGAACCTTCTGGTTCAGCTGGCCCCACGACCGGCGCCCCGCCGACTACGGGGAACCGGCCGGGATCATCGATGCCCTGACCTGGCCGTCACGATCAATCCTGCTGCGCGCCAACAACCCCGACAACGTCGCGAGCATCATGATCTGCGACGGGCTGCGCTGGCCCGAACCTTCCGCACACACACCGCACGCAGACCTCGCCCTGATCCCGCATACCGTGTATACCCGCAAAAAGGACGCCGACCCCTACACCCCACAAGGCGTCCATCCCAGCCGCCCGATCTGGCGGCAACTGGCCGCGATGTGCGCCGATCCCGACAATCCCGCCGCACCGTGGCAAGCCCCCGCAGCCGAGATCGGCGGCCGGTGGCGCCTGGGCGGCCTGGGCTCCTACCAATCAGCCATCTCCGGGGCCCTGACCGGATCGTTCCCCGCGCCACGTGAGCCAGCAGTCCTCGGGGCCTTCCTCGACGACCTGACTGCGGCTCACCAGCAGATCAGCTCCGCCGGCGGATCGATGATGCGGGCGATCAGCGACATCGACGGATACCGGGCCGCGATCCCCGGCCACACCGGACTGGCGGCGCGCGCCGAACCCCTGGCCGAACAACTCGCCGTCGGCCAGATCGAACTCGAGGAAGCCCGCACGCGCCTGACTGCGGTCACAGACGAGCTCCTGGCGAGGGCGTATGCGGCGGTGGCCCGCGTGCGCCCCCTCGCAGCTGGCCGCGTCGCGGCGCGCAAGGCGGCCGCCAACAGCCGGAAAACGCAGAGCCCCAAGCAATGAGGAGCCCCAGCATGGGTGAGGCAACACCGGAGTCGCCGTCGCGCGACGAACGGTTCGTGCGGGGACTCGCCAAGGCGCACCGGGCGCGGGAGGCAACACTGAGTGCAGCGCGGCGGTGGCGGCCCGGCATTGTCGATCGCCGGGTGATCGCATTGACGTGCCTGGACGCCGAGCCGGCCACGGCAGCGGAGTATCCGTGCTGGGCGCAGACCGCGAAACTGTTCGCGATCTGGCACGGCGGCCGGGCCGATCCGCAGTACGGATACCCCGGCAACGGCATCGGCCGGTGGGCACACCAAGTCGGCGTCGGCGACCCGGCCGGTGAGCGCCTGATCGGCCGCATCACGACCGCAGCAACGCCGCTGGCGTTGGACACTGCCTTGGCCGCGTTGGCCGGCCGCCGCACGCCGCGGCCGCCGCACTGGGCCAGTGTGCTCAGCGAACTGGCCGCCTGGTCCGATCCCGCTCAACGTGACCGCGTGCGCTTCGAATGGGCCCACGACTTCTACAGCTTCGCGCGTCCGGCTGCCACGGCAGGCACCGGTGCTGATGCGGCCACCGGGCCGCCGGCCGAGGCGTCTGTCGCGACCTGAGTCTTTGTTGCCCGCAGAAAGGAACCTTCATGACGAACTTGAACGGAACCGCACCGTTCGTGACATTGCATGCGCTGCAGGCATTCCCGCCGTCACTGTTGAACCGTGACGACACCAACACCACCAAGCAGATCGTGTTCGGCGGTACACCGCGGGTGCGTGTGTCCTCGGCATCCGGGAAACGGGCGATTCGCAGTGCGATGCGCGAACACCGCATCGACGGAGGCGAATACGGGCTGCGGACGAATCGGTTTCCGGCCCTGACCGCCGCGGTCCTTGCCGAGCAGTACGGTCGGCCAGCAGATGCTGCCGCGGCCAAGGCGGCGGCGATCTTCCGAAAGCTCAACCTCAAAGCCACCGACAAGGGCGACACCGCGGTGATGATCTTCGGCCACGAAGAATTCCCGCAGACCTTGGCTGCTCTGATCAACCAGGCCTGGGACCAGATCGGCGACGACGCACCAGCCGACACAATCACGGCAGCATTGGGTGCGCTGGACCCCGGCCGGGCGGTGGACATCGCCCTGTTCGGCAGGATGCTCGCGGAAATACCGGCCGGCCGCATCGACGGCGCCGCCGGTGTCGCGCACTCCTTCTCCGTCGACGCCGCAGCGATCGAACCCGACTTCTGGACAGCCATCGATGACGCAGCACCAGTCGGGGAGTCCGCCTCGAGCAATCTCGGCGAAACGATGGTGTCCGCGCCGATTCTCTACCGCAGCGCCAGCCTGGATCGCCGTCAACTGCGCCGCAACCTAGCCACCACCGGCGCCGACACCGACGAGCTGGCACGCACCGTCGAGCAGTCGTTCGTCGAATGGTTCATCCGGGCCGTGCCTTCGGCGAAACAACGGACCAGCGTCGCGGCGACCCTGCCGTCGGTGGTTGCGGCCACGCTGAGCACCCAGGTGCTGTCGGCGGCCGCCGCGTTCACCACCCCGATCCCTGGCCCCGACGTCCTCGGAGCAGCAACCACCGCCCTGTTGGCGACCCTGGACCGCTGCACCGACATGATCGGCGGCGGAGAGCACGTCATCTTGGCCGTTGACCCCGCCATCGACCCCCATGTCGGGGGCCGTACCAGCGCCAGCAGCATCGCCGAGTTCACCGCGACCGTTGCGGCACGCTGATGCCCACCGTGCTCATCCGCCTGGAAGGCCCCATGCAAGCCTGGGGGCTATCCGGGCGCGGCCCCAACAGTGCCCATCGCAGCACCCAATCGCGGCCCACCAAGAGCGGCGTTGTCGGCCTGGTCGCCAACGCGTTGGGCCGCGACTGGGCCGACGACATCACCGACCTCGCGAACCTGCGTTTCGGTGTGCGCATCGACCGGCCCGGCGAGCTCGAATCGGACTACCACACCACCGGATCTGGTGACTTCCCACTGCTGCCCGGCGACATCTACGCCCACCCCGGATGGGCCCGCAAAGCCAAGACGTACAGCCCCGGGCAGCCGTTCGACGCCCCCTACGTTGCGCCCGCCGATATCGGCCCCGGTCCCACCGGTGCGCTGACAGGCAAACCCGGCCTGACCGTCATCACCCGCGACTGGTACCTCGCCGACGCCAGCTTCCTGGCCGCCTTATCCGGCGAGCACTCCATCACCGCCGGCATCGCCGCGGCCCTTGCCGCACCGGCCCGCACCGTCTACCTCGGCCGCCGCGCCTACCTACCCAGCCAGCCCGTTTTCGCCGGCCACAGCGACACCACGCTCACCGAAGCGCTCACGACCGCCCCAAGAGCCGAGCGTGCTGATCAGGCGGGCTTGGATGCGTGGATCGAACCCGACGCCCCGACCCGCGAGGGCCAGGCGATCCATGACCAGCCGATCAGCTACAACGGGCCGACACTGCGCGGCGCGCGCATCGAACACCACACCCGGATCCTGGGCGCCGTTGACGGCGACAGCTTCTACCGTCCCGACCGTGCACTCAACCCGGAAGTGACCCCATGACCCACACCCTGGCCACGCCGGCTCGTGACTTGACCGTGCTCACGACCGTGATCACCCTCGACCTCAACCCCCCCGCGGCCCGCACCATCCTCACCGGTGCCCACCGCGTCCACCGCCTCACCATGAGCGGCTTCGCCCACCTGCTCGAGGAGTACGACTTCTTCACCGGTATCAGCGGTGGCCACCCCGACCACCGCCGAGCCCTCAACGTCCTCTACGCCATCAACGGCCGGCACACCAACGACACCCTCATCATCCGACTGCAGTCCGATGCCGAACCCCGCTTCACCAACCGGGACTGCGGCTGGTGGCGCGACGCCATCCACCCCGACTACCCACCCACCACCAAGCCGTGGCGCATCCCGGCTGCCGGCGACATCGCCTACCAGATCCGCGCCAACCCCATCACCCGCATCAACGGCAAGCGCCGCGCCATCACCAACCCCGACAAACAATCCCAATGGTGGATCACCCAAGCCGCCAAGGCAGGTCTGCGCCTGCACGGCGAACCCATCATCGACCAACCCGTAGCATTGGAGTTCCCGAGCAAACACCACCAGGACAAGAACAAACCCCAACTGACCGTGAACACGTTGCGCTACACCGGAACAGCAACAATCACCGACCCCGACGCATACCGGCGGGCCGTCACCCACGGCATCGGCCGCGGCCTGCCCTACGGCGCCGGACTCCTGCTGACTGCCACCAAACGCTAACCGCCACTGCAACAATCGAACAGTGACAACTCCATAACAGAACCGCCAACCACAGCGTTGGTACACGCGGAGCATCAACCGTGACCAGAAGCCCCACAAGACCCAGGACCGAGGACCGTCCGGGAGTCACGCCCCACAACCGGCCGCCGGCCCGCCCCGTGAAGGCCCGGCGACGGACCCAATCCATGCGATCCGTGCACCTGACGGAACAAACCATCAGGGCAAGCAGTGTCCACTCCGCGCGAGCGGGGATAGCTCGTTCGATGTCATGGCCCGAGAGCGGCTACAGGGAGTCCTTTCCGCGTGCGCGCGGGGATAGATCCACCCCGACTGCCGCCGGCTGGCGAGAGATCCAGGCCTCTCCGCGAACGCGGGGATAGATCCATGATCCCGGCGTTTTTCGAAGCCACCGGCAAACCCTCCCCGCCAGCGTGGGGATCATTCGAACCACAGCACCCACGCGGTCCTGGACGCGACGTCCTCCCCGGACACACGGGGATTGATCGCAGTATCTGCCCGACCAGGAGAAGATCCTCGGCAGCCTCCCCGCATACACGGGGATCGCTCAGACAGCGGCATCGCAGTCAGCGTTGCAGAAGCACCCCTTCCCGCTCAGCGGGGATACCCTCGACGCCTGGCCCAACCGGCACATTCATGCAGACCCCTTACGAGGAGTGCCGCGCATGCGGGGCGGCCGGCGCGAGTCTCCCTATGCACGGGGATCGCTCCACCGCTGCCGAATTGGAGCAGCCAGTGATACACCACTCCCCGCCTGCGCGGGGATCACTCAGTCTGTCGTTGCGCCACGCGTACGCCGCCCGCCTGACAGCCGGCACGGAGACAGCAGCTCGGGCTGGCCCGTCCGTCCGGCCCGTCATGGCGGCGATAGCTCAGCTGGCAGAGCACCCGGTTGTGGTCCGGGAGGCCACGGGTTCGACCCCCGTTCGTCGCCCCACGATCGATGCACGGCGTGCGGGGTGCCGCCGGGTCTAGGAGGACCGCTCCCGCCGTGAGCCCGCGATGGCGGGAATCGGGCGCCTTGGCTGAGCGGCAAGGCAGCGGTCTGCAAAACCGTGTAGACCGGTTCAACTCCGGTAGGCGCCTCAAGTGATGCAGTCGAATGTGGGGTTGGGCGGCCTAACCTGGAAGCCACTCGATGCCACAGTGATCACGCTACGGGGATGGAAGGGCCGGGTATCGGCATGGTTGAGCTGGGAAACGTCGTCCAGACCGCTGACGGGGCAATCGGCGCCGTCACCGATTGGGTCGACCACGGCATGCGGCCCGGCATCTTCACGATCCAATGGGACGAAACCTCATGCTCGGGCGCCGTGCCGCCGATGCACTGGACACGCGATGAAACGAGCACGCTCACGGTCTTGAGCTGAGCGCCTAGCCCGCCGCCGGGAATCAGGCTCCGATGATCAACTCCTGGTCCGGCTTGGTCGAACCCGCATCACACACCCTGGAGCGCCCGCGCGTGGCAAGGGGCGAGCAGGACCGCTTTAGCCGGTGCGGAGGGGCAGTCGCTGCGGCGAGAGTAGGGGGCACCCCGCGTCGTGGCGGCGCCCGGTTACCCCAGGCGAGTAGGGTCGTGCGACATGAGTGAGCTGTCAGTTCTCGGATTCTCGTCGATTGCTATTGCTGCACCGGATGGTTCACCGCTGAATGCGGAGGGGATCACCGCGGCAATCAACGCGGCGGCCGGCGAGCGGGGACTTGAGGTCACAGCGTCTGGATCGGATGCGTTCGACGCGTCGCGCGACGTGATCATTGCTGAGGCGGTTGCTGCGGCCGGCGGTGGCGAGTACCGGATCGTCGACGGCGAATTGTGGGTCACCGTACCTGGCTTCGACCTGGAGCAGTTTCTGCCTTGACGAGCCCGGTCGCCCTGGCGGCCACGGGTGGGGCGGCAGTCCAACATCGATGCAGCTGCGGTGCGCTGCTGTTGTGCGGTCGGCGCGGCAGCTAGCTGGGCGGGGTGCGGCCCGCCGCCTGGCTTCCCGGGCACTGAAGGGCCCGGGATTCAGTTGGCCGGCAGAATTACCTGCGGGCCGTGATGCCGTCCTGCGTGTCCAGCTGTGGCTGCTGAACAGCTCTTGAGCGTTGTTCATTGAAACTCCGGACCCCTCCGCGTCGCGCAGCTGTTTCGGATGGGCTGATTCGTATGTTGGATTGCATGAGCAAAGTCAGTGGCATCACGCCGCGCTCCATGGAGCTGTTCCTCGCCTATGCCGCGGATGCCGGGAATTGGGGTGGCAGTCCACTCGTGGGTGGGAATGTCGGTGGTGCAAAGGAAGATCGGGGAAATCTCACTCAGCTCAAGCAGGCTGGGCTCATCACCACCTTCAGTGACGAACCGGGCAGCACCTGGATCCGCTTCACGGATGCCGGGCGGGCCTTGGCTACTGAGCACGGGATAGAGATACCGGACTGGTAGCGACGGTGAGGAATGTCGCCCATATGGGCCAGGCGGTCCGCCGGCGACGAAGTGATTCCAGAAGCAGCGTCGTGGTTGTGCGGTGCCCGGCCCTCGGTGCACGTTCCTGACCTGGGGGTGCGGTGCGGTTACTGCATGTGACACCACGCTCGTCGGCGGAGTCGATCCTGCGGCACGGTTTCGAGCCGCGAATAGGACTTCGGTCTGTGCACCTGGAGACCGAGCCGGCGACGTACTTCTTCACCGACGAGCAGGCGCTGAGCGATGCGTGCTGGAACTGGCTCAGCGAAGCATTCGAGCACGTCGACGAGGACCTGATCGTGCTCGTCGCGGACGTAGACGAGGAGATGGTCCACGTCGATCTTCGGATCGGGTTTGAAGCGGTCGTGTTCGAAGCTGTTCCGCCGTCAGCAATCACGCGGGCCTATGACCTCGACACCGGCGAGCCGGTTGTCCCGGTCGGCGGCCCGACGCAGTAGGGCCAGCGAGCTGGCGGTGCGGGACCGCGTAGAACACGGGCCGCGGGTGTCAGGCACCGTGCGTACCATCCGGGCGCACGGTGCGCCAGGGGGAGTGACGACAAAAGAGGAGATCTCGTGGGTACGTGGGAACCGAACGGGCGCTATGGATTTCGGCGATCGTATGTGCGCAAGTTGGAAGGCTTGGACCGAATCAGGGTGTACGTCGACTTTGAACAGTGGGACGACGAGGACGCGCCGCTCGAGTACCAATGGCAGGTCAGCGATGGATCCTGCGGCAGGAAGCTCGACTACGGGTCGGTGGATGGCGATGCGGGCCTGGCCGCAGCGATGGCGGTTGCGGACGCTGCGGCCGCACGTCTGTTTCCGGGGCACTGACGGCGCTCCGGAGCCATTGGATGTAGCCCCGCGTAGGCAGGGTCTCCGGTCGGCTGTGGTGAACGCGGGGGCGCCGCCGGTGGTCGGCGTGTCGGTTGCCTGGAGGCCAGTGGATGCGGTTGCGGTAGTGCCGACTTCGACGTGTCGCAGGCCGAAATGGGCGGGCGTGGCGAGCAACACTGGATCGAGCTGACCAGGAAGACCGGCTGGCGCAGCTGACCGATTGATTGGGCGCGTTCGAAACTGGGGGAGCAATGGGGGCAGTGGGAAAGGGGCAAGCCGAGGCAGTTTTGGCTGCGGTCGCAGCATGGCTGGGTGATCGTGGGTGGGGCGACGAACCGGGGGTACCGGTCCCGACCGGTCCGGAGGCGGCCAGGCGTGCGCTAGGTCCTGAGTTGGTGATGGACTGGGACTGGCCTGGCCGGCCGACGCCGTCGGTGCTGCTGGAAGGTGGGCCCGACTCCTGGGCCATCGAGGCGGCCTACGACACCAGCATCAGGCAGCGAGCCGAGGAGCTGGGCGTATTCCTCGAGGCCTACGCCGCCTACGCCCTGTGCATCTACCCCGCATAGGGGTCTCGGGCGTTTCGAAGCTATCGCCGACGCGCCCGGAGGTCAGCGCCCACTCCGATCGGGCAACCGGCCGCAACAGCCACGACAAGTTCTTGGGGGGATCATGAGCGACACAATTCGAGTCCGGACTTCTCACGTGAGTGAAGATCAGGCCCGCCGCGACGTCGAGAGCGTATTCGCCGGCGGGGGCCGTGAGGTCGAGCCGGAAACCGCTGTCACCATCGCGTCGTGGTGGCAATCACCTGGGTCCATCGGCCATGTCCTGGCGGCTTTCGCCAGCGGGGCCGCGGTGTCCAAGAGTGATCTGCTTGATGACATCGCCGCCACCCGAAACGCCCACGGCTACCACACGTTCGACATGCTGCCCTCGGACAAGCGGGCACTCGATTGCCTGGGAACCTTCGTCATCAACGCCTAGTGGGTGGGCGAGCCTGACGACGCGCCGGCCAGCACGGCTGGGCGCGGCTAATGGGCCCGCCGGCAACTAGTGTGCGGCGGCGTCCCAACTGCGCCCGTAACCGACCGCGACCTCCAGCGGCACGCTGAGCGGATAGGCGCTGCCCATCTCGTCGCGCACGAGTGCCTCCAACGGCTCGCGTTCGCCGTCGGCCACCTCGAACAACAGCTCGTCGTGCACCTGCAGCAGCATCCGCGACCGCAGGTCGGAGGCCTTGAGCGCGGTGTCGACGTTGATCATCGCCACCTTGATGATGTCGGCCGCGCTGCCCTGGATCGGGGCGTTGAGCGCCGCCCGCTCGGCGGACTCCCGGACCTGCCGGTTGCTGCTGTCGAGCTCCGGCAGGTAACGCCGTCGACCCAGCACGGTCGAGGTGTAGCCGTCCTTGCGGGCCTGCTCGACGACCTCGTGCAGGTAGTCGCGCACCCGCCCGAACCGATCGAAGTAGGCATCCATCTGCTCCTTGGCCTCTTCGGTCGAGATCTTGAGCTGCGAGGCCAGCCCGTAGGCGCTCAACCCGTAGGCCAGGCCGTAGGACATCGCCTTGACCCGGCGCCGCATATCCGGAGTCACCTCGTCGATCGGCACGCCAAATGCCCGCGACCCGACGAACGAGTGCAGGTCCTCGCCGGTGTTGAACGCCTCGATCAGGCCCGCATCCCCCGACAGGTGGGCCATGATGCGCATCTCGATCTGGCTGTAGTCGACGGTCATCAGCTCGGAGTAGCCGGTACCGACCACGAACGCGTCGCGGATCTGCCGGCCGGCGTCGGTGCGGACCGGGATGTTCTGCAGGTTGGGTTCGGTGGATGACAGCCGACCGGTCGCAGCGATCGTCTGATTCAGCGTGGTGTGGATACGGTCATCGGAGGCAACCGATTTCAGCAGTCCGTCGACGGTGACCTTCAGTCGGGTGACGTCGCGGTGGGTCAGCAGGTGCTCCAGGAACGGATGGCCGGTCTTGTCGAACAGTGACTGCAGCGCGTCGGCGTCGGTGGTGTAGCCAGTCTTGGTGCGTTTGGTCTTGGGCATGCGGAGCTGGTCGAAGAGTACGGCCTGCAGCTGCTTGGGTGAGCCGAGATTGATTCGCCGGTTACCGATCGCGGTGAGAGCGTTGAGCTCGGTTGTATCGATGGCAGCGCAGAGCTGTTCGTGCAGCTCGTCGAGCCGGTCGAGGTCGATGGCGATCCCGGTGCGCTCCAAATCGGCCAGCACCCGCTGCAACGGCAGTTCGATGTCGGCGAGCAGGGCCACGGAGTTGATGCGGGCCAGCTCGGTGTCCAGGGCGCCGGCGAGAGTCAGCACGGTCTGTGCGTGACGCAGCGCGGTGTGTCTTTCCGGTGCATCACGGCCGCCGAAGTCTGTCGGTCGGATCGTGGTGGCCGCGTGGTGCTGCTCCGGTAGGTAGTGCGCCGCGAGGTCGTCGAGGCTGACGCTGCGTTGCCCGGGCCGCACCAGGTAGGCGGCCAGGGCGGTGTCGCAGGTGACACCGTTCAGCGTCCATCCGCGCCCGGCCAGAGCGTGCATGGCCAGCTTCGCCTCGTGCAGCGCCTTGGGCTTGGCCGAGTCGGCAAGCCAGGCGCTCAGCGCGGCGTCGTCGTCGGTGGTCAGCGCCGTGGCGTCGATGTAGCCACCCTCACCGGCGGCGGTGGCGATCGCCAACCCGGTGGCGTCGCTGTCGAAGCTGCGGTGGCTGCCGATCACGGCCAGCCCGGCACGACGCCCGTCGGCGACGTGTTCGGCCAGCCACGCGGCGACAGCGACTGGAGGCAGCGCGCTGCCGGTGCATGGGACAGCGTCGGCGAGGGAGTCGTCGGGCGCTGTCGTCACCGCTCAACTGTAGGGGCCGGGGTAGTGCGCGGTGGTGGCATGCGCAGCGCGTCGCTCGGCGCCCGCTGGCTGCGCCACGGAACCCCCATAAACCTCGGGGAACCGTCGATCAGGCCCATGACCTAGCCGACAAAGCCATCGCCCAGGCGCTACTGCGGTCCAGCATCGACGAACAAGGGTCCCCGGCGGCCGTGACGCTCGACGACGTCGACGCAGCCTTCGAGTTCCTCTGATCTGAGCGCCTACCGCGTGGCGGGACGGGTGCACGATAGCTCGGCAACCATCCCGCCACGCTGCCTGCGTGCTCATAGCCGGCGTCACTGTGTGGCACATAGTCGGAGTGTGGGCGCGTCGGGGACCGAGGGACGTCGGTGGGGGTGCGTACCGTTATGTCATGCCAAGATGCGAGCGGCGAATTGCCGATGTCTGAGATTGACTACGCGCTCGGGTGGGCCGTCATCGATGCGGCCGAGGGCATCCCCCGGCAGTTGCGGTTCCGCGGTGACTGGGTGCACGATGCTGACTCCCGGTCGCTATCTGGTGCGGGGCAACTAGTCGCAGTGGTAGGTGATCCAGGCCGGCCGGATTTCGGTGACACGCTGCCGATCAGCCGAGCGAATGTATCGCTGAGTGAAGTCGATGCGGTGCTCATAGGCTGGCGGTCCTGGGCTCAGGTGTCGCCCAAGCGGGCGGATCTCGCCACGATCCGCCAGCGAATCACGGCCGCCGGCCTAGGGGTGGGCTGAAACCATGTCGGCAAGGTATCGCGTCATCTATCGAGACGGCACCTACATCGACGCCAGTCAGCCTCCACAAGTCGATGAAACAATCTGGGCGATCATCAATCTCGAAATCACTGACGGCGGTGACGCTTACCAGCAACTGCTACACACCCTCGGCGCTGCGCCGAGCTAACCGCCAGGAGCATCGCGATGGGAACCAACTTCTACGTCACCGGACCTGATGTCGCCGACCTGGCCGGAGCGGAAGCGCCAGGTCTGCACATCGGCAAGAAATCAGCTGGCTGGGATTTCGTGTTCCGGGCGCACCCACTTCTGCAGCTGGATTCGGTTGCACAGTGGCGCGAGTTCGTTGCCGTCGCAGGGCGATCGATCGTATCGGAGTACCACGAGGTACAAGACGTCGACGATTTCTTTGAAATGGCGACGCGCCGGTCGGCCGACGACCCAACGCTGAAGGCACACATCAGCACTCTGTCGGCAACGGCAACCGGGTACACCCATGACAGAGCCGCGCGCGGCGTGCCGTTCCTTGCCTGCGAGTTCTGTTGAGACTGCCACCGCAGCCTCGGATGGGTGTGCACAGGCCTCTCAGCGACGGTGATTTTGGGTGATCGCCTACCTGTGGGGTGTTGCGACACCACTGCTGCTGGCCTACGTGGGATTCGGCACCTACGTGATGGTCGAGGACTGGGCGGCGCGCCCCTCGCCAGAGCTGCGCGGGCAGTACACGAGCCCGTTCGTCCGGCCGCCGTTGATCGCCAGGAGCTGGCCGGTATTTCTGGCGGTATGGCTGCCTATGCCAGTGCTGTGGCCGCTGAGCGTGGCGCTTGGTCGGCTTATGAACTCGCGGTGGCGGCAAGCCCATAATGCCGCCGCGAAAGCCCACGCCCAATCACAACGGACTGCAGGTAAAGCGTGAAACACAGTGTGCCGCAGGCATCGGCACATGTTAAATGTTTGCGAGCGGCACGGCCGGCCTAGACGTGCTCGCAGGCCGCGGCGGGTTGGCGCGGGGGTGCGACGACGAATGATTGTCGGCGGATGCCGTCGCGGATGGCAGCCTGGGCGTGCACATCGGACTCGTTGTAGTCCAGGCACCACCGGCGTGCGGCGTCGGCGGTTGGTCCGGTTTCGCGGGCTTGGGCGATCTTGATCTGCGATGCGCGGCCGCCGGGATCGTCAACACCCCAGTGGAATCCGAACAGTGGCGCCACGTTCTTCAATGACGAGGACTTCACGGCGAAGAATTCGGTGTTGAACCACGCGAGCAGATCGATGGTGATGCCTTCGAGTGCCTCGGCGACCCGAGGGAACTTGCGGGTCTTGCTGATCTCGGGGTGGCTCCAGTGGAAAACGGTAAGCGTTTTGCCGGCGAGAGCTGCGCTGCTGCGAAGGGCGATGATCGTGTCGGCGAACTGTTTCGCCAAGGCTGCCTCACGCTGGTCGTCGAGCTGCTCGAAAGAGATGATCGGTTGGTAGCGCGCGGTGGTGTCATCGTGACCGTCGCGGATGCGCAGGCCCCACTGGTAGATGCGGTCGTCGGTGTCCCACTCGATGTCGAAATCCACCTCGATGTCGGCGGCCGGCGGGGCGGGCCAGGCGCCGTTGCGTGGCTGTAGGGCCAGGCCGGCGACGGTCATTTGTGCGCGCCTCACGGCGTTCTCGAGGGTGCGCTGTGGGGTGGTAGTGCCGACGGATTGATCGAGGAACGCTGCGTCGTGCGTGGAGGGGTCGATGTCAGCGAGCTGCTGGACCGTCAGGTGTCCGTTAGCGCCGGCAACACGGTATAGGTGGTGCCATTGGCGGGCGTTGAGGTGGCCGGTGTGCAGCGAAAAAGAGGCGTCGTCGGGGCCGGCGACCTGGTTGCAGTAGTCGAACCATTCGCAGCTGCCGCACTCGGCGGTTCGGTAGGGGCGCACGATCTCGTTGCCGGCCTGGGCGGCGGCCGCCACTTTGAGCCGGAAGGCGAACTCGTGGTCGTACCGCTGCAGAGGGGAGCGCAAGGCGCGATGCTCGGGGGCTGAGGCGGAGTAGGTGGCCTGGACCGGGGTGCCGAGGTCGTACCAGACGATTCCGTGGGATGCGGCGATGAGGTCGGTCAGGTCGCTGGTGCCGATGATGCCGCCGATCAGCAGTTGTGGGGCAGAGTCGGAGCCGGGGGCCGAGGTTGGGTGATAGCCAAGCCCTTGAAGCATGCGCGTGTAGTGCGCGAGCTGCATGGTGTCGTCGCGCCAGTGGCTAGCGGTGTTGCTAAATCCGCCGTGCTGGTAGCGGTGAGTTGGGGAGGCCAACGCCGAGACACTCACTGATTTCGTTGGGCCGGCAGGTTTCATGGTGCGGTGGAATTTAACGTCGACTGGCAGATAGCCGCCGCCGTGCTGGATGAGGACGTCGGGTGCACCTACGCGGCCGTTGATGTCAGGTAGGCGGCCACCGACGATGACCGCCACCCCGGCGCACATCGCATCGACGGTCAGGGCCTTGCACTGATCCCAGTCCAGTTCAGGGTCGAAGACGAGAAGATCGTTTGGGGTGCTGGCGAACTGCTCGCGGAGCACGTCGACCACTGCGGCCTCGAAGGCAATGCCTTCGTCGAACAGGGCCTGCAACTCCGGGTTGGGAGCGGGCCGCGGCGGCGCTGTTGGCGAGAACTGATTGTGGGTGCGGCGGGGGCACTGTTTAGCGGGGTAGCCGCCCAGTGTGATCGGTCGATCCATGCCCAGTGCCTTTCGTGTCGAGGCCGACTGTACGCGGGGGTACCGACAAGCCTTCGCACGCGAGCGTGCGCCAAACTGCCTGCGTCTATTGGAGGTTCTGCCAGAACGCGACCGCCTCGTCGTCCTGGTTGAAGTAGCTAGGAACGCCGGGCAGATACTGGCCGACGTCATCGACTGCACTAGCGACGTTCGAGGTTGTATCCGAATTCCAGTCGAGCTGGCTGCCAAGGGCAGCAAGCACTTTCGCCACCGCGATCTGGGCCTCGTGAGGCGGGATCATCGCGGCGATCGATCCAATCGTGTGCGACATCTACTGAGCTCCCAACAGTTCGTTGGCCCTCGCCGGCCACAGGGCAGGATGTGCGGACCAGGTCTCGCCGTCCGCGTCGATCAACTCGATGGTGAACGGGCCATGCCAGCGCCGGATCCACCCCGGGGCGTTGTCATGATCCTGCAAGTGATCCCAGTCGCGGTGCTGCGATGCGCCCTGCAACGCCTGCAGGGCCTCGCTGTCGCTGATAGTGAAGGTGTCGGCGCCGTCCGGATCAACGCGAACTGCGCAGTCGTTGATCCACGCCTCCGGAATGAAGCGAACAGTCCACATGGGCGCACGGTAACGCCCGGCGCAGGGCGAAATCGTTGCACGACACTCGCCTGTACCACCTTTCGCCGATAGTCGGGTGCGGTGCACGTCGCGGCGCTGAAACGGCGTTGGCCGTGCGTACTGTGCTGAATTGCAGCACCACGACGTGGAGGGGCGTCGTGTGCCGGCGTCGATGATGGCCGGCGGCTGTGGCCGAAGACAGGGAGGGTGTCGGCGGCATGCCGGCGGGGCGCCGATGAGGCCATCGCCGAACAGTCGACATGTCAAGGGAGGGGATAAGTCCGATGGGGTTCTGGGATGAGATCAAGCAGGTGCTCGCAGTAGCGGCGCAAGCGAAAACGGCAGACGAGCTGATTGCCGCCGTGCGCACCGGTCCCGACCAGAGCGCCGGCTCAGGCGATGCTTTCTTCGCGGGCTCCGGTGGCGACGATCAGCTGATAGGAGCCGTGCGTGCCAGCGGCCACTGGGCGATCGACAGGATCGAGTACGACTACTGGTGGAAAGCCGTGTCCAAGGTGGACGGCAGCGCGATCGAGTACATCGAAGGTGATCTCTACCGGAGGGCGGCATGACAGCGCACCGCGCGAAGCGCATCTGGCACGTTGCCGAACGCTATGGATACTTCTACGCGCAGGACCAGTTTGGCGGATTCACCCGGTTCAGCACCCGCCACCAGGCCGTCGCCGCCATCGAAGCCGATATCGCCCGGTACGGCGACGAATGGGCGCCAGGAGCGCAGCCGTGACTGCCGCCGGCATCTCCACCAGCGAGACGTTCTGTCGCCAGTTCGAGGACATGAACAAACAAATACGTGACAAGGAGGCTCTTCGGATCGACTTAGACAGCGCCGGTGAGGAATTCGCTTGGGTGGATGCCGACGTGATGGGGCCTGAGTTCATGGGCATCTACGAACGCATGGCGCAGACCGGCTACGCCCGCGGATGGCTCTGAGGGGAGACTGGAATGGCGATCACCACATACAGTCGCGGTGACTTCACCCTGACCGCAGACGATCACTGCGGCTCGGGCCAATTGAGGCTCACCGTGACCCGCGCCGCGCCGTTCACCGACGACGGGGTGCGGCGCCTCAACAACGAACTGGCCGACTACGGCGCCGAGCTGATCGCAGGAGCCGACGCCGGCGCTAGGGGATACGCGCTCTACGTCGGCAGCCAAGCCCTGGATTACGACCCCGGAACCGAATCCGGCGCCGTTCTGACCGCCACGGTGCCACGTTACGGGACACAGGAGGGAACAGGCACATGAGCAACATCGATCCTCGGGGCCAGGCCGAGGCCGCCCGCCTGGGACGTGGCTATCGCGGGCAAGCCGTGAACCTGGACGAGGGCCTTCCGTTCAGCATCTACGGCCTCTTTGAGCAGGTGACTGGCCGCGACTACTCCCAGAGCCAGGACGACCAGCTCACGATCCTGGAATACGCGTCGGCTTTCGAGAAGGCCCAGGCGCCAGCCGGATAAGGGTGGCAGCGCCGGCAGACCCGACTGCCGCCGGCCAGCCCCCTGACCGGCCGACGGCTTGCCGCATAGGCCTGGCCAGGGGAACCCCGAGCCGCGCGCGCCAGCTCAGGCCTAGATTTTGTCGATGGACTCAGCGGGCACCCCGAACTCGGTGCTGATCAGGTCGTAGATGCCATCGAGATTCACCCGAACCTGTCGGCCATCGGAGTGCACAGCAACACTGAAACCGCCGAGGTAGCGCAGCCTTTCATTGCCGACGTGGACGAATACCGCGACCTGGCCGTCTTGGAGATGCTCGGCGATCACGTCCGGGACGAAGATCGGCCCCGCTTCGTCGTCGGCATCCCAGTCGTAGAGCGACCAGTCCCCGCTCTCGCCGCCGTTGTCCAACAGGGTGACGCGGCCAGGCCCCTGCGTGTTGTTCTCGGGGACCACGGTGCACAGTGAGCCGACCGCCTCCTTCAGTGCCGCGACGTCTTTGACGGCGAAGGTGTTGGTGCGACCAATTCCGGTGTAGGTAGCCATGCGATGCCCCTTCCTCGGGCTCATGCCTCGGCTGCGGGCCGGGGCGAATCGTTACCGGGATCAATGCTTCCCGATGTCGGCAATGTTACCGAGGGGGTCCGACAAGTTGACGCTGCCGGCGGCGCCGGGGGTGATGGGGGCAGGCCCAGCCCGAACCGGATGGTCTGCGCGGCCCAAAGCAGCAACGGGGCTACGGCGGGCTGCGCTGCGCCTCCCAGCAGGCGGAAATACGCAGGTAGAACCGTGAATCGGTAACTTGTCGGTGGGGGTAGTTAGAGTGTGGTGCATCGGGTCCGACGGCCCGATGAAGTGGCCCTGGTGAGTAGCCGGGGCGAGAGCCCGGGAAGGGGTTTTGTGATGGTGGATAAGGCGACGGCTGTGACGTTGATGGAAGCCTGCGGTCGGGCTGGTGTGCCCCTGCTGCTGCGGTCGGGTCCGGGAATGGGCAAGTCGGCCCTGGTGCGCTCGCTGGGCGAGGCGTTGGACGTTACGGTCGAAATCGTCTCGGGCGCTAACTCTGATCCCACCGATTTCGTTGGTATGCCGTTCATCTCGCCGGAAGGCGATGGAGTGCGTACTGAGCCCAAGGCGTGGGCCAAGCGGTTGGTTGAGGCGGGCAAGGGAATCCTGCTGCTCGAAGAGTTGACGACCGTGCCGGAATCGACGCAGGCCGCGATGCTGGCGGTCGCGCTGGACAAGGAGGTCGGCGAGGACCTGCGTCTACCCGCCGATGTGTGGGTGTTCGCCGCGGCCAACCCCCCCGAGTTGTCGGCGGGCGGTTTCGAGCTGCCAGCGTCGATGGCAAACCGGTTCTGCCATGTGGACTACGCACCGACCGTTGACGAGTGGGTTGAAGGCATGCTGACCGGCTGGGCGGCTGTTCCGGTGTCTCGGGCGGTTGTCCCGACCGAAGTACACACCGCGGCGATCGTCGCTGCGGTGACCGCGTTCGTGCAGTCCCGCCCGGCCCTGTTGCGGGCAACCCCGACCGGGGAAGCTGATGGGCTAGGTGGGGCCTGGCCGTCTGACCGCACGTGGGACAAGCTGGCTCAGGTGTTGATGCGGCTGCGCAGCGATGACACGGCCGCTGTGCAGTCCGCGGTGTTCGGTTTGATCGGCGCCAAGGCGGGGCGGGAGTTCCTGGCCTGGCTGACCGCCCGCGATCTGCCCGACGCCGCCGCGGTGATGGCCGACCCGGCCATCGTGGATTGGGAGGGTGAGCGTCCAGACCGGCTGTGGGCGGTCCTCAACGGTGTTGCCGCCTTGGCCGCTACGGCGGGCACACAGGACGCCTGGCGGCGTGCCTGGGGGCCGCTGGCGGCGTGTGCCGGTGCCGGTCGTGCCGACGTGGCTGCCGCGGCGGCTAGGTCGCTGGCAAAGGTGCGCCCGAACGGCGCGAAAGTCCCGGCGGCTGCGCGGGTTTTCGTCCCGATCCTGACCGCGGCCGGTCTGATGGCTGGCGAGGACGCCGCGTAGGCGCTCGGGTGGGGTGGGTGCTCGCCCGCGGTGGCGGTACCCACCCCGCCCCGGTGGCGGCGCCCGCGCCGTTGGGGACGGGGGTTGTCGGTGGGGGTGGTTAGTGTGTGGGGTATCGGGCCGAGTGGCTCGGTCGATGTGGCCCTGGCGGGTAGCCGGGGCGAGAGCCCGGGAAGGGGATTGTGATGACGAATCAGGTGACGGTGCGGGAGTTGAGTGCCGATGAGCGCGGCGTGTACCACACGGCGAATCTGGTGGCATTCGAGGCGATGCCGTATTTCGCGGATGCGCTGTTCTCGGTAATCCCGGTCGCTGCAATCGGATTGGGCACCTTCGCGGTGGATAAGAATTGGCGTCTCTATCTGGACCCGGCTCGTCTTGTCGGTGATTCGGCGTGGTCTGTGCAGCAGATCGCCGCGGCGCTGCTGCATGAGGTCGGGCACCTGTTGCGGGTGCACGCTGACCGTGCTGCGGTCCTGGCGCAGCCGCTGTCGCACCTGGCGTGGAACTATGCCGCCGACGCTGAAATCAACGATGACCTGATCGACGCCGGGGTGGTCTTGCCGGTGGACCCGGTCACTCCCGCCGCGCTCGGCTGTGAACCGGGAGGGTTCGCCGAGGACTACTACGCGGCGATTGCCGACGATTACCACGATGAGCCTGCCGCCAGCGGAGCCGGGAACGGTTCACAGGCCGGTGGTGACGGGTCCGCGGGTGCGGGCGGTGACGGTGCTGCAGATGGCGGTGGTGAGTTCGGGTGTGGGTCGGGTTCGGGCTGTGAAGCCAACCCCGGCGAACTGATTGCCGAAGATGCAACGGGTGGCCGTACCGGAATCGATGCTGCCACCGCCGATCTGATCCGCGAGCAGGTTGCCGTCGCGGTGCGCGACCATGCCGAGGGCAAGGGCCGCGGCAGTATCCCCGCTGGCGTGCAGCGGTGGGCCGACAAGGTTCTCACCCCGCCGACGGTGCCGTGGCGGCGGGTTCTGAGGGTGGCGATCCGCCGCGCCATCGGCCAGGCCGCGGGGCGCACCGACTACAGCATGGCCCGCCCGTCGCGCCGCTCCCGCGACGTACTGTTCCCGGGGCTGCGCGGCCCAAAGATTCGTGTCGCGGTCGTGGTGGACACGTCGGGGTCGATGGGCGCCGGTGACCTGGCCGCGGCACTGGCCGAGGTCCAGGGTGTGCTGCGCACGGCGGCGGTCGCCCGCGAACACGTCACGATTCTGACGGTTGATGCGGCCGCTGCCGCTCCGCAGCGGATCAACCGGGTTCAGGACATTGCGTTGATCGGTGGTGGCGGCACCGATATGCGGGTCGGTATCGCCGCCGCAGAGGCGCTACGGCCCGCGCCGCACGTAGTGGCGGTGCTCACCGATTCTCAGGGCATTTCAACCCTGTGCGGTTTTAGGTTCGCCCCCCACCAGATCGGA
>CAXYUC010000021.1:0-36860 GCA_964292075.1 uncultured Mycolicibacter sp.
CGCCGACACACGCGTCTCACCAGGCTGCGCCTCGGATAAAACACCGATATTCATGACGTAGCTCTCCACATTCGCATTTACTTCGCCGTCTCGCAGGCGTCCACTTCCCCGTGTTACCCGTCAGTAGCAATAGGGCGACCAGGGATCGCCGCAGCATACCGTGCGGGCTTCTCAGGCGGACACCGCGCGCTGGTCCAGTGGCGCGAGCATGTCGATGACGTCGATCACGGCTGCTCGGGCCACCACCTGCGGCCCCTGCCGGTCATCGACCAGCGCCGCCATCACCGCACCGTCGATCATGCAGACCAGGGTATGGGCCATCTCGACCCGGGCGATCCGCCCGGAGCGTTCGACGGCTTCGGCGACGGCGTCGGACCGCTGGTGCAGAATGCGGCGCTGGATTTCGCGGAGCGCGGGCTGCCGGGAACAGACGATGTAACGCTCGTAACGGGAGATGAGCTGCTCGGTGACCTGCGGGCCGGTCTGGTCGGCCACCAACAACTCCACCAGCATGTCGGCGGTGGTCTCAGCGCTGCGTCGACGCCGGGACAGGCCGGCGATACGCGCACGCAGTTGCGCGACCTCCAGCATGCCGATGTGTTCTACGGCGTGGGCGATGAGGTCGTCGAGTGACGAGAAATAGTAGGTGGTCGACGCCAGCGGCAACCCCGCCCCCTGCGCCACCGCACGATGCCGCACCGCTTCGAACCCGCCTCCACGCAGCAGTTCGGCGGCGGCGCTGATCAGCGCATACCGCCGGCGTTCGCCCTTGGGCGTCACTGCTGTCATCACGCCTAGAGATGCTGCCAGCCCGGGTATCGCCGCATCGGGTGTTTCTGACTTTTCGGAAAATGCGCTCCGCTGGCATGATGGCCGCCATGCCGGAGTTGAGCCGACGCGTGGTGCTGCGTCTCGGGGCCGCCGCGGGTGCGGGTGCGCTCTCCGGCTGGGGGGCGGGTTCGCTGCTCGGCGCACGTCCGGCGCACGCCGCCCCGGCACAGGACACGATGTCGACGGGCTCGTTCACCTCGGCGGCGCGCGGCGGAATCACCACCAACTCGGCGATCGCCCGGCCGCCGGGTCAGACCGGATCGCTGCGCCCGCTGATCGCGCTGCACGGCAAGGGCAGTGACGCCGCGACGGTGATGGCCGGCGGGGTGGAGCACGGCTTGGCCGAGGCGGTCGACGCCGGATTGCCCCCGTTCGCGGTGGTCGCCGTCGACGGCGGCGGCAGCTACTGGCACCGACGCAGCTCCGGGGAGGACTCCGGTGCGATGGTGACCGACGAATTGTTGCCGCTGCTGGCCGACCAAGGCCTGGACACCTCTCGGGTGGGATTCATCGGCTGGTCGATGGGCGGCTACGGTGCGCTGCTGCTGGGGGGCCGGCTCGGTCCGCGTCGGACGGCGGCGATCTGCGCGGTGAGCCCGGCCCTATGGCTGTCGCCCGGAGCGTCGGCGCCCGGAGCGTTCGACGGCGCGACGGACTTCGCGGCCAACTCGGTGTTCGGCATGCCGGCTCTTGGGTCGATCCCGATCCGGGTGGACTGCGGAGACGCCGATCCGTTCTATTCGGCGACGCAGGCCTTTATCAACCAGTTGCCGACTCCGCCCGCGGGCGGGTTTTCCCCCGGTGGGCACGACGGGTCGTTCTGGAGTTCCCAATTGCCCGCCGAGTTGACCTGGATCGCCCCGCTGCTGACCGGGTAGGCCTGGGTGCTCTTCCGTCAGCTGGAATACTTCGTCGCGGTCGCGCAGGAACGGCATTTCGCGCGGGCTGCCGAACGGTGCCACGTCTCGCAGCCCGCGCTGTCTACGGCGATCGCCAAACTCGAACGCGAGTTGGACGTCACGTTGATCAACCGCGGACACAGCTTCCAAGGTCTCACCGCCGAAGGCGAGCGATTGGTGGTGTGGGCCAAGCGGATACTCGCCGAGCATGACGCCTTCAAAGCCGAGGTGCACATCGTGCGGTCCGGGATCACCGGAACATTGCGGCTCGGCACGGTGCCGACCGCGTCGACGACGGCGTCCCTGGTGCTCTCGGCGTTCTGTTCGGAGCACCCACTGGTGAAGGTGCAGATCCATTCCCGCCTGGCCGCCACCGAGCTCTACCGGAGGCTGCGGAACTTCGAGCTGGACGCCGCTATCGTGCATTCGCTGCCCGGCGAGGGCCGCGACGTCGACCTGGTGCCGCTCTACGAGGAGCGCTATGTGCTGCTGGCGCCCGCGGAGATGCTGCCCTCGGGCACCTCGTCGTTGCGATGGCCGGAGGTGGCACAGTTGCCGCTGGCCTTGCTGACGCCGGACATGCGTGACCGGCAGGTCATCGACTCCGCCTTCGCCAAGCACGCCATCACCGTCACCCCGCAGGTCGAGACCGACTCGGTTGCTTCGATGTTGGCGCAGGTCGCCACCGGCGACTGGGCGTGCGTCGTGCCGCACACCTGGCTGTGGACCACACCGACCGCAGGCGACATCCGTGTGGTCGAACTCATCGATCCGGTGCTCACAGCGCAGATCACCGTCGCCACCAACTCCGTCGGACCGGGCTCACCGGTCGCCCGCGCTCTGTTGAGCTGCGCCGAAAAACTCTCGCTGAACGCTTTTTTCGACGCCCGATCAACCGGAGTCACCGGCCGGCGCTGATGTTTGACCACTGATGGCGCTCTTCGGGTTGAGGCTGGTCAAGTGTCCGCTCTCGATTCCCGCGGCGGGATCGAGTTCGCAGTCGATGATCGCCGGCGCGTTCGACGCCAGCGCGGCTGTCAAAGCCCACTGCAATTCCTCCGGCGTAGTAACGTGATAGCCGTTGCCGCCAAAGGCTTCTGCGATCAGCTCGTGACGCGCCCGGGCGTTCAAGACGGTGGGCGCCGGATCCGCCGCCTCGGCGCCGGGAGCCTCGTCGCCGCGGTATATCCCGCCGTTGTTGAGGATGATGACGACGACCGGTAGCCGGTAGCGGCATATCGTCTCGAATTCCATACCGCTGAAACCGAATGCGCTGTCCCCTTCGATGGCCACCACCGGTTTTCCGGTCTCGACCGCCGCGGCGATGGCATATCCCATCCCGATGCCCATCACCCCCCAGCTGCCGCTGTCGAGTCGGTGCCGAGGCGCCGGCATGTCTATCACGTTGCGGGCGACGTCCAACGCGTTGGCGCCTTCATTGACCAGATATGCCTCCGGATTCTTGTGCAGCACATCGCGAATGACGCGCAGCGCGTTGTGGAATCGCATCGGCTGCGGGTCCTCGGACAGCCGGGCTCGCATCGCCACGTCGTTGCGGTCACGGCGTTGGTTGAGCTCGTCGACCCAGGTGGTCGGCACAGCGAGGGGCTGGGCCTCGACGCGGTCGAGCAATGCCGATATCACCGAACCGATGTCGCCGGCCAGCGGCGCGGCGACAGGTCGGTTGCTATCGAATTCGGATGCGGCAATGTCGATCTGGATGAACTTCACGGTGGCCGACCACTGTGGCGGCTCACCGTGAGCCAACAGCCAGTTCAGCCGGGCGCCGACGAGCAGGACCACATCGGCGCGGGCCAACGCCAGCGAGCGCGCCGCCGCGACCGACTGTGGGTGCCAGTCGGGCAGCAGCCCTTTCGCCATCGACATGGGCAGATAGGGAATGCCGGTGACCTCGACGAATCGTTGAATCACGTTGTCCGCCTGAGCATAAGCCGCGCCCTTGCCGAGGATCATCAGCGGGCGCTGCGCCTCGGCCAACAGATTGACGGCACGATCGACCGCATCGGGTGCCGGTAGCTGGCGTGGATCGGGATCGACGACCCGCCAGACGGTGTCCGCCGCGGCAGCGGCGTCGATCGTCTGGGCCAGCACCGCGCCAGGGATGTCCAGGTAGACCCCACCGGGGCGGCCGGAGACCGCAGCGCGAATGGCGCGGGCGACGCCGAGACCGATGTCTTGGACCCGGCCGATCCGGTAGGCCGCCTTGGCGAACGGCCGGGCCGCGCTGAGCTGATCGAGTTCCTCGTAGTCTCCGCGTTGTAGGTCGACCAGTTCCCGGTCGCTGGACCCGGAGATCTGGATCATCGGGAAGCAGTTCGTGGTGGCGTTTGCCAGCGCGACCAGGCCATTGAGGAAACCCGGCGCCGAGACCGTCAAGCAGACGCCCGGCCGGCGGGTCATGAACCCGGCGGCGGCCGCCGCGGTGCCCGCGGAAGTCTCATGCCGGAAACCGATAAAACGGATTCCCGACGCCTGGGCGAGACGAGCGAGATCGGTGATCGGGATACCGACGAGCCCGTAGATGGTGTCGACGCCGTTGAGCTTCAACGCGTCGACGAACACGTGGAAACCATCTGTCAGCTCGGAAGGACCCGACTGCGCGCTCATCTTGCCAACTCCTCATGCACCGGTGGAAGGTCCCCACCACTGTGGTCGGTTCGCCCAGCGGATGTCCAAGATTCTGCTGCTATGCAGCGATATACGAGATCTATCGAGTTTCGGATCCATGAATAACCTTTGCTTATAGATGCTTCATCGATTGGTATTGGACGCTTGGCAAGGCTTCCGGCAAGGTGCTGCACACAGGGCGCCGCTGCGGCGCCAGGAGGGAGTCGAATCGATGACCACGACGGCCGCAGGTTCTGCCCCGCCGATCTCCGAGCTGGTCCGGGCCGCCGCTGAGGGTAATCCGGACGGCCGGGCTCTCATCGTCACCGCGAACCGTGTCCCGATCAGCTACCGCGACCTGGTCGGCATGGTCGATCAGTTGGCGACCCAGCTGACTGCAGCCGGGCTGCGACCGGGCGACCGGGCGGCGTTGCGTGCGGCCAGCGGGCCCGAATTCGTCGTCGGGTTGTTGGCGGTCTCGCGCGCGGGACTGGTCGCAGTCCCATTGGATCCCGCGCTGCCCGACGCCGAGCAACTCGCCCGGATCACGGCGGCCGGAGCGCGAGTCGCCCTGGTCGACGGCGAGGCGTCGCCCAGCTTTGCCTGCTGGCCGGTCTCGGTGGACACCGACACCGGGCATGCCGTGTTCGACTCCGCCGACGCGGCCTCCCCACCGGCCGTCGCGCCCGAGGGTCTACGAGACGACGACGCTCTGATCATGTTCACCGGCGGCACCACCGGTACCCCGAAGATGGTTCCGTGGACCCACGACAACGTGGCATCCGCGGTCCGCGCCGTCATCGGCACCTACCGGCTGGACGCCCGCGACGCCACCGTGGCAGTCATGCCGCTGTTTCACGGTCATGGGCTGATCGCGGCGCTGCTGTCGAGTCTGGCGTCCGGCGGAACGGTGCTGATTCCGGCGGGCGGCCGGTTTTCGGCGCACACGTTCACCGACGACATCGAGGCGGCCGGGGCCACCTGGTTCACCGCGGTGCCCACCATTCACCAGATCCTGCTGGGCCGCGCCGCATCCGGCCAGCAGGCCGGTCGGCTGCGCTTCGTGCGCAGCTGCAGCGCGACGCTGAGCGCGGAAACCGCGCAGGCGCTGGAACGTCTGTTCGCGGCGCCGATGCTCAGCGCCTACGGCATGACCGAGGCCACCCACCAGGTGTCCAGCACGCGATCGGGGGAGGTCGCCACCGGCCTGGTCGGAGAGTCGACGGGACCCGAGATCAGCATCGTCGGCGATGACGGCCAGCCCAGTCCCCCAGACGTGGTCGGCGAGATCTGGCTGCGCGGCCGCACCGTGGTACGCGGCTATCTGGGCAACCCGGCGGCCACCGCCCAGACCTTCACCGATGGCTGGCTACGCACCGGCGATCTGGGGTCGCTGTCACACACCGGCGAGCTCACCCTGCGCGGCCGCATCAAGGAGCTGATCAATCGGGCGGGGGAGAAGATATCTCCGGAGCGTGTCGAGGGCATGCTGGTCGGTCATCCGCGCGTCGTCGAAGCAGC
Source organism: uncultured Mycolicibacter sp. (assembly GCA_964292075.1). GTDB lineage: Bacteria > Actinomycetota > Actinomycetes > Mycobacteriales > Mycobacteriaceae > Mycobacterium. Next base: position 5,880 of record CAXYUC010000021.1, read on the forward strand.
GGTCTTCGGCGTCCCGGACGCGCTCTACGAAGAGAAAGTCGCGGCCGTGATCGTGCCCGATCCCGCCGCCCCGCCGACCGCCACCGAACTCGCCGAATTCTGCCGAGAACGGCTGGCCGCCTTCGAGATACCCGACACCATCGAGCTGACCGACACCTTGCCGCACACCGCCAAAGGGTCGGTGGACCGCCGGGCGGTCGCCCAGCAATTCGGCAAATCGGCCACCCGGTGAAACCGCCGTTCGGCTGGGACCTGCCGTACGCGTGGCCACGTCGGCCCTTGCTGGCCACCAATGTGGTGTGCACCTCCCAGCCGCTGGCCGCCCAAGCGGGTCTGGGCATGCTCGCCGACGGCGGTAACGCGGTCGACGCGGCAGTGGCCACCGCGATCACGCTGACGGTGGTGGAGCCGACCATGAACGGCATCGGATCGGATGCCTTCGCGATCGTATTCGATCGCGCGAACCTGCACGGACTCAACGCCTCCGGTCGATCACCCGCAGCGTGGACCCCAGAGTACTTCGGTGATGCCGGCGTGCCGGCGCTCGGCTGGAATTCGGTCACCGTGCCCGGCGCGGTGTCCGGCTGGGTTGAACTGCACGCCAAGTTCGGCGCACTGCCGTTCCCGAGGCTGTTCGAGCCGGCGATCGACTACGCCCGCAAGGGATTTTTGCTCTCCCCACACGTGGCGCGCCAGTGGGCGGCGCAGGCTCCGGTCCTGGCCCGGCAACCGGGGTTCGCCGAGACATTCCTGCCCGGTGGGCGCCCGCCCCATCCTGGTGAGCTGGTGAGGTTGCCCGATCACGCCACCACGTTAGAGCGGATCGCGGCCAGTCACGGTGCGGAGTTCTACCGCGGTGAGCTGGCTGCCCGACTCGAGACGCACTCGGCGGCTCATGGCGGGGCGATGCGCGCCGCCGACCTCGCCGCGCACCGGGCCGACTGGGTGGGCACGATCGAAATCGGCTACCGCGGCTACACACTGCACGAGATTCCGCCCAACGGCCAGGGAATTGTCGCGTTGATCGCACTGGGCATCCTCGAACAGTTCGACATGGCTTCGCTGCCGGTCGATTCGGCCGATAGCGTGCATCTGCAGATCGAGGCGGTGAAGCTGGCGTCTGCCGATGCCCATGCCTACGTCGGTGACGCCGAACATCTTCCGGTCGCCGTCGAGCACCTGCTCGACCGTGAATACCTTCGCGAGCGGGCGGCGCTGATCGACCCGCGGCACGCTCGGCCCGCGACCGCGGGCAGTCCGCGCGGGAATACCGTGTACCTCACAGCAGCGGACGCATCCGGGCTGATGATCTCGATGATCCAGTCGAATTACTTCCCCGGCTTCGGTTCCGGCGTGGTGGTGCCCGGAACCGGGATCTCGCTGCAGAGTCGCGGCTCGGGCTTCGTCACCACCGCGGGCCATCCCAATCAAGTCGGGCCGCGGAAACGCCCGTACCACACCATCATTCCTGGATTTTTGACCAAGGACGGCGTCCCCGTGATGAGTTTCGGGGTGATGGGCGGCGACATGCAGCCGCAGGGACACGTCCAGGTCGTCGGCCGGATCGTCGATCACGGACAGAATCCTCAGGCGGCCTGCGACGCACCACGCTTCCGCTGGTGCCAGGGCCTGGACGTCAACTGCGAGCATGGCTTCCCCGGCGAGACACTAGATGAGCTGCGTCGCCGCGGGCACCGGTTGACAGTCGTCGACGACTACGAGGAGTTCGGCAGCGCTCAGGCGATCTGGCGGCTCGATGGCGGCTATCTGGGCGTCAGCGACCCGCGCCGGGATGGCCAGGCCGTCGGATTTTAGCTCCCCCGGGAGCGAGCTTGGTTTACACCCGGTCCGCCGTTCGACAATGTGGACCTGATTTCCCTGTTCGACAGCTTCAACGGCCCCGGAACTCAGTTGCCCAACACCGGATAGCTGATATTCAGGTGTTCAAATTGCACTGATCGTCGCAACGACGTGATCAGTAGATTTCAGAGTAATGGTTCTTAGTTATCAGGATCGAGGCGAGGTCGGCTATTCCAAATGGTCACGCCTACTGTCTCCCTTTGCGACATTTAGTCCATATTTCTGGATCTATATCCATCAAATGCTTCTTGGCGCACTTGCTTCTATCGGGAATATTGAAGTAACTTCTACGACTACTCACGAGTAACTTGGTCTACTCTGAGCTGACTAGCCGAACAGATTGGGAAAAACCTGAATGACGAATCGACATGTCCAAGCTATCGCTGTCGCCGCCGCAGCCGCCGGTGGTCTGCTCACCGCGGCGTTCTTGCAGGCAGCCGTCGCCGCCGCTGACAACGAATCCGCCGACACGTTCACCATCGGCAGCCTCACCTTCTCCGACCCGGTGGCGATGCCCGGCATCTTCGGTGGTAACCCGACCCCCGGGTTCGAGCACCTCACCCCGCTGTTCGCCACCGCGCCGCTGATGTCCCTCGGCATGGACAAGATGCTCGGCGCCCTGGTGATGGGAAGCCAGCAGTTCGACGTCGCCGACGGCAGCACCAAGCTGGGAACCGTCGACGCCCAAACCAGCATTCAGGATCTGCTGGGCATCGAGACCGCCCAGTACACCGTCGCCAGCACCGATCCTGCTAAGGGGCTGACCTCCGCGCAGGCCGCCGAGTTGCCGGCCGACGGCACCGTCTACAGCATCACCAAGATCGGCAACGGCTTCTACAACATCTACGAAGCCGACCCCAACTCCGCCGGCACTGCCGCCGCCAGCGTCAAGGACTCCCTGGTGACCCCGTACGGCGACGTCAACCTGTCGAGCCTGTTCGGCAGCTTCGACGCGATTGCCCCGCTGGACCCGGCTAGCCCATTGGAAGCCCTCGGCAAGCCCTCCGGCATCACCGGTCTCAGCGACAACGCGTTCACCATCGACGGCACCACCTTCGACCCGGGCAAGGCCGGCGTCAGCGCGGCGATCATGCTGCCGCTGTCGAACTTCGCGCCGTTCATGAACTTCTGGGCCAGCAACCTCAACATCACCGGCACCAACCCCGCGGATATCTCCGGGTCGCAGAACTTCGAGGTCTACAGCGGCGGCACCGACCAGGGCAGCGTCTCCAGCAGCTTGTACGCCTCCGACCTGCTGGGCTTCCACACCACCGAGATCCTCGTCACCGCCGACACCCCCAAAGACGGCGCCAAGGATCTGCCCACGGTCGGCACGCTCTACGGCGTCACCGACATTGCCAAGGGCTGGACGAACATCTACGAAGCCGTGCCGGCGGCCGGTGGCACTGGCGCCTCGACCATCACCGACACCCTGATGACCCCGTTCGGCGACGTCAAAGTGCCGACCACCTTCGACGCCGCCGCCCCGATGAACGTGGCCGGACCGTTCGAGGCGCTGGCCGCGACGTCGGGCAACGCCGCTCTGAGCGCCAACGCCTTCACCCTCGAAGGCCTCACCTTCGACCCGGGCAAGGCCGGATTCGACACCACCGTCACCTACCCGCTGTTCAGCGTGGCCCCGCTGCTGCAGATCAGCGGCGTCGATGCCCTCAACCAGATGCAGACCACGCAGCACCTGGAGGTCTACAGCGGCGACACCAACCTCGGCTCCGTCACCGTCGGCGAGGGCATGTCGGACCTGCTGGGCATCGACACCACCCAGTTGACGGTCGTCTCCACCGACGCTGCCAAGGGCCTGACCGCTGCGCAGGCCGCGTTGCTGCCCGCCGACGGCACGGTCTACAGCGTCACCGACCTCGCCAAGGGCTGGACCAACGTCTACGAGGCCATCCCGAACGCCGACGGCACCGCCGCCTCGCACATCACCGACACCCTGTTCACCCCGTTCGGCGATGTCGACCTGTCGAAGATGTTCGGCAGCTTCGACGCGATCGCCCCGCTGGATGCCGGTGACATCGTGTCGGGCCTGGACGCTAGCGGCGCCGCGTTCTAACAGAACCAAAACACAGCACCCCCACTCGGCATCACCGCCGGGTGGGGGTGCTGCATTAGGTGGGCACCCCCGCCAAGGACGACGCCGGGGTCGCGCCGATCTCAGGCTGCCCGATCAGCCGCGGTCACTGACAGAGCTTGCCCAGCTCCGTGATGTGCGAATCGAGGTCATGTCCGAGTTGCTCACGCTCGGAATTCGGTTGCCCGACAAGGTAGCTGAGATTCAGACGCTCTAGTGCGGAAGCCATCTCGCGGGTGGTGTCCACGATTTCCTGCGGAGTGGCGGGATCAGCCACCAGCCGACCGCGCAGGTAAGCCGCACCCGCTGTGAGCGACAGCCTCGCGTTGGCGGCCACCGCGAGTTGGGCGATCGGGTTCTCCGGATCCGGGTTCCTCATGTGCATGTTGGCGGCTACCGCCTGACGGGCGAGCACGACGGCGTCGCAGACGTCCTTCTTCGCGCCATCGACCTGCTCACTGCTGAACTTGCCGGAACCACCGGATGACGGATGCCACAAGGCGGCCACGGCCGCACCGCCGACGAGCCCCGCGACCAGCCCGGTCGCCGCCGCGATCAGCAGGGGGCCCCGGTTTGATGTCGGAGGCACAGCGTCCGGCCGCCCCTTCGCCTTCACAGCCTTTTTCGCCGGGCGATTCCGCTTTGGCGTTTCAGCGGAGTTCTGCTCGTCAGTTTCAGCGGAGTTCTGCTCGTCGGGGGAATCCGGCTCAGTTTGGTCAGACATGGGACCAAGGATAGCGGTTGGGTTATCCGGTCAGATTCGGATCTTCCCTTTGGCGGCCGCCGAGCCGATATCGGTGCGAAAGTGGCTGCCCGGCAAGCGAATCGAACTTAGAATCCGATAAGCTTCCTCGCGAGCCGCGCTCAGGTCTTCCCCGACGCCCACCACCGACAGCACGCGGCCACCGGCGGACACCACCGCCCCGTCGTCGCGGCGTGCCGTGCCGGCGTGCAACACCCCGCCGGCCCCGGCGCCCGAGACCACGTCGCCAAGGCGGGGACGGCCCGGATAGTTCTCCGCGGCCAGCACCACCGTCACCGCCGCCCCATCCCGCCAGCGCAGCGCACCGAAGCCGCTCAGACCGCCGGTGGCCGCGGCGTGCAGCAGCTGCCCAAGCGGGGACTCCAGCAGAGCCAGCACCGCTTGGGTTTCCGGATCGCCGAAGCGGCAGTTGAATTCGACCACCGCGGGACCGGTCGACGTCATCGCCAGACCGGCGTAGAGCAGACCGGTGAACCGGCTGCCCCGGCGGACGAGTTCCGCTGCGACAGGCTCGACGATCTCGGCGACGATGCCCGCCGCAGCCTCCCGCGACAACCACGGCAGCGGAGCGTACGCGCCCATGCCGCCGGTGTTGGGGCCGGTGTCGTCGTCGCCGACCCGCTTGAAGTCCTGCGCGGGCAGCAGCGGCACCACGGTGGTGCCGTCGACGATGCAGAACAACGAGAGCTCGGGACCGTCCAGGAAGGATTCCAACAACACCGGATGCCCGGCATCGAGCAGCCCGGCGGCGTGGGCCCGCGCCACTGAACGGTCCGAGGTCACCACCACGCCTTTGCCGGCGGCCAGCCCGTCATCCTTGACCACCCAGGCCGCCTCCCCGGCATCCGGGCCGAAGCGACTCAGAGCGGCGTCCAGGTCCGCGGGGCTGTCGATCATCTCGGAGCGAGCGGTGCGAACACCTGCGGCGGCCATCACGTCCTTGGCGAACGCCTTGGAGCCTTCGATGCGGGCGGCGTCCTGGGACGGGCCGAAACAGGCGATGCCGGCGCCGCGCACCGCGTCGGCCACGCCCAGCACCAACGGGACCTCAGGCCCGATCACCACCAGGTCGGCCTCGACCTCACGGGCCAACGCGGTGACGGCAGTCGCCGAGGTGATGTCGATGTCACGCTGCTCGGCCACCGCCGCGGTGCCGGCATTGCCGGGGGCGATCACCAGGTGCTCGACCTTGGGATCGTTGCGAAGGGCCAGGAGTAGCGCGTGTTCCCGGGCACCGGAACCGATCACCACGATACGCATGGCTTCCGAGCTTATCGGGCCACCCCGCCAGGTCAGCGACCCCCTGAAACGGGGAGCGGTGCCGGGCCTTGGGTGCCGCCGGTACGGACGCCCCCGCCGGTCAGGCGCCCACGCTGAGACAACACCTTGACCTGCGGCTGGCGACCCCCGCTCCCCTCACCCCCTCCCGTGTTTGTCCAGTGCGGCGTCGACGTTGGCCTTCTTGTCTTCGGCCTCGCCCGCGGCGGCAGCCTTGTTGCGCTTGGCGATCACCTTCTCCACCACGGCGTTCAGCCCGGAACCCAGCGGGAATCCGACGTAGTGGGTGATGAAGATGGCCATCTCGCGCAGCTCGTCCTCGGTCAGCTCGCCGTTGTGCAGCGCGGCGTTGACCTGGATCTCGGCCAGGTCTTTCAGCCCGAGCGCGGTGACCACCGACAGCGTCATCAACCGCTTGTCGCGCATGGAAAGCCCGGGCCGGGTCCAGATCCGGCCGAACAGGTGATCGGCGGTGAGCGCGAAGTAGTCGCCCGGCATGTCGGGCATCTCCCAGGCGTAGACCTCATTCATCTTGGCCAGGCCGGTACGGCGTAGTTCGTCCATCAGATCTCTCCTAGTCGGTCAAATGCGGCACGCCCAGGCCCGCGGCGAGTTCGGTCAGCGCGACCTGAGCGAGCGGGAGGTCGACTCCGGTGGCCTGTCCCAGTCCCAGCGCGAGGCGCAGATCCTTCTCCCCGAGCCCGCGGGTATGGCTGAGCGGCTGATACAGAAAATCGTCCGGCTGCAAGGGGGCGGCGGTGTCCCGGAACATGACCGCACCCGGCCCGCCGGTGAGCGCATCGGTGTGACGCACCACCCGGCCCAGCGCCTGCAGATCGAGTCCGGCCGACTCGGCCAACTTCATGGCTTCGCCGGCAGCGGCGTAGGCGGTGAAGGTCAACATGTTGCGTGCCAGCTTCATTCGGGTTCCAGCACCCGGCTCCCCGGCGTGGATGACCAGCGACGCCCACTGTTTGAATGCCGGTTTGATCTGTTCGTAGATCGCGCGGTCGGCGCCGACCATGGTGGCCAGCTGGCCGTTCTCGGCGGCGCCGGCCCCACCGCTGACCGGTGCGTCGACGACGTGAATGCCCTGGGGTTTCAGCGCTTCGGCCAACTCGGCGGCGGTGGTGTCGGCGATCGTCGAATGGATCGCGATGACCGTTCCGGGCTTGGCATTGGCCGCGAGTTCCGTAACCACCTCGCGTACCTGGGCGTCGTCGAGCACCGTGACACTGATGATGTCGGCGTTCGCACCGACATCGGCGACGCTGGTGGCGACGCCCGCTCCGGCCTCGGCCAGCGGCGTCATCGTTTCAGCCCGCACATCGAATATCGTTACTCCGCCGGGCCAGTCGAGAAGACGCCTGGCCATCGGCGCGCCCATGTTCCCGAGCCCGATGTAGCCCAAGCTCGGCTGTAGCTGCGGGGTGCTCATGATCGGATGATCTGTCCGCCGTCGACGTTGAAGATCTGCCCGGTGATCCACGATGCCTGGTCCGACAACAGGAACAGGCACATGCCAACCAGATCCTCGGGCGTGCCCATCCGGGCTAGTGGCAGCTGCTGCACCATCTGCTTGACGATGGCCTGCGGGGTGGTGGTCCGGTTGGCCTCGGTGTCGATGGGGCCGGGGGCGATCGCGTTGATCCGAATGTTGCGCCAGCCCAGTTCGCGGGAGAGCTGCTGAGTCAGACCGTTCACCCCGACCTTGGCCAGACCGTAAAAGTTCGCGTAGACCCATGCCGCGGTGGATGACTGATTCACGATGGCACCCCCGCCACGCTTGGCCATGTGTTCGTAGACCGCCCGGGTGCAGATCAGCGCGCCGTCCAGATTCACCCGCATGAACTTCTGGTAGTAGTCCCACGGCACCGTCAGCAGGCCGTCGAGCTTCATGCCACCGAAAATCGCGGCATTGTTGACCAGGTAGTCGATTCCGCCGAACTCCGCCACGGCCGCATCCGCCATGGCCTGCGCCGACTCCAGGTCGGAGACGTCGACGGGCACCGCGACCGCCTTGCCGCCATCGGCGACGATCTGGCCGGCCACCGTTTTCGCGCCGTCGATGTTGATGTCGGCGACCACCACCGCGGCGCCCTCACCCGCGAGCGCCTGGGCATAGGCCTGCCCGATCCCGCCGCCGGAACCGGTGACGATGGCCACCTTGTCGTCGAATTGCCCCATCTACTTCTTCTCCTCAGTTCGCTGCTGTCGCAATGGCTTTGATTTCCAGGTACTCCTCGAAGCCGGCGATACCCATCTCCCGGCCGTTGCCGGACTGCTTGTACCCGCCGAACGGCATGTCCGCGGAGTACCAAACCCCGCCGTTGACGTTGACGGTGCCGGCCCGCAGCCGGGCCGCCACCGCGGCCGCACGCTCGGGGTCGGCGCCGTAGACGGTTCCGGAGAGCCCGTAGGGCGAGTCGTTGGCGATCCGCACCGCGTCGTCGTCACCGTCGTGGGGAATCACGGTGAGCACCGGGCCGAAGATCTCCTCCCGGGCCACCCGTGCCTCGTTGGTCAGTCCGGCGATCACGGTGGGTTCGATGAAGAAGCCGGCGGGCTGGTCGGCCGGACGCCCACCGCCGCAGGCGAACTCACCGCCCTCGGTGACCGCCAGATCCAGGTAGCTCTGCACCCGGTCGCGCTGACGCTCGGAGATCACCGGACCGCAGATGGTGCCCGGCTTGGTCGGGTCGCCGGGCTTGATCGAGCCCACGGTGCCGGCGGCGATGGCGACCGCCTCGTCGTAGCGGGCCCGGGGCACCACCAGCCGGGTGGTGATCGCGCAGCCCTGACCGGCGTGCAGGCAGACCGAGAACCCGGCCACCGAGCAGGCTGCGGAAAGATCGGCGTCGTCGAGCACCAGGAAGGCGGACTTGCCGCCCAGCTCCAGGAAGACCTTCTTGATGGTGGCCGCCGCGTCGGTCATCACGGCGCGGCCGGTGGCCGTCGAGCCGGTGAACGAAACCATGTCCACCCGAGGATCTTTCGCGAGCATGGCGCCCAGCGTGTGGTCGGTTGAGGTGACGATGTTGACAACGCCCGGCGGAATGTCGGTGCGCTCTGCGATCAGCTCTCCGAGCACTGCGGCCATCCACGGGGTGTCGGGTGCGGGCTTGAGCACGATGGTGTTGCCGGCGGCCAGCGCCGGGCCCAGCTTGGCCAAGTTGATCTGGTGCGGGAAATTCCACGGTGTGATGGCACCCACGACGCCGACGGCCTCTCGCACCACCGAGCGACGGGTGGGAATGCCCAATGGTGCAGCCTTCCCGAGATCCTGTGTCCACTCGTAGTTTTCGGCGGTGTCCGCGGCGAACCCGAGGTCGGTGACCGGCCCTTCCAACTGGGCGCCAGCGGTGAGCATCCGGGGCGCACCGACTTCGGAGATCGTCAGTTCCCGTAATTCGTCGATGTGTTCGCGCATCGCGTCACGCAATTGGCGCACGCAGCGCACCCGCAGCACGGTGTCGGTCGACCAATCGGTCTCGTCGAAGGCCCGCCGTGCCGCACCGATGGCCGAGTCCATATCGGCAGCGTCGGCATTGGCCGCTTCGCCGAGCAGCTCTTCGGTGGCCGGGTTGACCGTCGCGAAGACGCCGGCTCCGCCTGAGGTCAGCTTTCCGTCGATGAGCAGCCGGCTCACGCCGTCAGCCAGTAACGCCATCAGTCACTCCCACAGCTTGGTCGCAGTACCTCGATGCGAACATCGGCGGCAGAGCGTAAATGGACACTTGTCCGTTATAGTCCGGTCGAACCCTAGCCCCAGCATCGACGGTCCTGCAACCCTTACGACCTGAAACCGTTGTTTCCCAGCAGACTTGCCCAACAAAACCACCTTCGGCTAGGTTGGACACGTGTCCAGCGAATCGGTGGCCGCCGTCACATCGGCTGATGGCCAACGCAACCGTCGCCAGGAGGAGACCTTCCGCAAGGTGCTGCGGGCCGGCGTCGAGATGCTGCGCGAGAAGTCCTACGCGGACTTGACCGTGCGCGCGGTCGCCGCGCGCGCCAAGGTCGCCCCGGCGACCGCCTACACCTATTTCTCGTCGAAGAACCATTTGATCGCCGAGGTGTATCTGGACCTGGTCCGCCAGGTTCCCTACTTCACCGACGTCAACGAGCCGATGCCGAGCCGGGTCAGCCAGGCGCTGCGGCACCTGGCGCTGGTGGTCGCCGACGAACCCGAGGTGGCGGCGGCCTGCACGGCGGCACTGCTCAGCGGCGGTGGCGACCCGGCGGTCCGTGCCGTGCGCGACCGGATCGGCGCGGAGATCCACCGCCGTATCACCTCGGCGATCGGCCCCGGCGCGGACGCCCAGGTGGTCTCGGCGTTGGAGATGACCTTCTTCGGCGCCCTGGTCAACGCCGGCAGCGGAGCTTTCACCTACCACCAGATCACCGATCGGCTGGCGTATGTGGTCAGCCTGATCCTGGAATCAGGAGCGCCGCGATGAGCCTGCAAGCCCCGCCTTCCAAACCACCGGTCCTCAACCCCTATGACTACGACTTCCACGAGGACCCGTTCGGCTACTACCGGCGGCTGCGCGACGAAGCCCCGGTGTATCACAACTCCGAGCTGAACTTCTGGGCGATCTCGCGCCACCAGGACGTGCTGCAGGGGTTCCGCAACAGCGACGCGCTGTCCAACCGCGACGGGGTTTCCCTGGATCCGGTCTCCCGCGGTCCGCACGCCCAGCTGGTGATGTCGTTTTTGGCGATGGACGACCCGGCGCACCTACGGCTTCGGACCCTGGTGTCCAAGGGATTCACCCCGCGCCGGATCCGGGAGCTCGAGCCGCAGGTGGTGCGGCTGGCGCGCCAGCACCTGGACAACGCGATCCAGCCCGGTGCGCGCGGCACCTGCTCGTTCGACTTCATCAACGACTTCGCCGGCAAGCTGCCGATGGACGTCATCTCCGAGCTGATGGGCGTGCCGGAAGCCGACCGCGCGCGGATCCGGGAGCTGGCCGACGGGGTGCTGCACCGCGAGGACGGCGTGACCGACGTCCCGCAGTCGGCGATCCAGGCGTCGATGGATCTGATGACCTATTACAACGACATGATCGCCGACTTCAGGAAGAACCCGGCGGACAACCTGACGTCCGCGCTGCTGGAGACGGAAGTCGACGGGGACCGGCTCGGCGACTCCGAGATCCTGGCCTTCTTGTTCCTGATGGTGATCGCCGGCAATGAGACCACCACAAAACTGCTGGGCAGCTCCGTCTACTGGGGCCATCGCAATCGCGACCAGCTGGCGTCGGTGTTCGCCGACCGCTCCCGGGTTCCGTTGTGGGTGGAGGAGACACTGCGCTACGACACACCCAGCCAGATTTTGGCGCGCACCGTCGCTCAGGACTACACCGTGCACGGCACCACCATCCCGGCCGACGCGGTGGTGCTGTTGCTACCCGGTTCCGGTAACCGCGACGAGCGGGTCTTCGAGGATCCCGACACCTTCCGGATCGGTCGCGACATCGGCTCCAAGCTGCTCAGTTTCGGCAGCGGCGCCCACTTCTGTCTCGGTGCGCACCTGGCCCGGATGGAGGCCCGGGTGGCGCTCGACGAACTGCTTAACCGGATCAGCGACTACCAGGTCGACGAGGCCAATGCCGTGCGGGTGCATTCATCCAACGTGCGCGGTTTCGCCAACCTCCCGATCACCGTCAAGGAGGCGTAAGTGCCACGTTTCGACCCGCCCCCGGCCCGTCGGCCCGCGATCGTCGCGGGTGCGTCCTCGGGTATCGGCGCCGCCACCGCGGAGGAATTGGCGCGTCGCGGATTCCCGGTAGCCTTGGGCGCCAGGCGTGTGGATAAGCTGGCCGAACTCGTCGACAAGATTCGCGGCGACGGCGGCGAAGCCGTTGCGTTCAGCCTGGACGTCACCGACGCCGACTCGGTGAAGTCTTTTGTGGCGCAGAGTATCGACGCCCTGGGCGAGATCGAGTTGCTGGTTTCCGGCGCCGGCGACATGAGTCCCGGCCGCATCCACGAGACGAGCACCGAGGCATTCAACGACCAGATCCAGGTTCACCTGATCGGCGCCAACCGGCTGGCCACCGCGGTACTGCCGGACATGGTCGCCCGCCAGCGCGGAGACGTGATCTTCGTCGGCTCCGACGTCGCGCTGCAGCAGCGACCGCACATGGGCGCCTACGGAGCCGCCAAAACCGCGCTGGTCGCGATGGTGCACAACCTGCGAATGGAGTTGGAGGGCACCGGGGTACGCGCCTCCATCGTCCATCCCGGCCCCACCCTTACCGAAATGGGCTGGAAACTGTCCGCCGAACAAGTTGGTCCGATGCTCGAAGACTGGGCCAAGTGGGGTCAGGCCCGGCACAGCTATTTCCTGCGCCCGCAGGACCTGGCCCGCGCCATCGCATTCGTGGCAGAGACTCCCCGCGGCGCGCACATCGTCGACCTCGAGGTGCAGCCCGAGGCTCCGCTGCGCGACACCGCCTCCGACCGTCAGCACCTGCAATTGGGTGAGGAAGGAATGCCGAAATGAGTGTCACGACCGAGGTTCCCCGGGTCTCGGGAGGCCAGGCCGAACACGGCCACCTCGAAGAGTTCCGCACCGACCCGATCGCCTTGATGCAGCGGGTGCGCGACGAATGCGGTGACGTCGGCCGGTTCGACCTGGCCGGGCGCAAGGTGGTACTGCTGACCGGCGCCGAAGCCAATGAGTTCTTCTTCCGCTCTACCGACGACGAACTCGACCAGGCTGCCGCCTATCCGTTCATGACCCCGATCTTCGGCAACGGCGTGGTGTTCGACGCACCGCCGGAACGGCGCGCAGAAATGTTGCATAACACCGCACTTCGCGGCGAGCACATGAGACGCCATGCCAGCACCATCGAGCACGAAGTGCGCCAGATGATCGCGGGGTGGGGTGAGAGCGGTGAAATTGATCTACTGGAGTTCTTCGCCGAGCTGACCATCTACACCTCGACGGCCTGCCTGATCGGGCGGAAGTTCCGCGAGGAACTCGACAGCCGATTCGCCCAGCTGTACTACGAACTGGAGAACGGCACCGACCCACTGTGCTACGTCGACCCGTACTTGCCTATCGAGAGTTTCCGGCGCCGCGACGAAGCCCGCGTCCAGCTCGTCGAACTGGTGCAGGGCATCATGAACGGCCGGCTGGCCAACCCGGAGACCGACAAGAAGCGCCGGGACATGATCGACGTCATGGTGTCGATCCCGGACGACACCGGCAACCCGCGGTTCTCCGCCGACGAGATCACCGGGATCATCATCTCGATGATGTTCGCCGGGCACCACACCAGCTCGGGAACTTCGGCGTGGACGCTGATCGAGATGCTGCGCCACCCGGAGGCTCTCGCCGCGGTGATCTCCGAACTCGATGAGCTCTACGCCGACGGTGGCGAGGTGAGTTTCCATGCGCTGCGCCAGATTCCGAATCTGGAGAACGTGCTCAAAGAGACCCTGCGGCTGCACCCGCCGCTGATCATTTTGATGCGGGTGGCCAAGGGTGAGTTCGAGGTTTGCGGCTACCCGATCCATTCCGGCGACATGGTGGCGGCTTCGCCGGCGGTCTCCAATCGGATACCCGATAACTTCCCCGAGCCCGACGAGTTCGTACCCGAGCGCTACAACGAGCCTCGGGAGGAAGACGTCATCCACCGCTGGACCTGGATTCCGTTCGGTGCCGGCCGGCACCGCTGCGTGGGGGCGGCGTTCGCCACCATGCAGATCAAGGCGATCTTCTCGGTGCTGTTGCACGAGTACGAGTTCGAGATGTCGCAGCCGCCGCAGACCTATCGCAACGACCATTCCAAGATGGTGGTGCAGCTGGCCCGTCCGGCCAAGGTGCGCTACCGGCGCCGGACCCCGCACGCTTAGAGAGGTCACCGAGATGGGTAGCTACACCGTGAAGGTGGACCTGGACCTGTGCCAGGGCCATGCCATGTGCGAGCTGGAGGCGCCCGACTACTTCCGAGTGCCCAAGCACGGCAAGGTCGAGATCCTCGACTTCGAGCCACCCGACTCCGACCGACGCCAGATCCGAGAGGCCGTCCGGGCCTGTCCCACCAGAGCTCTGTCCATTGAAGAGAAGGAATGAGATGGCCGCGTCTCCCCCGTTCCCCCGCGACGAACTCGAAGATGTCGTGGCACGCTGGCTGCAGGCCAACCGTGACGCCGAGAAATCCGGTGACTGGCGCAATCTGGCCGATTTCTACACCGACGACGCGACCTACGGCTGGAACATCGGGCCCAAGGAAGACGTCATGTGCATCGGCATCGACGAGATCCGCGACATCGCACTCGGCCAGGAGATGGAGGGCCTGCACGGCTGGACCTATCCGTACCAGAAGGTGATCATCGACGACCGCCAGGGCGAGGTGGTCGGTTTCTGGAAGCAGGTCGCCACCGATGCCGACGGCGCACAGGCCGAGATCTACGGGATCGGCGGCAGCTGGTTCCGCTACGCCGGCGACGGCAAGTGGAACTGGCAGCGGGACTTCTTCGACTTCGGCCACGTCTCGGCCCTGTACATGGAACTGATCAAGGCCGGCAAGCTCTCCAAAGGTATGCAGCAACGCATCGAACGCAGCATGGCCGGCGAGAGGATCCCGGGCTACTATCCGCTGGGTAGCGCACCGGTTCCGCTCTGGTAGAACACAACTCACATCCAGGAGAACTCGTGGCCATACGCGTCGCTCTGATCGGCACCGGCAATGCCGGCCGCATCGCCCTGCGCGGGCTGATCACCAATCCCGCCTATGAACTCACCGCGGTCTGGGTCTCGACCGCCGCCAAAGTGGGCCGCGACGCCGGCGAGCTCGCCGGCCTGGACCTTCACACCGGGGTCGCCGCCACCGCCGACCTCGATACGGTCGTCGCCGCCCAGCCGGATGCCGCCGTCTATTGCGCCATGGGCGACACCCGGTTGCCCGATGCGCTGAAGGATGTCTGCCGGCTGCTCGCGGCCGGCATCAACGTCATCGGGACCGCTCCCGGCGTACTGCAGTATCCGTGGGGCGTCATCCCGGACAAGTTCATCGAGCGGGTCGAAAATGCGGCACGGCAGGGCAATTCGAGTGTCTACGTCAACGGTGTCGATCCCGGTTTCGTCACCGACATGGTGCCGCTGGCGTTCGCCAGCACGTGTCAGCATATCGAGCAGATCCGCTGTCTGGAGATCGCCGACTACGCCACCTACGACGGCGCCGAAGTGATGTTCGACGTGATGGGTTTCGGCAATTCGCTCGACGAGGTGCCGATACTCTTGCAGCCCGGCGTCTTGAGCATCGCCTGGGGCGCCTCGATCCGCGAGCTGGCCAAGGGATTGGGCGTGACCCTGGACGCCATCACCGACACGTGCGAACGCGAGCCGGCGCCCGAGGCCTTCGATATCGCGGCCGGGCATATCCCCGAAGGAGGTGTCGCCGCTCTCAAGTTCGAGATCCGCGGCATCGTCGACGGCCACCCGCTGATCGTGGTGGAGCACGTCACGCGGCTGCGCAGCGACCTGCGGCCGGACTGGGCGCAATCGGCCCAGCCGGGTGGCTCCTATCGCGTGGAGATCACCGGCGAACCGTCCTACACCGTCGATATCTGTCCGACCAGCCGGCACGGCGATCACAACTACGCGGCGATCGCCGTGGGTGTGGGACGGGTCGTCAATGCGATTCCCGCGGTCGTCGCGGCACCGGCGGGAATCGTCACCACCCTCGATCTGCCGCTAGTCGGCGCACCCGCAGTTATCGCGGGACCCGGCGCCTAGGGTGCAGAACACAACCACCGAGTCATCGAAAGGCTGAGTATCCATGGGACGTGTAGACGGCAAAGTAGCTCTGATCAGCGGGGGTGCGCGCGGTATGGGCGCCGCCGACGCCCGGATGCTGGTCGGCGAGGGCGCCAAAGTGGTCATCGGCGACCTGCTGGACGACGACGGCGCGGCGCTCGCGGCGGAACTGGGTGACGCCGCGCGGTATGTGCATCTCGACGTCCGGGACCCTGAGCAGTGGGCTGCCGCGGTGGCAGTCGCGGTCGAGACGTTCGGGAAGCTGAATGTGTTGGTCAACAACGCCGGAACCGTCGCACTGGGGCCGTTGCGCAAGTTCGATCTGGATCAGTGGCACAACGTCATCGACGTGAACCTCAACGGCACATTCCTGGGCATGCGTGCTTCCATCGATTCGATGATCGCCGCCGGCGGCGGATCGATCATCAACGTGTCCTCGATCGAGGGCCTGCGCGGGGCGCCGATGGTGCACCCCTATGTGGCCTCGAAATGGGCGGTACGCGGTTTGACGAAATCCGCCGCTCTCGAACTGGCGCGCCACAACATTCGGGTCAACTCGCTGCACCCCGGTTTCATCCGCACCCCGATGACCGAGCACCTGCCCGAGGACATGGTGACCATCCCGCTGGGCCGGCCCGGTACCTCCGACGAAGTCGCCACCTTCGTGCTCTTCCTGGCCAGCGACGAGTCCTCCTACGCCACGGGTTCGGAGTTCGTCATGGACGGAGGTCTGGTCACCGACGTTCCCCACAAGACCGGTTGACACTCGGTCATACACCTGGCCATGATGTGTATGCCCGGACGTGGCGTGGACCACAGTTCGGCCTACCGTGACAACCAGAGGTGTTGGTCTTGACTTACCCGCAATCAGCCTGTCCGTTCGGCTCCGGTTTCGACTTCACCGATCCCGACGTCCTGTTGCACGGCATGCCGATCACCGAGTTCGCCGAACTGCGCAAGACGGCGCCGGTCTGGTGGAACGAACAGCCCGCAGAAGGCAACATCTTCGGTGACAACGGCTATTGGGTCATCACCAAACACCAACACATCAAAGAGATCTCGCGCGACAACGACGTGTGGTCGACCAATGCCAAGGGCGCGGTCATGCGGCTGCCCGACGGCATCACCGCCGACCAGCTGGAACTGACCAAGGCGCTGCTGATCAATCACGACCCACCCGAGCACACTCGGCTACGCAAGCTGGTGTCGCGGCTGTTCACCCCGCGCTCCGTCGGTGCGCTGGAGGAGAAGCTCGCCGACTCGGCCCGCGAGATCGTCGCCGCGGCCGCAAAGAAGAGCAGCGGCAACTTCGTCGACGACATCGCAATGCGACTGCCGCTATTGGCGATCGCGGACCTCATCGGGGTGCCCGAGGCCGATCGGGAGAAGTTGTTTCACTGGACCAACTCGATCATGAACACCGACGATCCGGATTTCGACTCCGATCCGGCGATGGCCAACGCCGAGTTGATGGGCTACGCCTACACCATGGCCGAGGAGCGGCGGCGCTGCCCGGCCGACGACATCGTCACCCGACTGGTCCAAGCTGACATCGACGGTGAATCGCTCGGCGAGACCGAGTTCGCGTTCTTCGTCATCCTGCTGGCGGTGGCGGGCAACGAGACCACCCGCAACGCCATGACGCACGGCATCAACGCGTTCGCGGAGAATCCGGATCAGTGGGAGCTCTACAAGAAAGAGCGCCCCGAGACCGCCGTCGACGAGATCGTCCGCTGGGCGACCCCGGTGCACTGCTTCCAGCGCACCGCCAAGGTGGACACCGAGGTCGGCGGGGTGGCCATCGGTCAGGGGCAGCGGGTGGGGTTGTTCTACAGCTCGGCCAACTACGACGAAGAGGTCTTCGACCATCCGTTCAGCTTCGACATCCTGCGCGACCCCAACCCGCACCTCGCGTTCGGCGGACAGGGCACCCACTACTGCATCGGCGCGAACCTGGCCCGGATGGAGATCCGGTTGATCTTCGACGAAATCGCCAACCAGCTACCGGATATTGCGAAGCTGGCCGACCCGCAACGACTGCGCTCAGGCTGGATCAACGGGGTCAAAGACCTGCAGGTCGCCTACCACGGTTAGGCCGTCGGCAGCGCGAATCGGCGGTGCGGCGATAGGGGTTCGACGGGCTTCGAACGAACCCTCCCGCCGCCCGGTAGTCGGTTATAGGCTCCGAGTAGGGGACTGCCGGACGTCCGGAAATTCAAAGGGAAAGCAGGTTCGCGGTGAAGACAAAGGGTGCGTTGCTCTGGGAGTTCAACAAGCCGTGGTCGGTCGAGGAGATCGAGATCGGTGACCCCCAGAAAGACGAGGTCAAGATTCAGATGGAGGCGGCCGGCATGTGCCACTCCGACCACCACCTGATGTCCGGCAGCATCCCCATGGCCGGCTTCCCGGTCCTCGGCGGACACGAGGGCGCCGGCATCGTCACCGAGGTCGGCCCCGGGGTGGAAGACATCGCCCCCGGCGACCACGTGGTGCTGTCCTTCATCCCGTCCTGTGGCAGCTGTCCGACCTGTCAGTCCGGACTGCGCAACCTGTGCGACCTGGGCGCCGGGCTGCTCAACGGCGTGGCGGTCAGCGACGGCACCTTCCGCGTCACCGCGCGCGGCGAAGGCGTCTACCCGATGACACTGCTCGGCACATTCTCGCCGTGGATGGTGGTGCACAAGTCCTCGGTGGTGAAGATCGACCCGTCGATTCCGTTCGAGGTGGCCTGCCTGGTCGGCTGCGGCGTCACCACCGGCTACGGGTCGGCCGTCCGCAGCGCCGACATCCGCCCGGGTGAGGATGTCGCGATCGTCGGTGTCGGCGGTGTCGGTATGTCGGCACTGCAGGGCGCGGTCAATGCCGGCGCCCGCAATATCTTCGTCATCGACCCGGTGGACTGGAAGCGCGACCAGGCACTGAAGTTCGGCGCCACCCACGTCTACCCGGACATCTTCGCCGCGATGGGCGGCATGATGGAGGTCACCCACGGCCTGATGGCCCGCAAGGTGATCGTCACCGTCGGCGAGGTGCACGGCGCCGACGTCGACAACTACATGATCTTGACCGCCAAGGGCGGAACCTGCGTGCTGACCGCAATGGGGTCCATGCTCGACAACCAGGTCACGCTCAACCTGTCGATGCTGACGCTGCTGCAGAAGAACCTGCAGGGCACCATCTTCGGCGGCGGAAACCCGCAATACGACATCCCGCAGCTGCTGTCGATGTACCAGGTCGGCAAGCTGAACCTGGACGACATGGTGACCCGCCAGTACAAGCTGGAGCAGATCAACGAGGGCTACCAGGACATGCTGGACGGCAAGAACATTCGCGGCATCATCCGCTACACCGACGCCGATCGCTAGCGCGGCGGAGCCGGGCGCAGCGGGTCGGCGGTTAAGGCACCGCCGATCGCTAGACCACCCGTTGACACTGCGCTGAGGCCGAAGAAGTGCGAGGAGCACCCGCCCTCAGCGCAGAATCAACGACGAACTAGGCATGCCGAAAGACCAGACTGGCCTTGAGCTTGGTCCGGTTGCCGACCATGCCCAGAAAGTTCCCCTCCACCGCGAACTGCTTACGGGTGACAGTCGCTTCGGTGGTCAGTCGGACACCGCCGTCTTCGAGCGGGGACACCTCGACCTTCAACGGCAACGGTCCGGTAATGCCCTTGACGGTCAGTTCGGCGTCCAACCGGGCGACATCGCCGCCGGCCGGCTCCCCACCGGTGACCACCACGGTGATGTCGGGGTAATGGTCGGTATTGAAGAAGTTCGATCGGCGCAGGTCGTGGTCACGAGTGCCCAGTCCGGTGTTGATCGAGGCGGCCTTGATATCGACCCTGCCCGACACCGTCTTGTCGTCCTTGATCTCGCCACTGCCGCTGAATTCGGTGAACGCGCCCCGGACTTTCAGCGCGCCCCACATGGTTCCGTTCTCGAATCGGATACTTGACTGCCCAGGATCCAGATTCCAAGTTCCCACTGCCTTAGGACTGCTGAGAAATGTTGCGACAGATGACATCTCATCTCCTCCGCCTCTGGCGTGGCAAGCCCGCACGATGGGTATCAGCTCGTCCTCGATAATACGCAGCAGCAGCCGTTTAATCTGGCACTCGGCGCATATGCTGATCCCATGACCACCGTGTTCACCAAAATCATCAACCGGGAGCTGCCGGGTCGGTTCGTTTACGAGAACGACGATGTCGTCGCCTTCTTGACCATCGAGCCGATGACCCAGGGCCACACACTGGTGGTACCCCGCGCCGAGATCGACCAGTGGCAAGACATCGACGGCGCCGCCTTCGCCCGGGTGACGGCGGTGGCGCAGAAGATCGGCAAAGCGGTGTGCCGAGCGTTCGACACCGAGCGGGCCGGCATGATCATCGCCGGCCTAGAAGTCCCCCACCTGCACGTCCACGTCTTTCCGACCCGCAGCCTGTCCGATTTCGGCTTCGCCGGCGTAGACCGCAATCCCTCGGCGGAATCGCTGGACGAGGCGCAGGCCAAGATCAAGGCCGCACTGGCCGAACTGGGCTGAGACTCAAACGATCTCAGCGGGCAACTCGGCCGAGCGGGCCGAGGTATCGGCAAGACGCGGCAGCGAGACCCGGAACGTGCAGCCCTGGCCCGGCGGAGAGCTGACGGTGACCGAGCCGTGGTGCGCCCGGGTCAGCGAGTCGACGATCGACAACCCCAATCCGGTGCCGCCGCTGGCCCGCGCCCGCGATGAGTCGGTCCGGAAGAATCGTTCGAAGACCCGCTCCACATCCTGCTCGCTCATTCCTGGCCCCTGGTCGATGACCTCAAGGATGGCGTCGTCACCCTCGGTGCCGACCCGCACGGTGACCGCAGTCTCCTCCGGGGTGTGCTGCAGCGCATTGGAGACCAGATTGCTCAGCACCTGCCGCAGCCGCGCTTCGTCGCCGAGCACCTCCGGGGTCCCGGGGCCGTCGAAGACTTCAAGTTGGACGGTGCGATTCGGTGCGATAGCCCGGGCGTCGTGCACAGCGTCGGTGGCCAACACCAACAGGTCGACCCAGTGCCGCTCCAGCGGACGCTGGGCATCGGTTCTGGCCAGCAGCAGCAGGTCCTCGACGAGCAGGCCCATCCGGCGGGCTTCGCTTTCGATGCGCGACATCAGCAACTCCACGTCGCGGGCTGCACCCTGCCGGTACAGCTCAGCGAAGCCGCGAATCGTGGTCAGTGGGGTGCGCAGTTCGTGGCTGGCATCGGTGATGAACCGCCGCATCCGCTCCTCGGAGATCCGCGCGCTGTCCGCCGACGCCGCCGAGGAGGCCACCGCCTCCTGGATCTGCGCCAGCATGCCGTTGAGCGCCAACGTGAGCCGTCCGACTTCGGTACGCGGATCACGTTCGGGAACCCGACTGTCCAGCTGCCCGGCAGCGATTGCCGCCGCGGTCCGTTCGACCTCGGCCAAGGGTCGCAGGCTGCGGTTGACCACCACATAGCCGGCGGCGCCCAACACCAGCAGCACCCCGACGCCGATCGTCACCCGCCACCAGGCCAGGTAGCGCAGGGTGGCCCGGGGATCGGACAGGTCCCTGGCCACGGTGATCAGCCTGCCGTTCTCGCCGTGCACCGACAACGCCCGCCACTGCACGCCCGACCCGTCCACGGAGCCGATCGTGATCGGCTCCGATCCCACGTCGTTGTCCGGCGGCAGCAACGGCTCGGCGTTCTGGTCATTGACGACGGTCCAGATGCTGCCATCGGGGTCGACGTCGCGGACGTAGAAGCTCGTCGGCGGCCGGCCGGGATTGGGGTCCTCCCCCTCCCGCGACGGCAGTCGGCCGCGCTGTTCCAGGGCCCAGCCGTGGGCGGCGTCGATGAGCGTGGCGTCGATCCTGCCGATCAGACGGTGCCGCAAAATCGTGGTCACGGCATACCCCTGCGCGAGCAACCCGATAGCCACCATGGCCAGGGTGGCAGCGACCAGGCTGACTTTCAGCGGCAAGATGTCCCGAAGGGGTTTGACCGTCCCCATATGTTTCGACCTATAACCCGTTTCCGGCCTTCACCGGCCGCAGTGGTTCGTCGCGGCTCGCATTCATCGCGGCTCGCGCAACACATAACCGACCCCGCGCAGCGTGTGCAACAAGCGCTTGTCGCCGGTGTCGATCTTGCGTCGTAGGTAGGAGACATAAGACTCCACCACGTTGACGTCGCCACCGAAGTCATAGCGCCAGACGTGGTCGAGGATCTTCGGCTTGCTCAGCACCGTGCCGGCATTGATCACGAAGTACCGCAACAGCGTGAACTCGGTGGGCGACAACGACACCGGCTGGCCGGCCTTCCACACTTCGTGGGTGTCCTCGTCAAGCTCGATGTCGGCGAACGTCAGCCGGGAGTTGCGCGGCTCCTGGGCGCCCTTACCCGCCCGGCGCAGGATGACCCGCAGCCGCGCCACCACCTCCTCCAGGCTGAACGGCTTGGTCACGTAGTCGTCGCCGCCGAGGGTCAGCCCGGTGATCTTGTCCTGCAGCGAGTCACGCGCGGTCAAGAACAGCGCCGGGGCGTCGATGCCGTCGGCGCGAAGCCGGCGCAGCACCCCGAATCCGTCCATGCCCGGCATCATCACGTCGAGGATCACCGCGTCCGGCCGGACCTCGCGCGCGCGATCGAGCGCGGCTGGTCCGCTGGAGGCGGTGTAGACCTCGAATCCCTGGAATTTAAGGCTGACCGAGAGCAGCTCGACGATGTTGGTTTCGTCGTCGACGACGAGAACTCGGGCTTCCGGTGCGGCGTCTTGCGCAGCTATTGCTCCCATAACGTCAATTCCCTCGCAACACGATCAAAATAGCCTGGATGCTGGCTGTACGTTCGTTGTCAATCAAACTAGCTGATGGCGGCTCACAGTCGCCCCTAGACTGGCCAAATGTTGGTCAAGCAGCTGATTGCCGTGTCCACCGCCCCGGCGCGCATCGGTCTGTCGATCGCCGACGCCAGTCTCGGCGTCGCCACGACGGCGCTCGGACTGGCCCGTCAGGCGCTCGGCGACGCCGGAAAGCAGGCCACGAACAGCTCGATGGCGCACATGCTGGGCCTGGACGACACCATCGCCCGGGCCAATCGGCTGGCCAAGTTGATGGACGACGACGCACCGCTGGGACGTGCGCTGGCGCCGGGCGGTCCGGCCGACCGACTGCTGGCACCGGGCGGCCTGGTGGACCAGCTGACCGGGCCGGGCGGGGTGATCGACCGGCTCACCGCCGAGGGCGGTGGGCTACAGCGGGCGCTGCAGCCCGGTGGCCTGGTGGATCAGCTGACCGACGAAGACGGGTTAATCGAACGATTGCTGGCCGAAGACGGCCTGGCCGACCGGCTGCTGTCCGAAGGCGGGCTGATCGACAAGCTGACCGCCCGCAACGGGCCCCTGGAGCAGCTCGCGGGCGTCGCCGACACCCTGAGCCGGCTGGCCCCCGGCATGGAAGCTCTGGAGCCGGCGATCGAGACCCTGCAGGAAGCGGTGATCGCGCTGACGATGGTGGTGAACCCACTGAGCAATATCGCCGAGCGCATCCCGCTGCTGCCGCGGCGATCCAGCCGGCGCACGTCGGCCCGGACGGTGCGCTCCCAACGGGTGATCGACACCGATGTCCCAAGTGCCGACGGCCCCTGAACGCAGACCGGTGCCTCAATAGGACCGGCCATCGGCGTACCGCTGTCGCCGGTAGTAGCGACCGTTGCCGCGATTCCTCGCTTTGTACGTCGGCAGCTGACTGTCACAGTTGGGACAAACGAGCCGCAGATTCTCACCGACACAAGGCGACGCTATCCCTATGGGCCGACAGAAATGGAGCCAGAAATGGAGCCGCGTGAGAGACTCGAACTCTCGACATCCGCTTTACAAGAGCGACGCTCTACCAACTGAGCTAACGCGGCCGGGCCGGCTCAAGGAGCCGTGGCGATTGTACGACGGGGTGATGCCCTCCAATCTCCCGCTCCCGCCGACTCGAGCCGACGGAGGCGCGAGCCGGCGCTGTCGATGCCGCCTAGTTGGCAGAAACTCGCGGAACAAGCGCCTTGGTAAGCGAGCCGTCGTCAATCCAATCCGGACTGGGGGCTCCACCGCCGGCTGATGGCACACGCCCCCCGAAGCCCTGCCGGTTTCCCCGCCGGTCGCGCGGGCGCACCCGCCGAGCCCCCTTCCGATCATCGTTTTCATTCGACGATTCGTTGACTGATGCGCATTTATATGCTTACGCTCATTCACTAACGAAGTAAATCTTAATTCGCAGTCAGCGATCTAGATGGGGGAGATTCATGCAGCACACCTTTCGGCCAGTTCTGACCGGTACCTTCGCGGCAGCCACCGCGGCGTTGATCTGCGTGGCGCCGGTAGCCCCGCAACTTCCCCAGGTACAGCACCAGGCTGTGGCGCTGACGGCAGCCTCATCAGCAGTTGGCGACGACGTCATCAACCTCGGCTTCCTCGTCATCGACGGCAGCACCATCGGACTGTTCCCCCTGGGTCCGATGGCTGACCTACTCGGCCTGGGCGGCGTGGATCTCAAGCAGATCGTCGACTTCCTGGGGCTGGGCGACGACAAGCTGAGCACCCTGCTACCCGGACTGGTCGACGGCCTCGGGTTGGGTAACACCACGCTTGGCACCCTCGTTGACGGTCTGGGATTGTCCGACGTGGACCTCGCCGTCCTGCTTGGCGGTCTCGTCACCGGTCTCGGCCTGGACGACGTCACGCTGGGCAGCCTGGTCGACGGCATCGGACTGGGCGGCGAGAACGTCGGCACCCTGGCGGGCAACCTGGTCAACGGCCTGGGGCTGGGCGACACCACCTTGAACGAACTGCTCACCGGGTTGGGCTTCGGCACCATGAAGCTCGGCGCACTGGCGCCGATCCTCACCGAGCTGGGCAACGCCGTGCCGGGCCTGAACAGCGTCACGTTCGGCGACGTCGTGAACGGCCTCGGTCTCAGCAACGTCCAGGTCAGCACCCTGCTCACCGATCTTGGCGCCAACCCCGCCAGCATCACCGGATTGCTCGACCTGATCGCCCTGGTTCCCGGCCTCAACGCAGCGACCACCGTCGGCGGTTTGGTCACTCTCGCCGGCCTCAGCGATGCCGCAGTCTTCCCGGGTTTGGCAACGCTGCTCAGCGACCCGGCCGCCGGGCTGGCCAACATCAGTCTCAGCAGCGCCCTCGACGTCATGGGCCTGGACGACGCCACCTTAAACCAGCTGCTCGGCGTCCTGCCGCTGAACATGAGCGTCGACCAGCTGCTCGGCGGGCTGGGCCTGAACAACACCACCCTGGGCGATCTGCTCGGTTCGGGACTGATCCCCTCCGGCGCGACGCTTGGCGGCCTGCTCGACTCCATCGGCCTGAGCGGCACCAGCTTGGACAGTCTGATCACCGGCCTGAACAACTCCGGGCTGAGCCTGCTCAACGACAGCCTGGACCAACTGCTGGGCAACCTCGGTGTCGGCGATGCCACCATCGACGACCTGCTGAACGGCCTGGGCCTCTACGACCACGCCCTGTTCAGCTTCAACTTCTGACGACGCCGTGATGCCGAACACCGCGGCGACGGACAGCCGTCGTCGCGGTGCTTGGTGCCACCGCTAGTCGCGGGTCAGGTACTCCAGCACCACACGGGTAAAGGCGTCCTTGGCCTCGATCATGGTCCAGTGCCCGCAGTTGGGGAACACGTGCACCTCGGCGTCGGGGATGGTCCGCATCGGGATCAGCGCCATGTCCAGCGGGCTGACCCGATCGTCGCGGCCCCAGGTGACCAGCGTCGGCGTCTTGAGCCGGTGCATCATCGCCCACGGCAGCGGCCCCTTGGACGCCTGCATCATCTTCACCATGTTGGTGAAGGCTTCCTTGCCGTACATCCGCCGGGCGCTGGCCAGGGTGTCGGGGTCGGTGGCCAGGGCCCACCGCTCCTCGATCAGTTCGTCGGTGATCACCGACGGGTCATAGACCATCGAGTGCAGCCAGCGCACCAGCGCCTCCCGGCTGGGGTTGTCGACGAAGTCCTGCAGCAACCGGATGCCCTCGGCCGGTCCCGGGCTGAGCAGGTTGGTGCCGATGCCACCGATGGTGACCAGCTTGCTCACCTTGTCGGGGTTGCCGATCGCGTAGCCGATCCCGACGCCGCCACCCATCGAGTTGCCGACGATGCTGAACCGATCCAGGCCCAGCGCGTCGGCGAAGGCCGGCACCGCGCCAAACGCGGTCACCATCGGATGCCCGCCGAAGTCGTCGCTGACCCCGAACCCGGGGAACTCCAGCACCAGGCAGCGGAAGTGCTCGGCGAAAGCGGGCAGCACGCCACGGTAGTTGCGCCAGCCGGTCACGCCCGGACCGGAACCGTGCAGCAGCAACAGCGTCGGCCCGTCACCGGCTTCGTGGTAGCGCAGCACCCCCTGCTCGGTGGTGACCTCACGCAGGGTCTCTTCGTGGCTCAACTCTGCCGGCATGTGTCTCCTCAAAAGTCCCGAAACTCTTTAGACACGCTAACGCCGAACGCTGCCGGTCACGGTGTCGGGGTCGGGATCTTGCCCGCGCTCGCGCCTCCGTCGACGGCCAGCTCGGCACCGGTGACATACGCCGACGCATCCGAGGCCAGGAACGCGACGACATCGGCGACTTCGCGCGGCAGCCCGATCCGGGTCAGTGGCGCTCCCGGGTGTCCGCCCGGGCCGGGCTGGACACCCAGATGCGCCACCATCGGGGTGTCGATCATGCCGGGATGCACCGAATTCACCCGAATTCCCAGCGGCCCCAGCTCAATTGCGGCAACCTTGGTCATGCCCCGCAGCCCCCACTTGGACGCCCCATAGGCGCTGTAACCGGCCAGGCCCTGCAACCCGGCCTGCGATGACACATTGATCACCGACCCTCCGCCGGCCGCCCGCATCGGCTCCACCACCGCCTTGACGCCCAGAAACGCCCCGATGAGGTTGACCCGCAGCATCGCCTCGAAACCCGCGGCGGACTGCTCGACGAGCGGAACCGACTGGCAGATCGCGGCATTGTTGACCAGAACGTCCAGCCGCCCGAATTCGCCGACCGCAGTCTCGACCACGGCCTCCCACCCCGCCTCGTCGCCGACGTCGTGCCGCACGAACCGCGCCCCGAGTTCGGCGGCGATCCACTCCCCCTCGTCGGCCAGCACATCGGTGAGCACCACCTGAGCACCGAGCTCGGTGAACAACCGGGCCTCGGCGGCGCCCTGGCCGCGTGCGGCACCGGTGATGATGGCGACCTTGCCCTTCAGATCCACGCCCGCCATCAGTCGCGGTCCTGATCGATACCGGCCAGCATCAGTTCGGAGACGCGCCGCGGGAACTCGGTGAACTTCGCCATCGGAACGATGCTTCGCGGCATGATGACGTGCCGGCGGTTGCGTTCGATTGCCCCCGCGATGGCCGCCGAGACCGCCACCGGGTCAAGCGATTCGCGGGGAATCATCCGCCAGCGAATGGACCGCTCGATGGTGCGCCGGGCCGGCCCGAACGCCCGGATGTGGTCGATCATGTCCGTCTTGACCTCGCCGATCTGCACCAGCGTGGTGCCCACCGGCTTACCCCGCAACTCCCCGCGGATGCCCGCGGTGAAGTGACTCAGCCCGGCCTTCGACGTCCCATACAGCGTCAGTCCGGGGCCCTGGGCGACAGCGCCCATCGACGACACGTTGACGATGTGGCCGCGCCCGCGCCGCACCATGCCCGGTATCACCTGGCGGCACAGTTCCATCGGCGCTGCCAGGTTGACCTGCAGCAGGTTTCGTATCTGCTCGGGGCCGACCTCGTGAAACCTGCCGACGTGGTCGACACCCGCGTTGTTGACCAGGATGTCCACCGGGCCATCGGCTTCCACCCGCTCGATCAAGCTCGCCACGGCCGCAGGGTCGCCCAGGTCGGCCGGGTAGGCCTTGCCGTCGAGCTCCTTGGCCAGGATCTCCAGTGCCGCACCATCGCGGGCGACCAGCGCGACGTCGGCGCCGCGCTCGGCCACCACCGCGGCGATGCTCCTGCCCAGACCACGGCTGGCGCCGGTGATCAAGACCCGAGCGTTCCTCAGTTGCATGGCGATCCTTCCGATAGGGCCGCGCGGAGCACCGCACAGACGTCGTCGCTGGCCTGGGCGGCGAAAGGCAGATGGTCCGCCAAATTGAAGAAACCGTGGAAGCCCTGCTCGTACCGCGTGACGCTGGCCGCCACACCGGCGTCCTGAAGCCGCTGGGCGTATTCCTCGCCCTCGGGGCACAGCGGGTCCAACGCGCCGGTGACGACGTGGGCCGGCGGCAGGCCGGTGAAGTCGCCGAGGATCGGCGAGGCCAGCACATCGGTCCGGTCACCGTCGCGGCCCAGGTACTGCTCGGTGAACCACTGCATGTGGGCCGCGGTGAGGGTCCCGCTGCGGGCGGGCCGAGCACCGGACGCCGGCGCCTGCTTGCGCCGCTGGTCGACGACGGGATAGATGAGCAACTGGAACGCGATCGCCGGCCCGCCACGGTCGCGGGCGAGCATGGCCACCACCGCGGCGAGGTTGCCGCCGGCACTGTCACCGGCGATCACCAACCGCGCCGGATCGCCGCCGAGTTCGGCCAGGTGGGCGGCCACCCACTGCGTGGCCGCCCAGGCGTCATCGATGGCGGCGGGGAACGGCGATTCGGGAGCCAACCGGTAATCGACCGACACCACGATCGCGCCGGCGCCGTTGGCGAGCCGGCGACAGCAGGAGTCGTGCGAGTCGAGGTCGCACAGGACGAAGCCGCCGCCGTGGAAGTAGACCAGCACCGGCAGCTTCTCCCGGGGTGTGCCCGGGTCGACGGGGAAGTAGATGCGCACTTGTATCGGGGCGGCGGGGCCGGGAATGTGGCACTCGTCGACCCAGCCCACCGGGACGGGTCTGGCCGATCGCCGGCTGGCTTTCAGGCTGGCCCGTACCTGGACCGCGTTGCCGTCCCCGGCCGCGATGGATGCGAAGGCCGCGTTCATCCGGTCGGCCAGTTCGGTCTGCATCGAGGCGATATCGCTCACGCAGCGCAACGTAAGACGCCGGCGACGCCGGCAAATCCCAATGTCTCGCTAGGTGAGACAACGTGTCGGGCCGGGCACACCGCGGGCATACAAGTGAACCGGACCACAGCACTGCGATAGCGAGTGGAGCGACAAATGCGGCGTCTGACCGGCGAGGACAACAGTTTTCTGGCGTGGGAGAACGCCGCCCAACCGCAGCACACCATCAAGGTGATGGTGCTCGACCCGAGCCAGGGGCAGCGGCCGCTCACCTTCGAGGCGGTCAAGGCGATGCTCCCGGGCCTGGTCGATCGGGTCGCGCCGCTGCAGTGGCAGTTGCTGATGCCCCGCTTACGACTCGGCCGGCCCTGGTGGATCGCCCGGCCCCGCATCGACGTCGATCACCACGTCCGGCGGATCACCCTCGCCCCGCCCGGCGGTGATCGCGAACTGGCGCTGGCGATCGACGCGATCTTCCACGACCGCCTCGACCGCAGCCGCCCGGTGTGGCAGCTGTTCTACATCGACGGCCTGGCCGACGGCAAGATCGCGCTGATCTGGAAGATTCACCACGCCCTCGCCGACGGCACGGCCTCGCTGCGCATCCTGGAGGCACTGTGCGCCGCGGACACGGCCCCGTCGACTCCCCCGCGCGACGAGCGACGGCCGGCACCGTGGCACTGGTTTCCGATGGTGGCGCGCCAGCAGCTCGCCGCAGCGCTCGGCTTGCCGCGGGTGGTGGCCCGCACTGTCGCGGTGAGCCGGGTCATTCTGCGGCGCCGCAGCGACGGCAAGCCGGGCTACGCCGCCGCGTTCGCCGCACCCGGGGCCCGCTTCAACGCACCGCTGACCGCGGAGCGGCACTTCGCGTTCCGCGGTTGCGACATGACCGTCATCAAGCAGGTCGCTCGGGCCCACGGAGTGACGGTCAACGACGTGTTCCTGGCGATCTGCAGCGGGGCGTTGCGCGCTTACCTGGACCGGCAAGGCGAACTGACGTCAGAAGCGCTCACCGCAGTCGTGCCGGTGTCGATGCGCCCGCCCGAGGGCGACCCCTGGGGCAACAAGGTGGCCCGGTGGAATGTCGCACTGGCCACCGACATCGCCGACCCGCTGGAGCGGCTGACCGCGATCGCCGCGGCGACCCGGACCGCCCGCGAGGTTCAGGCCGAACGCGACCTGTGGCTGCAGCACGACTGGATGGAGTACTGGCCGCTGTTCTGGTTCTACTCGCGCGCCCTGCCGCTGCTCGGTGAGCGCACCACGCACCGGCCCACGTTCAGCCTGATTGCCTCGAATATGCGAGGTCCGCAACAGCTTTGCTTTGCCGGTGCGCCGGTCGAACGTCTGATCTCGTCCGGTCCGCTGGTGTTTCCGATGGGGTTGAACTTCACCGGGTGGAGCTATGAGGGCCGGCTGACGATCGGGGTGTTGAGCTGCGGAACGCACCTGCCCGACCCGTGGCAGATCGCCGACGGCATGCCCCCGGCATTGGCGGAGCTGGCGAATGCGGCCTCAGCGATCGAGGTCGTCGAGCAGTCGCAGTGCCAGCCGGCATCCGGTGTGGACGTCACGCCACAGGCGGGTGACCGGGTCTGAGGCATCCAGCGCGTGGCCGCGGCTGCTGCCCAGAACGCGGTCAGCGGCCTCGCGCGCCCGCACCGCGGCCTGGCGCTGCGCCCGCGCCGCGGTCGGCGGGTCCTGCGACAGCGACGCGACGATCTGCAGCGTGGCGGCGTCGATATCGGCGGCGGCCCGGGCCGCCTGCCGGGTCGACACCGTCAGATCGGCCGCCTCCGCGCTGCCGTAGGAGGCGGCCAGCTTCTCCTGGACCTGGGCGACGTGTGCCCGCCACAGCCCGTCGGCGGCACCGGCCACCGCGGCGGCCATCGCAGCGCCGCTGATCACGGCGGGGGCCTCGTCACCGGCCCGGGAGACCCCCTGATCGGCGGCCGGCAAGGGGATGGAGGCCACACTGTCGAGATGCTTGGCCGCCATCCGTTCCAGGCTGTCGTCGAGCAGCGCATCGGCGGTCGGACCGGCAAGGTAGAGGCGGGCGCGCGGCCGGGGGATGCTGGAGCGTGCCAAGAATCACCCGTGCATCCTGCTCTGGTCGTGCGGCAACGAAAGCTGGGGCGGCAAAGACCTCTACGAATTGAGCCAGTATTACCGCCGGGAAGATCCGACGCGCCTGGTGCAT
>CAXYUC010000022.1:0-35985 GCA_964292075.1 uncultured Mycolicibacter sp.
GCTGGTACGTCACCGACTTCCGCAACGGCGGCTCCAGCGCCGCCCCCACCGGCGGCGGCGCGGCCGCGCGCCCGCGCCGCGGACCTGGAGAAGTTCGGGCGCAAGCTCTTCCAGTCGCTGTGGCGGCTGGACTTCGTTGCGATCGATCTGAGTGCCGGTTCCTGATCGTCGGTATGTCCGGTAAGCCGCCGCGGCGACCGCATGGTCGCCGCGGGCGGCGCCGAACCGATCGGGGAAGATAGGGCGCATGGTGTTGAATCGGGCCAACCGGAAGGTCGTCTTCCCGCAACTGCCCGCGGCGCCCGACGACTATCCGGTGTTCCCGGACAAGTCCACTTGGCCGGTGATCTTCCCGCAGCTGCCGTCGCCGCCGGGCGGTGGGCCGTGTCGCCCGCCGCAGCACACCTCCAAAGCAGTAGCCCCGCAGATCCCCGCCGAGGCGCTGCCCAACCACGTTGCCGTCGTCATGGACGGCAATGGCCGCTGGGCGACCCTGCGTGGGTTGGGTCGCACCGAGGGGCACAAGATGGGCGAGGCGGTGTTGATCGACATCACCTGCGGTGCCATCGAACTCGGCATCAAGTGGCTGACCGTGTATGCGTTCTCCACCGAGAACTGGAAGCGCTCCGCTGAGGAGGTCCGGTTCCTGATGGGCTTCAACCGCGAGGTGGTGCGTCGGCGCCGCGAGAACCTCAACGCGATGGGCGTGCGGATGCGCTGGGTGGGTTCGCGGCCGAAGATGTGGCGCAGCGTGATCAAAGAATTCGAGATCGCCGAAGCCATGACCGTCGGCAACGACGTCATCACCATCAATTACTGCGTCAACTACGGTGGGCGCACCGAGATCGCCGAAGCCGCCCAGGCCATCGCGCAGGAGGCAGTGGCGGGCAAGCTGAACCCGAGCCGGATCAACGAGGCCACCATCGCGCGGCATCTGCACCGGCCCGACATGCCCGACGTCGACCTGCTCATCCGCACCTCGGGGGAGCAGCGGTCGTCGAACTTCATGCTGTGGCAGGCGGCCTACGCCGAGTTCATCTTCCAAGAGAAGCTGTGGCCGGACTACGACCGCCGCGACCTGTGGGAGGCCTGCGAGCAGTACGCCTCGCGGCAGCGCCGGTTCGGAACGGCGTGATGACGGCCTTGGCCGACCGCCTCGCCACGGTGCTCGCCGAGGTGCTCGCCATTGATGCCGAACCCGACGGTGCGCTGACCGTCCGCCACGACGGCACCCTGGCGTCGTTGCGGGTGGTGCCGATCGCCGAGGATCTCGAGCTGGTGTCGCTCACCCAGATCTTGGGGTGGGATCTGCCGCTGACCACGAAGCTGCGTCAGCGCGCCGCCGAGCAGGCGGACCTGAGCCAGCTCGGGACCGTCACCCTGGTGGAGAAGGATGCCGAGTCCGCAGATGTGATGCTGCGCTACAACTTTCCCGGTTCGGGCCTGACCGACGACGCGCTGCGCACGCTGGTCCTGTTGGTGCTGGCCAAAGGCGTCGACATCCGGGATGTACTCAGCGCCTGAGTCCGGCGGGGATCACTTCCGGCAGTCGGCGCAGGTGCCGAAGATCTCGATGGTGTGCCCGACGTCGGAGTAGTCGTGCTCGGCAGCGATGCGGGCCGCCCACTCCTCGACTTCGCGGTCGCCCACCTCGACGGTGGCCCCGCAGTCTCGACACACCAGGTGGTGGTGATGATGATCCGAGCAGCGCCGGTACACCGATTCGCCGGTGTCGGAACGCAGCGTGTCGACCTGCCCGGTCGTGGCCATCGCCTGCAATGTGCGATAGACGGTGGTCAGTCCGATGTTCTCGCCGCGCTCACGCAGCGCGTCATGCAGCTCTTGGGCCGACCGGAAATCGTCGACGGTCTCCAGCAATGCCGCGATCGCCGCCCGCTGCCGGGTGGAGCGCACGCCGGGGGCGGTCAACGGTCCTCACCGGCATGGGCCACGGCGTCGATGGCGATGTGCGCCAAGTGATGATCGGCCAGCCGGTAGAGCACCTCGCGGCCGGAACGTTCCCCGGCGACCACCCCGGCCGCCTTGAGGATCTTCAGGTGCTGACTGACCAGCGGCTGCGGCACTCCTAGCGCGTCGACGAGTTCGTGCACGCAGCGGTGCGACTCCTGCAGCTGCAAGACGATCGCGATGCGCACCGGGGCGGCCAGCGCGCGCAGCAATTCCCCCGCCGCGTCGAGGATCTCCCGCGGCGGCGGCGCGGGGAAGGCAGGACCGGTGTGCTGGTGGCCGTCGGCCACCAGACCGGACGCTGAGGAGGGCACAGCACCACCTCCGCACGTGTTGGAAATCGTTTTCAGCTGTCATCCACTGTTCCATGCGTGATGATGCATGTCAAAGAACTCCGGCGGTATCGATACGATGACTGATGTTTTGCGTGTCGGCATCGCCGGCGCGGTCCCGTCAAGACAGGAGTGCACCCCCTCGTGGCGTCCATCATCGACACCGTTGCCAATCTGGCCAAGCGACGTGGCCTGGTCTTCCAGTCGGGCGAAATCTACGGCGGCACAAAGTCGGCGTGGGACTACGGGCCACTCGGGGTGGAGTTCAAGGAGAACATCAAGCGGCAGTGGTGGCGCTCGGTGGTGACGTCTCGCGACGACGTCGTCGGCTTGGACAGTGCGATCATCCTGCCGCGTCAGGTGTGGGTGGCCTCCGGGCACGTCGCGGTGTTCAACGACCCGCTGGTGGAGTGCCTGAACTGTCACAAGCGGCACCGCCAGGACCACATGCAGGAAGCGGTGGCACTGAAGAAGGGGGGTAACCCCGATGACGTGCCGATGAGCGAGATCGCCTGCCCGGACTGCGGTACCAAGGGCGAGTGGACCGAGCCCCGTGATTTCAACATGATGCTCAAGACCTACCTGGGTCCGATCGAGTCCGAAGAGGGCCTGCACTACCTGCGGCCAGAAACGGCGCAGGGCATCTTCGTCAACTTCGCCAACGTGGTGACCACGGCACGTCGCAAGCCGCCGTTCGGAATCGGCCAGATCGGCAAGAGCTTCCGCAACGAGATCACCCCCGGCAACTTCATCTTCCGGACCCGTGAGTTCGAACAGATGGAGATGGAGTTCTTCGTCGAGCCGTCCACCGCGGCCGAGTGGCACAAGTACTGGATCGACACGCGCCTGCAGTGGTACATCGACCTGGGTATCAATCCGGAGAACCTGCGCCTCTACGAACACCCGCGCGAGAAGCTGTCGCACTACTCCGACGGCACCACCGACATCGAGTACAAGTTCGGTTTCGCCGGGAACCCGTGGGGTGAGCTGGAGGGTATCGCCAACCGCACCAACTTCGATCTGACCACGCACTCCGAGCATTCCGGCGTGGACCTGTCGTTCTACGACCAGGCATCCGACACCCGTTACGTGCCGTACGTGATCGAACCGGCAGCCGGCCTGACCCGTTCGTTGATGGCCTTCCTGGTCGACGCGTACCACGAGGACGAGGCCCCCAACGCCAAGGGCGGGGTGGACAAGCGCACCGTGCTGCGGCTCGACCCGCGGCTCGCGCCGATCAAGGCCGCCGTACTGCCGCTGAGTCGCAATGCCGACCTGTCGCCGAAGGCCCGGGATCTGGCCGCCGAGTTGCGCCAGTCCTGGAACGTGGAGTTCGACGACGCCGGCGCGGTCGGCCGGCGCTACCGGCGCCAGGACGAGATCGGCACCCCGTTCTGCATCACGGTCGACTTCGACTCGCTCGAAGACCATGCCGTCACGGTGCGCGAGCGCGACACGATGTCTCAGGAGCGGGTGGCCATCGACGCGGTCTCGGACTATCTGGCCGTGCGCCTCAAGGGCTGCTGATCGCGTCCAGTCCCCGGCGATTTCGGGGGCTGCCGGCCGAACGGGCTTGAACCAGTCGGTTCGGGCGCGCCAGGACAGCACGGATGCGTAGATGAACGCCGCGGTGCTCACGGCTGCGCAGATCCAGGTGGGCAGCGTGACCGCACTGCCGAGGAGCACGCTGGTCAACTGCGCGATGATCGCTGCGACTTTGAAGACGACCCACACCAGGTAGTACTGCGCGGAAGTCTTCGAGCGCGGATCGCTGCGCAGGGGCAGCAGTATCCGGCCGGTGAACCCGAACAGATACAGCGCCAACACGGCGACCAGCGCCCAATACGCCGCGAACCACGAGCCGCGGGGGGCGAAGACATCCAGGTACTCGGGATGTCCTTGATCGGCAATGCAGAACACCACGACTGTCAGCGGCAGACCGAGTTTCAACGGCGTCGTGACGTGGCGACGCCCCAGCAACCGGGCTTGGTCCTCGTCGGTCAACCGCGTCGCCAGGTGCTCGAACATGACCGCCACCGCGGCGAACATGCAGAGCACGGCGAGCAGGCCCGCGACGTTCCACAACCCGGAGACGCGATGTAGGAGCGGGTCGACATGTTTCGGCCCCAACGGGGACATGAGCAGTCCCGCGCAACCGATGAGGACCAGGACGCGCGAAGGATTGGTGTCCCAGCGCGAACCCCAGGTGTGGCGGCGGACCCACAGCGCGTACCCGCACCCCACCAGGGCCGCCACCAAGACGACATCGACAAGTCCGAACATGGATGACCAGGGCCTAGAAGCGGCCGCCGCCGCCGAAGAAGCCCCCGCCCGAAGACGAGCCGCCGAACGAGGTCGGACTCCAACCGCCCCCTCCGCCGCCGCCGAAGCCGCCGCCGCCACCGGAGAGGATGTTGCCGATGATGATGCCGCCCAGCATGGCGCCGGTGTCGTTGCCGCCGCCGGTGTTGTTGCCGTAACGCCCGTAGTAGGCCCGCTGCGCGTCCTGTACGTCGGCTTTGGCCAGTGACTGCGCCGCGGCGGC
The DNA here is from genome assembly GCA_964292075.1 of uncultured Mycolicibacter sp. Classification (GTDB taxonomy): domain Bacteria; phylum Actinomycetota; class Actinomycetes; order Mycobacteriales; family Mycobacteriaceae; genus Mycobacterium. The sequence continues at coordinate 4,846 of CAXYUC010000022.1, forward strand.
CAGGGTGGCCGCGCCGTTGGCCGCCGTGATGGCGCCGGCAACATCGGTGCTGCGCTTGTCATGGGCGGCGTCGAGGCGGCGCCGTGCCTCGGCCAGCCGGGTGCGCGCTTCCGGGCCGACGCTGCCGCGACGGGTGTCGATGTAATCGGAGACGGCGCGGATGCGCGACGACGCGGTGAACAGGGCCTGCTCAAGCGTGCGGGCCAACCGCTCCGCGGCTGCGCGTTCCTCAGCCACGGTGTCCAGCAGTTGGTCCAGCTTGGCGTCGGCCTTGATCAGCGCGGTGAAGGCCCCCAGGGGATCTCCCGAAGTGCGGGCGGTCGCCACCGCCTTGACTACGGCATCGCGAGCAGCCAACAGCTCGGAGGAGTGCGTGCCCACCCCGCGCTGCAGCTGTTCGGTGGCCTGCGCGACACCGGCCTCTGCGTCGGCGCTGGTCTCTGGCAGCGTGGCGACCGCGTGACGGATGTCGCTGGCGGCATTGTCGACCGCGTCGAGCAGGGCCCGGCCCTGGCCCAGCCCCGATTCGGCGGCCCGCAGCGCATCCACCAGGTCGCTCTGGCCACCGGTCACCGGCCGGTTGGCCAGGCTGCGCGCCCGGGTGATGTTGCGTTCGGCGAAGGCCGCCCGATCCTGTGCGGTCTTGACGTTTCCGGACACCGTACTGAGCGCGGTGGCGTCGAATTCGGTGTGCAGTTCGACCAGGTGCTGCTCGGAGGCCGGGATGCGCCCGGTCAGCTCGACCAGTTGCTGGGTCAGTGTGTCGAGGCGGTCGCCGGCGTTGAGCACGAGGTCGCGCAACTGCTCAAACGCGGCGCGCTGGGTCTCCAGTTCGCGGTCGGCCTTCGAGGCGGTGACGATCACCCCGGTCAGCAAGTCGCGCTGTTGGGCCGGTGTCTCGGGGATGTCGTCGTCGAGCTGCTGGCGCACGGTGAAGGCGTGTTCCATGGCCGCTTTGGCCGAGGCGACCGCCTGCGCGAACGGCCCGGTGCGCTCCTGGCCGAACTCGTCGAGGGCCAGCTCCAGTTCGTTGGCGCTGGTGCGCACCGCGTTGTCGACCTCGACGACTTTCTCCCGCGACAAGGCGTCCAGCGCGAACACCGGGACGTCGGACAGGGCATTGGGGTCGGTCGGATCGACCCGTCGGGCCGCCGCCAGTGCGGCGGCGCGGCGGCGGCGGCGCAGGTGACGGACCACCAGCAGCAGCACCAGGCCGGCGGCCGCCACCGCCGCCAGGGCGATCAGGATCGGTGCCCAGCTCACCTCGGTGGGTGCGGCGGCGGCATCGAGTCCGCTGGCGGCCGCTGAGGCCGCTCCGGCCCAGTCGCCGCGGTGCAGGGCCGGTTCGATCTGGTTGCGCCGCAACGCGTCGACCTTGCCCGAGCTGATCTCGGAGATGCCGTTGGACACCAGGAAGGCGTAGCTGTGGTCGGCGGTGGCCACCGCGAGCAAGGCGTCGTTGCTGCCGAGATCGCTGAGCCGGACCGTGCTGCGTCCCCAGTCCTCGGCGGTCTGCCCGGAGAACACGTCGACGTAGACCACCCACAGCCGGATGTGCCGGTCGGCGTAGAGCTTGTCGATCGCGTCCTGCACCCCGGCGCGCTCCGATTGCGAGAGCGCCCCGGCGCTGTCGGTGATCAGGGTGGGCAGATGCATCGGAGGCTGCGCCGCGGCGCTTGGAGCCACCAGCAGCACTGCGAGGAGAAACGCTAGGGCGGCGCTGGCCAGGCGGGGGATGCGCATGTCGGTAAATCTATATGCGATCGGGGAATGAGCGACGCCAATTCTGCGACCGGTCCACCTGGTTTCGCTGCGGTCGGGCGCCACTTCGGCCCGCCGTGTCATGGTCCCGGGTCGGGTCAAAATAGACTGGCGGCGGTGGCCACCAACTCCTGCGACAGCTACGACGCGCACGACCGCGAACGCATCGTGGCGGAGTCGTCGAAAACCGCTGGCCTGCCCGGAACGGGCGGCCAGCACCGCACCGACTTCGCCCGCGATCGGGCCAGGGTGCTGCACAGTGCTGCGCTGCGCCGGCTGGCCGACAAGACTCAGGTCGTCGGCCCCCGAGACGGGGACACCCCGCGCACTCGCCTGACCCACTCGCTGGAGGTCGCGCAGATCGGGCGGGGGATGGCCATCGGCTTGGGCTGCGACCCTGACCTGGTGGATTTGGCCGGCTTGGCGCACGACATCGGCCACCCGCCTTTCGGACACAACGGTGAGCAGGCGCTCAACGAAATCGCCTCGAGCTGTGGCGGATTCGAGGGAAACGCGCAGAACTTCCGCATCCTGACCAGTTTGGAGCCCAAGGTTCTGGGTCCCGGCGGTGTCAGTGCGGGCCTGAATCTGAGCCGGGCGACGCTGGACGCGGTCACCAAATATCCGTGGTTCCGTCGCGCGGCAGACGGCTCGGTACGGGCCAAGTTCGGTTTCTACGACGACGACCGGGAGGCCGCTGACTGGATGCGCCGCGGTGCACCGGAGGGACGCGTCTGTCTGGAGTCGCAGATCATGGACTGGGCCGACGACGTCGCCTACTCGGTGCATGACGTTGAAGACGGCGTCATCTCCGGCCGGATCGACCTGAGGGTGCTCGCCGATGCGTCGACCGTGGCCGAGCTGACGCGTCTGGGTGACCCCCACGGGGTGCACGATCTGGCCGGGGCGGCTCGCCGGCTCACCGAACTGCCGGTGGTGGCCGCGGTGGGTGCCTACGGCACATTCCCGGTGACCCTGTCGGCGTTGGTGGCACTCAAGCGGTTGACCAGTGAACTGGTCGGGCGCTTCGCCTCCGCGGCGATCAGCGCCACCCACGATGCCGCCGGCCCCGGGCCGCTGACCCGCTACCAGGCAGATCTCGAAGTGCCCGAACTGGTCCGGGCTGAGGTGGCCGTGCTGAAAACCCTTGCGGTGCAGTTCATCATTTCGTCGGATCAGCACCGCAGGATTCAGGCCGCACAGCGCGAGCAGGTGCACGAGGTCGCGCACCGGCTACCCGCCACGGCACCGGAGAGCCTGGACCCGACCTTCGTGCCAGCGTTTCACGCCGCGGCCGACGACAATGCGCGGCTGCGGGTGATCGTCGACCAGATAGCGTCGTGCACCGAGGGGCGGCTGGAACGCCTGGTCGCGAGTTGAGCGAACTCAGCCGAGCTTGGCGACCTTGTCCATCATCGCCTGCACGACATCGGTGCTGCTGGTCTGCGGGTCGCCGGAACCACTGGCGTTCTCGGTTCCGGTGAAGGCGATCAGGACTCCGACGATGCAGTTGTCCTGCACCCCGATGGCGCGGGTGTCGGGCGCCTTGGGGCTCTTGTCCAACACGATCGATGCGGCCAGGACATCGTCGGTGACCCGCACGTCGGTGATGTGCATTTCGGTGCCGGGAAGGTGCGGCGATCCAGCGGAGTCGGGGTCGGTCGCGTTGACCGGTTGCCCGTCGCAGTGTTTCCACTGCTCGGCGAACTTCTCGAACAGCTGCCGGGCGTCCGCGGCGGTGGGCAGGGCGACCACGGCCTCCTTGACGAACATCACCCGGGTGTCGAGCGGCTTGAATCCGTCGCGGGCGGGTTCGGAGTCGATCCACGTCTCACGCGCGTAGCTCTGGACCGGCGCCGACGCGTACACGCTGCGCTGCGCGACGTCGAGGACTCCGACGCAGTCGCCGGGGGTCGCCGAATCGTCCATCGCCTCCAGCCCGCCGTAGGACGGCGGGCCGGTCACGGTCGTGAAGGGCTGATCCAGCATGGCGGTCAGCTCGGTGCCGTTGAGCAGCACCTGCTTGACGGTCTCGCCGGTGACGCCGGCCGCACCACGCGACCGGTCGGGCAGCACCAGCCAGGTCGTCACCGCGGCCGCGGCGAGCACAGCGACGGCTACCAGGGTCACCAACCAGACCCGTTTCGAGTTCATTCACGCCCCTGACGCAGCAGTTGACCCGTCATTAAAGCATGGGCAGTGGCGACGGGCGGCGCGCTCTAGACTGACTCGGTGCCAGGCCGTATCTCCGATCGCGACATCGCCGCTATCCGCGAACGTGTCCGGATCGAGGACGTGGTCGGCGACTACGTACAGCTCAGGCGTGCCGGCGCGGACTCGCTGAAGGGCCTATGCCCGTTTCACAACGAGAAGTCGCCGTCCTTCCACGTCCGGCCCAACCATGGCCTCTTCCACTGCTTCGGTTGTGGCGAAGGCGGCGACGTCTACGCCTTCATACAGAAGATCGAGCACGCCAGCTTCGTCGAGGCGGTGGAGCTGCTGGCCGACTGGCCCCCCCACACTATCAGATATCCCGGCGCGCCGCCACCCGAGCCCGGACGCCGGCGCGGTGGCCCAGGCCGGCTGACCGCCGCTATCGCGGTCACCGCCGAGTTCTACACCGCGGCGCTGAATACGCCCGAGGCTCAACCGGCGCGAAAATATCTCACCGAGCGAAATTTCGACGCTGCCGCCGCTGAACGGTTCGGTTGCGGTTTCGCCCCGTCGGGTTGGGACGGCCTGACCAAACATCTGCTGCGCAAGGGCTTCGAGTTCAAGGAACTGGAGGCCGCCGGCCTGTCCCGGGAGGGGCGCCGCGGTCCGATGGACCGATTCCACCGCCGGCTGCTGTGGCCGATCCGTTCGGCGGCGGGGGAGGTGATCGGGTTCGGTGCCCGCCGGCTGTTCGACGACGACCCGATGGAGGCCAAGTACGTCAACACCCCCGAAACCACGCTCTACAAGAAGTCCAACGTGCTGTTCGGCCTCGATCTGGCCAAACGAGACATCGCCCGGGGACACCAGGCGATCGTCGTCGAGGGCTACACCGATGTGATGGCCATGCATCTGGCAGGTGTCACCACCGCGGTCGCCTCGTGCGGCACCGCCTTCGGCGATGAGCACCTGGCGATGCTGCGCCGACTCATGATGGACGACAAGTTCTTTCGGGGTGAACTGATCTACGTCTTCGACGGCGACGCGGCGGGACGTGCCGCCGCGGTCAAAGCGCTCGAGGGGGAACAGCAGCTGGCTGGGCAGTCGTTCGTCGCGGTCGCCGCCGACGGCATGGACCCGTGCGATCTGCGCCTGGCACACGGCGACGAGGCGCTGCGCGACCTGGTGGCACGCCGCACCCCGCTGTTCGAGTTCGCGGTGCGCACCGCTCTCACCGAGATGGACTTGGAGACGGCCGAGGGCCGGGTCGCTGCGCTGCGCCGTTGCGTGCCGATGGTCGCGGCGATCAAGGACCCGACCCTGCGCGACGAGTACGCCCGCCAGCTGGCCGGCTGGGTGGGCTGGGACGACGTCGCGCAGGTGATCGGCCGGGTACGTGCGCAGGCCAAGAACGAGGCCAAGGCCGACGCCAGAGCCAGCGGGCCGGCTCGGGACCGTCAGGCGTCCCGCGCGGCCGCCAGCCCCGCCGAACAGCCGGCGGTCGCCCGACCGAACCCGGCCGATCCGACGTTGTGGCCGCAGCGTGAGGCACTCAAGGCGGCACTGCAGTGCCCGGCTTTGGCCGGGCCGGTGTTCGACACCCTGACGGTGGAGAGCTTCACCCACCCCGGTTATGCCGCGGTGCGCTCGGCCATCGATGCCGCGGGAGGAACCGCCGGGGTGGCCGGGGCCGGCGGCGCGCAATGGATCGAGATGGTGCGTGAGCAGACGCCCTCGTCACTGACCACCGCGCTGATCCATGAGTTGAGCGTGGAGGCCATCCGCGTCGATGAGGACAAGCTGCCGCGTTATATCGGCGGGGTGCTGGCCCGGCTGCAAGAGGTGTGGGTGGGTCGACAGATCGCCGAGGTCAAGTCCAAACTGCAGCGCATGTCACCGGTGGAGCACAGTGACGAATACCATGCGCTCTTCGGCGATTTGGTGGCCATGGAGGCCTACCGGCGCAGCCTGCTGGAGCAGGCCAGCGGCGACGATCTAACGGCTTAGCGCGCGTCGTCGTCCGGATCCTCGGGCCGCACCACCGTGATGCCGTCCTCGAGTTCGGTCAGGGTGACCATCGTCGGGTCGGGATGGATCCGGTTGGCGATGCTGCGCCGCCCCTTGTCGATGACCGCTTTGGCGATCGGGCTGCTCGTCACCGCGTGATACGTGCCGACAATCTGCTCGTAGCGGCGGCGGCCGGCTTTGGTGCCCATCACGTAGCCGACCCCCATCACCACGACATACCCGATCAATGCGGCCCCTTAGAACAGTCCATGCAGTGCTTCCATCCTGCCTCACGCGGTGCAACGGGGGCCGGGTGCGACCCCCGTTGCACGGCGGTGGTTTCGGTATGCGCTAGAGTCTTGCAAGTCCGCGAGGACAGCAATCCCCTGTAGCTCAATTGGCAGAGCATTCGGCTGTTAACCGGAGGGTTGGTGGTTCGAGTCCACCCGGGGGAGCCACGATTGAGACCGGCGGCGTTAGTCCAGCCGGGGAATCACCGACGGACCCGCCTGCGAAGGCGGCTGCTGCGGTGCGAACATCGCCGGCGCCTGCTGTGACTGCGGCCCCTGCTGCTTGGCGGCACGGGCCTGGGCGAGCGCGTTGACCAGCGGGTTGTTGGCCATCATCTCGCGACGCTCTTCTTCGCTGAGCTCGTAAATCGCCCACGCGCCCCAGGCGGCCGGACGCACGTACACGGTGACCTGCTGGCGGCCGTTGTTGAAGACGGCGGGAACTGCCACGGCCCGGTCGGTGGCCGCGAAGGTGGCCATCTCCTCGGTGATCCGCTCGAGATCAGCGGTTTCGTGCAGCTCATAGGTGGGCGCTTGCACGCCCTTGGTGGGGGTGGCATTCAGGGCGAGGAACCACGCCATGAGAGGTACTCCTTTGTTCGGTGTGGGTCCAGACAGCCTATAAAGGCGGCTACCCGGCGGACGCACCGGCGGGCGGTACCGACAAGTGTTCCGGATGCAGCATTTCGGCGTACCGCAATTCTTCGGGGATGCCGAACCCGTCGATCAGAGCCTGTGCGTGCGGCCGCAATTTCCGGCACCGGTCGTTGATGCCACGGGTGACCGCTTTCGCCCGATCGGTGGACAGATACCGGTGCTCGATGTACCAGGCCTTGTCGTCCTCGATGACGCTGAGCGCGTACAGGTCGCACACCAGCTCCAGCAGTTCGCGGGCATCGGCATCCGGGCAGGAGTCGATTCCGGCCACGAACGCCTCCAAGACGACTCGGTCGATGTGAGCGCTGGCCGCGTGCAACATGTGGTCCTGTACCGCGTTGAAGGCGTCGAAGTCGCCCATCTCTTGGGCTTTGGCCCTCAGCCGCCTCGCCACCGAGGTGAGCAGATACTTTTCGCGGTCTTCGAACATCTGCACCTGAGTGCCGCGGTTGAACAGGCTGCCCTCCTCCTCGCTGTCCTGCCTGGCGTCCACGATGGTCTGGATGATCGTCTCGGCCGCGGTGCGTTTGAGCACCCGATCCCCGACAGTCTCGGCCGCGAACCGCACCCACCCGACCGGGCTCATGTCGGCGATGTCATCGGCGTACGTGGTCAGCAGCTGCTTGGCCACCAGCTGCGTCAGCACGTGGTTGTCGCCCTCGAAGGTGGTGAACACGTCGATGTCGGCGCGCAGAGCAATCAACCGGTTCTCGGCCATGTACCCCGCGCCGCCACAGGCCTCGCGCGCCTCTTGGATGGCCCGGGAGGCGTGCCAGGTGTTGGCCGCTTTGAGTCCGGCTGCTCGTGCCTCCAACTCGCGCTGCTCCTCGGCGTCGGGCTCGTCAGCGGTCTGCAGATCATGGCAGCGGCCCACCAGCTCGTTCTGGGCGAACTGCAGCGCATAGGAGCGGGCGATCAGCGGGAAGAGCCGACGCTGGTGAACCAGGTAGTCCATGATCAGCACCTCGTGTTCGTCCCCATCGTCCCCGTCGTCACTCGGGGCGCTGAACTGCCTGCGCTGCAACGCATATCGGGTAGCGATGTCCAGCGCGACCCGGGCGGCGGCACCCGCGCTGCCGCCCACCGAGACCCGGCCCCGGATCAGGGTGCCGATCATGGTGAAGAAGCGTCGGCCGTCGCTCTCGATCGACGATCGGTAGCTGCCGTCGGGCTCCACATCGGCATAGCGATTCAGCAGGTTTTCCCGGGGTATGCGGACCTGGTCGAAGACAATGCGTCCGTTGTCCACCCCGGGAAGGCCGCCCTTGTAGTGGCAGTCCGAGGTGGTGACACCCGGCAGGTCCTGGCCCTGCGCGTCGCGGATCGGCACCAGGAAGCAGTGCACCCCGTGGTGTGCGGTACCGGTGATGAGTTGGGCGAAAACTGCCGCGACGGTGGCGGTTTCGGCGGCGCCGCCGATGTAGTCCTTGCGTGCTGATCCGGTGGCGGAGTCGATCACGAATTCCTGGGTTCCGGGGTCGTAGGTGGCGGTGGTCTCCAGCGACTGCACGTCGCTGCCGTGGCCGGTCTCGGTCATCGCAAAGCACCCGAGTACGTCGAGGTCGATGATCTTCTCGACGTAGGTGCGGTGGTGACGCTCGGTGCCGAGGTTCTCCACCGCCCCGCCGAACAGCCCCCACTGCACCCCGGCCTTAACCATCAGCGACAGATCCGACATGGCCAGCATCTCGATCATGGTGACCGCCGCGCCGACGTCGCCGGTGCCGCCATGTTCCTTGCGGAAACTGTCCGCCGCCACGCCGGAGCCGGCCATGATCCGGAGCTGTTCGGCGACCTTGGCGCGGGCGATCGCGGTGTTCGGGGTGAAGTGCGGACGAAACTTCTCATCGCACAGAGTGGCCCGGAGTTGGTTTTTCACCGTCCGCCAGCGGCCGTCCAAGGTGTCGCGCAGGGCATCGGAAGTGGTCACCTCATCCACCGTATCCACGCGGGGCCGCCGTTAAACCGGGTTTAGATTTACCGATGTGCGTGGGACTTCGAGCCGGTTGCCGGCCCTGTGCGGTGTGCTGCTCGCCGGCGGTGCCGCGCTTGCGGGTTGCGCACCGTGTGACATCCCCACGGCGACAGCCGGACTGCAGTATCTCGGTCAGGCTGTTCTGGCGCCGAACACCACGTTCGCCGGCACCGCCGTGGGCGGCCTGTCCGGGATCAGCTACGACCCCGGCCGCGATTGCTACTACGTGATCAGTGACGACCGGTCGGCGCACGGGCCGGCCCGCTTCTACACGGTGCGGCTCTCGGCGTCGGACCGCGGCGTCGACGGGGTGGCGATCAGTGCCATGAACCCGCTGCTGGACGCCGGCGGACGCCCGTTCGAGGCCCAGGCCTTCGACGCAACGCCGCCGGTCATACCGCCCGACCCCGAAGGCATCGCGTTCGATGCCGGTCGGCAGCGGTTGTATTGGTCTTCAGAGGGGGAGCGGCGCACCGATGGCCCACGCGGTGCGGTGTTGGCCGACCCGTGGGTGCGCACCGCTGGGCTCGACGGCAGCTACCTCGGCCAGTTCACCATGCCGCCGCAGCTGGCGATGTCTGCGCAGCCCACCGGGCCGCGGCGCAACACCACCCTCGAAGGCCTGACGGTGACCGCCGACGGGCGAATGCTGTTCGCGGCAATGGAGGGTCCGGGGTACGACGACGGCCCGCTGCCGGATCGGCGCCACGGCGCACTGACTCGCATCACCGCCTACCGCGTGGACTCCGGCGCGCCGGTCGCCCAGTACGCCTACCCGCTGGAACCTGCCCCTGCACCGGCCGAAACCAACGGCCTCACCGACCTGGTGGCCCTGTCGGACACCGCATTCCTGGTGATCGAGCGTGCGTTCAGCGACCGCCCGACGGTACGGCTGTTTCGCGCCGAGATCGCCGGTGCCACCGATGTGCTCGGTATGCCGGCGCTGGCGGCAGGCGTGATTCCGATGACCAAGACTTTGGTGGCCGACCTGTCCACCACACCGGGCCTGGATCCGCTGGACAACATCGAGGGGCTAACGCTGGGCCCGCGGCTGGCCGATGGCCGGCGGACGGTGGTGCTGGTCAGTGACGACAACTTCTCGCCGCGCGAGGTGACCCAGTTCGTCGCCTTCGCGATGCCCGCCGACTAGCCGGACAACGGTGATCGCCGGCGCGGACAGTCTCAAGCAGACCGAATACAATCTGGCAACACGGAATTGGCGTTTTCGGAATGTCATCAGAGGTGAATGACGGTTTCAAGTATAGAAATGAGTCAACTTTCTCATTCGACTGATACCGTAACCCGGGTGTGGTACGACTGCTGGTCAGCGACGAGGCTGAGATCACGCGTTGGCTGAGTCGACCGACCGGCGCGCCGATGCGACGCGCCAGCAGATCATCCGTGCCGCTGCGCATCAGTTCGCCCAGCGGCCCTTTCACGACGTCGGCCTCGACGACATTCTGGCTGAAGCCGAATTGACCAAGGGCGCGATGTATTTCCATTTCCGATCTAAGCATGCGCTTGCCTTGGCCGTCATCGACGAACAACTTGCCAAGACGGGCACAGCGATCCGGGCATTGGTAGACCGCAAACTGTCCGGTTTGGAAACGCTGCTTGACGTGGGCTACCTCACGGCCATCGAAGATCTCACCAGTGACAGTGCGCGAGCAATGCTGCATCTGCTTCCGGTGGTCGGCGGTGGCGAGGGGCTGCAGGCCACGGTGCTCAACAACGCGATTGAGGCGTTGAGTGTGGTGACCCAGCGGGCTATCGCCGAGGGCGACGTCATCGATCGCGATCCGCAGGATGTGGCCCGGATGATGGTGGCGCTGTACCTGGGCTTGCGGCAGGCGGGCAATCTTGATGAGCCCGAACGATTCCTGCGTGAGCTGGAGCGGATCTGGTCGGTGGTGCTGCCCAGCGTGGTGCCCGCCGATCGCATCGATTACTTCGTTCAGTTCGTTCGGCGGCGCACCACGTTGGCGATCAAGACCACCTCAGCGGAGAAGAAGTCCGCGGTGGCCGACGGGGAGGCAGGTTGATGGCGCGCCAGGTCCGCTCCGAGGCGACTCGGCGCAAGCTGCTCGATGCGGCCATCGACGTTTTCGGTGAGGCCGGCTATGTCGCTGCCGGGCGAACCGCGATCATCGAGCGAGCCGGGGTGACCAAGGGCGCGCTGTACCACCACTTCGACTCGATGGATTCGTTGGTGACGGCCATCATCGAGGGCGGTTTCGCCACGGTCTTGACCAGGTTCCGGAGCATGTGCCAGCCGTCCTCGCCCGCCTTGGAGGGGATGATCCACGGCATGTTCGCCGTCACGGAGTTGTTGTCCGTCGACAAGGAGGCGCGGGCCGCGGGTCATCTGGTCTTCGCATTGGCCGAATCCAATGAATTGGGGGCTGAGGTGGGCGGCGAATGGGCGGACGCGGTTGCCGCCCAGACTGCGCGTGCGATCGCCGAGGGCGACTTGTATGAGGACCTCGATGCCCGCCACGTTGCCGAGTCGATCACCTCGGCAATGCTCGGGACGTGGCTGCTGACGTACTACACCGGTGACAGCATCGGCCGGGTGAGCCGGATGTGGGAGACGCTGCTGCCCGCGATCGTGGTGGCCGACTCACTGCCGTATTTCCGGCAGTTCCTGGCGCGCGACGCGGAGCGCTATCAGAACGGCGGGGCGGCCGCCGAAGGCTGAACGCGCTAGCGCTCCTCCAGCCAGAGTTGTTCGGTGAGGTCTTGGAACGTGGCGAGCGCAACCCGGTCGTCGGCGCGTTCGAGCGCTGACTTGCTCATCAGGGCGCGCACCGTCGAGCCGTCCCGATGTTCTAGGGAAACAACCAGATTGGCCAGCGAATGCATCACCGACAGGGCCGATTCCTCGGCCGGTGGAACCTGGCCGAAGATCTGCCGAAACGCTAGGGCCAGCACCTCTTCCTGGGTGTAGCCCAGCATGGCAGCGAACCCGCTGTTGGCGAACAAGATGGTGCCGTCGTCGGCGATCGCGAGCACCGGAACGGGGATCCGCTCAAGCGCGACCAGGGCCGGCAGCTGCCGCAGGGTGTCCATCGGTGCCAGAGGGGTTTGCGCATTCCGCCGTCGCTCCATGGGTTTGATTATGACGGGCACCGCCGACGGCGTGGGCGGTGTTCGCCGCTGCCGGGTGGTGACCGTGGCGCGGGCGACATCTACGCCATCGACGTGATATGACGCACAGTCTGGTATAGATTGAACATCATCCAAAAGGTATGTACTATCTCCGTTTATGCGAGGGACTGGTTTGTACGGATCGGACACGCTGAGGCGTGCGCCGGCCAGTTCCTCCCACAGCTTCGCCCGGGGCACCTTGAGGGGTCCGCATCGCCATTTACCGCCGCACGCCGAGCCGCGTTGGTGCACCGCACCGACCGCAGCGCTCGCCGGTGGGCAGATGGGGGTGCGGTTGCGTGCCGCTTTCTACCGGGCGTCTTTCTTGTCAGATCACCAAAGCCTGGCTGTCGGCCAGGAAGGGCATCGCCATCCAGCGTGACGCGAGCATTGCTTCGGCGGCGGGCCCCGGTACCGGGCGGGAGAACAGGAATCCCTGCGCTCGATGACAGCCGTGCCGCATCAAGGTGAGCGCAGCCGCTGACGTTTCCACACCCTCGGCGACCACCTGCAGGCCGAATGCCTCGGCCAGGGCAATGATCGCTCGGACGATCGCCAGATCGCCCGGGTTGACACCCAATTCACGCACGAACACGGTGTCGATCTTCAAGGTGTCGACCGGCAGATCCTTCAGGTGTGACAGGACGGCGTAACCGGTGCCGAAGTCGTCGATGGCGATCTGCACCCCGGCTTCGCGCAGTTCCGCCAGGGTACGACGGGTGTTCTCGATGTTCTGCACCACCGCGCGCTCGGTGATCTCCAGGCACAGCGAACCGGGGCGTAGACCGAATTCGTTGATGGTTTCCACCACGTTCTGGACGAAACCGCGGGCGGCCAACTGGACCGGCGAGACGTTGACGCGCAGGGTCGCGTTGGTCCGGACGCCGTTGGTCTGCCATTGGCTGAATTCCGCGCACGCGGTGCGCATCACCCATCGGCCCAGATCATCGGCCAGGTTGGCGGATTCGGCGATGCCGATGAACGAACTCGGCAGCAGCAACCCGCGGGTGGGATGGCGCCAGCGGACCAGCGCCTCCACCGCGACGATGGCGCCGCTCCACAGATCGACCTCGGGCTGGTAATACAACAGCAACGACTCGTCGTCGATCTTGCCCTGCATGTGCAGTTCGATGTCCTTGCGGAACAAGCTCTTCAACGACATGTCATCGGTGGAGCTGACGGTCTGGTTGCCGCCGCCGCGTTTGGCGGCCAGGACGGCCTCGTCGGCGCGGTGCAGCAGACCGGCGCCGGTGTCCTCCCCGGGCACCCCCACCGTCACGCCCACGCTGACCGTGCTGTTGACCGTGTGGCCCTGGATCTCCACCCGCTCGCGCAATGCACCCTGCAACCGGTCGGCGAACGTCTCGGCGCTGGCCATCGACATCGGCCAGTCCGGGATGACGACGAATTCGTCCCCGCCGATCCGGGCCGCCATGGTCCGGTTCCCGGCGTACGCACGCAGTCGCCGGGCGAAATCCTGGATGAACCAGTCGCCGGCGGCGTGACCGAGGTAGTCGTTGATCGGCTTGAGCCGGTCGAGGTCGATATAGAAGACGCCGACCGGTCCGGGGCTGCCGGCGACGAGTCGCCCGGACAGGTGGGCGACCAGCGCACGACGATTATGCAGGCCGGTCAGGTCGTCGTGGTCGGCCAGATAGCGCAGCCGCTCCTCGGCCGCGACACGGGCCTGTAACTGCGCGAACAGCGATGCGATCGCCTCGATTGTGTTGAGTTCTTCGGGACGCCACTTAGGTCGGCGGAACTTGACCAGGCCGAGCATGCCGATGGTCACTGGACCGGAGATCATCGGCGCGGTGGCTACCGACAGTGATTCGATGGCATGGTCCATCGCCATCTGGCGCACATACCCGGACTCGTCCGGCTCGGGCCGGATGACTGCCACCCGCTTGCCGTGCGCACAGGTGGTGAAGACCGGATCGGCGGTGGTGAAGGAAACGACCGCCAACGGGTCGGGCTCCGGGACGTCCAGGCGCGGCGGCCATTCGGCCACCAGTTTGGAGGCCCTGATCTCGTGGTCGTTGTGGCGCAGGAATCCGGCATCGACGTTGAGCTGCTCCACCAACGTCTGCAGCACGTGCTCACTGACCGCGGCAGCTGTCGACGGTGTGGTAGCCATCAATTGGGCGGCGATCGAGGTGACCAGCGCCAATCTATCCGCCACGATGTCCTTCCCCCGAAGACTGGCTGCCCAGTGGGCGAGCCGGGGGGCCGCAGGAGGCCTGGGATCGCTTCGGGCCGATGCCGCTGTTCAGCATATTCGAAAAGACGGTCGGGCCGGAAACATCTCAGCCGAATTGCGGCTGCTGGATCGATGGGCGAGCGGGGAGTTGCCGCTTTAGCGGACCGGTCGGGTCGGGGCCGCCTCGGCTAGGAAGCGGTGCAGCACCTCAACCGCGTCGGCGAGCGTCCGGCGGTCTTCGGTGGACAGTCGGTCCAGTTCGGGGTCGAGCGCCGCGGCCCGGTCCTGGCGGACCCGTGCCATGGTCGCGATGCCCTTGTCGGTGATCCGGATCAACACGGCGCGGGCATCGAGCGGGTCGGGGGTGCGGGTGGTCAGGCCGGCGTCCTCGAGTCGGCGCACCTGAGTCGTCATCGTCGGCTGGGAGCAGTGGTCCACCGCCGCCAAGTCGGAGATCCGGGCCACATCCAGGTCCTCGATAGTGGACAACAGTCGAGCCTGTGCTCCCGGGATGGGAAGCGCGACTCTTTGGGTAGCGAGCCGATTGAGCCGGGAGACAACGCTGAGCAGATCGGCTCCGAGATTGACTTCCGCAGGGGCTACCATCGGGCAAGTATTTCACAAGCGTGCACGAAAGTGGACCAACTCGGTCCGGGCCGCGTGGGGCGGGTCCGAGCGACTGGCAGAATCGACGGGTGACGAAGACCGCCCAGGGCGTAAACCGAGTCCGGGCGCGGTCGATGCAGCCCTTCGAGATTGCGCAGGCCGCGGTGATGGCGGCGCTGTGCGCGGCGACAGCGATCATCGCGGTGGTGGTGCCCTTCGCCGCTGGGTTGGCGATGCTCGGCACGGTGCCGATGGGGCTGTTGGCGTACCGCTACCGGATTCGCGTGTTGATCGCCGCCACGGTCGCCGCCGCGACGATCGCGTTTTTGATCGCCGGCATGGGCGGCTTCATGACTGTGGTCAACAGCGCCTACATCGGCGGCTTGACCGGCGTCATCAAGCGCCACCGCCGTGGCCTGCCCACCGTGATCGTGGCCTCAGCGGTGGCCGGCGCCCTCTTCGGCACGGTGATGGTGCTGGCGCTGACCGTGTTGTCCCGGCTGCGCCACCTGATCTTCGACGCGATCACCGCCAATGTGCACGGGACCGCGGCTGCCGTGGCGCGTGTGCCGCTGCCGGAATTCCAGCGGGCCGCCCAGGACCTGAATGGATTTCTCGGTGTGCTGCTGCACTACTGGCAGTGGCTCATCCTGGCCCAGATGACTATCGGTGTGATGACCGTCTCGCTGGTCGGGTGGTGGGCGTTGTCGCGGGTGCTCCACCGGCTCCGCGGGGTGCCGGACGTGCACAAACTGGATCTTCTGGCCGAGACCGGCCCGGTGGCGCCGGTCCCGGTCCGGCTGGATCAGGTGCGGTTCCGTTATCCGCAGTCCGACCATGACGCCCTCGGGCCGGTGAGCTTGGAAGTGGGCGCCGGCGAGCACGTCGCGGTCACCGGCGCCAACGGGTCGGGCAAGACCACCCTGATGTTGATGTTGGCCGGGCGGGCCCCTACCGCGGGCACCGTGCAGCGTCCCGGTGCGGTGGGGCTCGGGGCGCCCGGGGGCACCGCGGTGGTCATGCAGCATCCGGAGAGTCAGGTGCTGGGCACCCGGGTCGCCGACGACGTGGTGTGGGGTCTGCCGCCGGGTATCAGCACCGACGTCGAGCGACTGCTCGGAGAGGTCGGCCTCGCGGGTTTCGCCGAGCGGGACACCGGCGGCCTGTCCGGCGGGGAGCTGCAGCGATTGGCGGTGGCGGCGGCGCTGGCCCGTGAACCCGCACTGTTGATCGCCGACGAGGTCACCAGCATGGTCGACCCGCAAGGGCGCGAGGTGCTGTTGGGAGTGTTGTCGGGACTGTCCGAAAGGCACAGCACGTCTTTGGTGCACATCACCCACTACAACGACGAGGCCGGCTGCGCGGATCGGACCATCGACCTGTCCGGGTCCCGCGACAACACCGCCATGGTGGAGACCGTCGAGGTCCCCGCCGCGTCCGGCGGCCGACGACCCTGCGGTCCGCCGGTGCTGGAACTGTCCGGCGTGGGACACGAATACGCCAGCGGCACACCGTGGGCCAAGACCGCGCTGCGCGACGTCAGCTTCAGCGTCGACGAAGGCGACGGCTTGTTGATCCATGGCGGCAACGGCTCGGGCAAGTCCACCCTGGCCTGGATCATGGCCGGCCTGACGACGCCGACCACCGGCAGCTGCCTGCTCGGCGGCCGGCCCCCCGCCCAGCACGGCGGGGCCGGCGCCATGTCGTTCCAGGCGGCTCGGCTGCAGCTGATGCGCAGCTACGTCGGCCGGGAAGTGGCTTCTGCTGCGGGTTTTTCGTCGCGCGATCACGCCAGGGTCAGCGCCGCGCTGGCCGCTGTCGGCCTGGACGCGGCGCTGGCCGGACGGCGCATCGACCAGCTGTCCGGCGGGCAGATGCGCCGCCTAGTGCTGGCGCGCCTGTTGGCCCGCTCGCCGCGGGCGTTGATCCCTGACGGGCGCGCGGCCCGCCTCGACGCCGCCAGCCGCGACGGCCTGCTGCGACTGCTGGAGGACCTGCGGCGGGACAGCGGTCTGACCGTGGTGGTCATCTCGCACGATTTCGCCGGTCTCGGCGAGTTGTGCCCGCGGACTCTGCACTTGCACAACGGTGTACTGGTGCCGGCGCCGGCGGGTGCGGCGTGACGGGGCAGGCGCGCAGCACCCCCCGGCCGGTGGTGCTGCTGCGGCCGGTTCCCGGCGACTCCGCCATGCGCCGCCTATGGGCCGGGACGAAGCTGATCGTGGTCTTCGGCATCTCGGTGCTGCTGACCTTCTATCCCGGCTGGTCGACGATCGGTGCCGTGGCCCTGCTGGTGTTCGGCGCGGCCAGGATTGCTCGCATCCCCCGCGGCGCGCTGCCTTCAGTCCCCCGTTGGCTGTGGGTGTTGCTGTTGATCGGGGGCGTTACCGCGGCCATGTCCGGCGGTGACCCGGCCGGTCTCGGTGGGCTGTTGTTCTTCCTGCGGATCACCGCGCTCTCTATCGTGCTGCTCGGGCTGGGTGCGATGGTGTCGTGGACCACCAATGTCGCGGAGATCGCTCCCGCGGTGGCCACGCTGGGTCGTCCGCTGCGGCTGCTTCGCATTCCCGTCGACGAGTGGGCGGTGGCGCTGGCGTTGGGGGTGCCCGCCTTTCCGGTGCTGGGCCACCGGTTCCGGGTGCTCTTCGCCGCGCGGCGCCTGCGGGCCCAGCCAACGCCGCGTACTCGGCGGCAACGCCGGCGCTTATGGGCGCGCGAGGCCATCGATCTGATCACGGCGGCTATCACCGTGACTCTTCGCCGGGCCGATGAGATGGGGGATGCGATCACCGCTCGTGGTGGCATCGGCCAGATCTCCGCGTCGCCGGCGCGGCCGGGGTTGTCCGACTTCGTGACCCTGGTGGTGGTGGTCGTGATGTGCGGTGCGGCCGTGGCTCTTGAACTGACGGTGCTGACTGTGTCCTGACGGCCTGGCTGGGCCTGACCGCCGGCCGCGAGATCCCGCTCACGCAGGTAGCCACTCGCACTTTCCCTGCGTGAACTCGATTTCGCGGCGGGGTGAAGTGCGGATGAGCCGGTTGGCCCGCATTCTGCCGGTGTGCAGCGTGTCTTCATCGGCAGCGAGGCCCTCGCGGTCGGCACCGTGACTCGTCACGGGCTAACGCGCTGGTTCCGCCGGCTCCACCCTGATGTGTACTTCCCGAAGTTCCAGCAGGCCACCTTGCACGACAGGATCGTCGGAGCGTGGCTCTGGTCTGGACGGGGCGCGGTGATTGCCGGCGTCGCAGCGTCCGCGTTACACGGGGCGGAGTGGGTGGATGTGGATATCCCGGTTGAGCTGCTGTCGCGAAAGAACCCATCGCCACACGGCATCATCGTCCGCAATGAGAGGTTCGCGGACGACGAGATCACCATCATCAGGGGGCTTACCGTCACCACGCCCGCACGCACCGCGTTCGACCTAGCCCGACACCTGCCCAGGGGACAGGCATTGGGGCGTCTTGACGCCCTGGTGCGGGCGAAGCCGTTCTGCGCGAACGATGTTCTGGGCTTAGCGCAGCGCTACCCGGGAGCACGGGGCTTGAAGCAGCTTCGCGAGCTCATGCCGCTGGTGGACCGGGGCGCGGACTCGCTGAGGGAATCCTGGCTCCGGCTCCTCCTGATCGACGCCGGGTTTCCCATTCCCCAGACGCAGATTCCGGTGTACAGCAATGGGCGACTCTTCGCGGTGCTGGACATGGGCTGGGAGGAGTTCAAAGTCTCCGCCGAGTACGACGGCGAGGTACACCGCATCGTTCGCAGTTCTTACGTCAAAGACCACTACCGGGAACGCACACTGCCCAAGCTCGGCTGGCTGAACAACAGGGTGATCAAGGAGGACACCGTGGTCGGAATCATCGACCGGGTGGCTCACGCCCTGTGGTCGCGAGGGTGGCAGGGACGTCCGGTCTTTCCCGCGAGATCCCACTCACGCAGGTAGCCACTCGCACTTTCTCTGCGTGAACCCGATTTCGCGGAGGGGGTTACCGGCGGGCGGCCGCGTTGGCGGCGTCCTGCGCTTGGCGTAGGGCGGTGACGACGTCGATGCGGCCGAGGAACATCTCGTCGAAATAGGGCTTGAGCGCCTGGTTTCCGGCGGCGAATCCCGCACCACCACCCGGGGCGGGTATGCGAGGCCCGTTCAGCACCGCGAAGAAGGGCGTGACATTGATCCCGCGCTGTGCCCAGTAGTCGAAGTAGACCTTTTGTGCGCTGAGCACCGCCGGTATCGCCGCCCCGTGGCGCCCCAGATATGCGTTGCCCTGATAGCTGCCGAGCCAGGCCAGTACCTCCCGCACCGCATCCGGGTGCGGTGATGCGGCGTTGCCGACGGCGGCGATCCCATTGGTGACACTGACTCTTCCGGCCGGCCCGGCGGGCAGCATTGCCACCCCCCACGCGAACGCCGCCTGCTCGGCAACCGCCGCCAGGTTGTAGGTGCCGGATTGAAACAGCGCCATCTTGCCGGCCAGGAACTGATTGCGGGAGAAGTCGCTATTGGTGTTGGTCTCCGAGGCCGGCGGTGCCACGTGGTCGCCGTTGATCAGCTGCACCAGGTAGCTGAACGCGGCGGCCGCCTGCGGGTTGTCGAAGGCGAACTCGTCGTCGCGTTGGAAGACTCCGCCGGCAGAGCCGACATAGTTCAGGTAGATACCTTGCGGGTCGTTGGCGGCGTTGTAGCCCCACTGCCGGATGCGCCGTTGGTCGAAGCCGGGGGTGTTCGCGCTGCGTCCGGAGCTGTCGCGGGTGAGCTTCGCCAGCAGCGGGCGCAGGGTGTCGCCTACGCCGTGTGGGTCCCAACGCAGTTGCTCCAGCTGAGCGGGAGCGATCCCGGCGGCGGTCAGCAGATCCGCGTTGTAGTACACCGCGATCCCGGCGTCGGTCAGTTGCGGGACACCCCACAGCGTCCCGTCACGGGTGAACTGGGTGATCACCGACGGTTCCCAATCCGCGCCCGCCGTATCGATCTTCAGCAGCCGTCCGCTGTCGGTGTAGCCGGCCAGGTAGGCGTTGGAGAGCCAGAAGATGTCGTCGGCGCCGCCGCCGGCGACATCGGTGCGCAGCGTGTCGAAGTAGGTGCCGTAGGCGACGACGTTGACGCGCACCGCGATCTTGGGGTGGGTGCGGTGAAACGCGGCGAACGACTGGCGGTAGGCGTTCGCGACCTGTTCGTCCCACAGTCGTACCGTCACCACCGTCGTTCCGGCCACCGATCGGTTCGAGGCTCCGTCGAGCAGCACCGCCGCGGCGCCGAGCAGGGCGGCCAGGGCGACCACCGCCGCGGCGAACACAGTGGAGAATCGCGGCCGGTTCACTTGATCCCCGTGACGACGATGGACTGCACGATTCGGCGCTGGAACACCATGAACAGCACGATCAGCGGAATCATCGCCACCGTGGTCGCCGCCATCACCAGCGTCCACTGCGCGTTGTATCGGGACTGCAGGGCGGCGGTGGCCACCGTGAGCACCCGCCATTTATCGCCGCTGGTGATCACCAGCGGCCACATGAAGTTGTTCCACTGCGAGACCACGGTGATCAGCCCGAGGGTGACCAGAATCGGCCGGCTGGCCGGCAGCATCACGTGCACGATCACGTCCAGGGTGTTGGCTCCGTCGAGGCGCGCAGCATTGATCAGATCATCGGGGACGGTGCGGAAATGTTGACGTAGCAGGAAGATCGCATACGGGGACCCGAATACAAACGGCAATACCAACGCCCAGAACGTGTTCCGCAGACCCAGCTGCGCCATCATCAGATACAACGGCACCACTGTCACGGTGCCCGGCACCATCAGGGTCGCCACGTACACCCAGAACAGCTTGTCGCGGCCCGGAAACTCCAGCCGCGCAAACGCGTAGGCGGCCAGCACGGAGAAACTGAGCTGTCCCACCACGATCACCGCCGTCATCAGCGTGGTAACCGCCGCCGCTCGGCCGAATCCGGCGCCGCCGAGGTCGCCGTAGTTGTCCAGTGTCGGCGGGTGCGGCCAGGACAGCGGGGTACCGGTGGCGAATTGGCGGGCCGGGGTGAACGACGTCAACAACCCGAGCCCGAAGGGCGCCAGGGTGATCAGCGCGCCGAGCGTCAACAGCGCGTAGACGCTCGTGTTACGTGAGGTCATAGCTGACCCGCCGGCCCAACGAAAGCTGTTGAACAACCGTCACTCCGACTAGGACCGCGAACAGCACCAGCGCCATCACCGCGGCCCGGCCGATCGCCGCCGCCCCGAACGCCTCGTCATAGATGCGGTGCGCGATCAGGTCGGTGCGGCCGCCCGGGCCGCCCTCGGTCAGCGCGTACACGGTGTCGAACACCTGCGCCGCACTGACCACGCCCGTGACCAGCACGAAAAACATGGTGGGCCGCAGCATCGGCAAGGTGACCCGCCAGAACCGCTGCCAGCCGTTGGCGCCGTCGATGCGCGCCGCCGACAGCACCTGGGTGGGGATGGCCAGGATGCCGGCCAGGAAGAAGAGCGCGACGTAGCCGACGTTGGTCCAGACCACCACCGCCGAGGTCACCGGCAGCGCCAGACCCGGATCGGTCAGCCATTCGATGCGATGCCCCAGCACGGTGCTCACCGCGCCGCCGGTGGGGCTGAGGATCCAGCGCCACAGCACCGCGATCGCCAGCGGCGCGCAGATCCACGGCAGCACGTACACGGTGCGGAAGAAGCCGCTGCCGGGCAGTTCACGGGCCAGTAACATCGCCACACCCAATCCCAGCAGGGTTTGCAGCGGGACGACGAACGCGACGAAAAGCACGGTCACCGCAAGCGAATTGCCGAACACCGGATCGGTCAGCACCGATCGCCAGTTGTCGGCGCCGACATAGCTGATCGGTCCCAGCAGATCCCAACGGTGCAGGCTCAGCCACACCACCACCAGCATCGGCAGCAGCAGGAACGCCACCACACCGAACAGGCTGGGGGCCAGCAGCGCGTAACCGAGCGCGGTGGAACGGCGCACCCGCGGCGAGTCTGCCATGCAGGTATTAAAGCCGCTCGATAACGTGGACGGGTGACACCGAACCGGGGGATCGATGCCCAATTTCTGGCCCTGCCCCGCCACGAACTCGCCGACGCCGCCCTGAGCGCTGCCATAGCTGCCGGCGCCGAGCATGCCGACCTGCGTATTCACCGGATCGCCACCGAGATCATCCGGCTACGTGACGGCGAGTTGGAGACCGCGGTCATCAACCGCGAACTCGGCTTCGCGGTGCGGGTGGTGGTCAACGGCACCTGGGGCTTCGCCTCCCATGCCGAACTGGCGCCGGGCGTCGCGGCTGATACCGCGCGTCGTGCGGTGCAGGTCGCCAAGACCCTGGCCGCGCTCAACGCCGAGCGCGTCGAGCTGGCGGCTGAACCGGTGTACCGCGATGCCAGCTGGGTGTCGGACTATCGAATCGACCCGTTCGACGTACCTACCTCCGAGAAGATCGACGTGCTGGAGGACTACTCGGGCCGGTTGCTCGCGGCCGACGGCGTGAACCATGTGACGGCCGCGCTGACCGCGGTCAAGGAACAGACCTTCTATGCCGACACGTTCGGCTCGTCGATCACCCAGCAGCGGGTGCGGCTGATGCCGGTCTGCGACGCGGTGACCGTCGGGCCGGACGGGTTTGACTCGATGCGCACGCTGGCGCCGCCGACCGCGCGCGGTTGGGAGGCGGTGGCCGGCGACGACGTGTGGGACTGGACGCGTGAGCTGGCGGAGTTGCCGGTGTTGCTCGCCGAGAAGGTCAAGTCTCCCAGCGTGACACCCGGGCCCACCGATCTGGTGATCGACCCGACCAACCTGTGGCTGACCATCCACGAATCCATTGGGCACGCCACCGAATACGATCGGGCCATCGGCTACGAGGCGGCTTACGCCGGGACGTCGTTCGCCACCCCGGACAAGCTCGGCGTTCTGCAGTACGGCTCGCCGGTGATGAACGTGACCGCCGACCGCACGGTGCCCTACGGGCTGGCCAGCGTCGGCTACGACGACGAGGGTGTGGCAGCCCAGAGCTGGGACCTGGTGCGCGACGGGCGATTCGTCGGCTATCAGTTGGACCGGGTGTTCGCGCCCAGATTGGGGCAGTCTCGTTCCAACGGGTGCTCCTACGCCGACTCGCCGCACCATGTCCCGATCCAGCGGATGGCCAATGTGTCACTGCAGCCGGGGGCCGAGGACCTCTCCACCGCCGATCTGATCGCTCGGGTGGACGACGGCATCTACATCGTCGGGGACAGGTCGTGGTCGATCGACATGCAGCGCTACAACTTTCAGTTCACCGGTCAGCGGTTCTTCCGGATCCGCGACGGCCGCCTCGACGGCCAGCTGCGGGATGTGGCCTACCAGGCGACCACCACCGATTTCTGGAATGCGGTGGAGGCGGTCGGCGGACCCGAAACGTGGCGGCTCGGTGGGGCGTTCAACTGCGGTAAGGCCCAGCCCGGTCAGGTGGCCGCGGTCAGTCACGGCTGTCCGTCGGCGCTGTTCCGCGGGATCAATGTACTCAACACGCAGGCTGAAGGGGGCCGGGAATGATTCCCGCGCAACAGGTCATCGACACTGCTTTGGCGGCGGCCAAAGGCGAGAACACCGAGACCATCGTGCTGGTGACCGATCGGTCGGAGGCATCACTGCGCTGGGCGGGCAACTCGATGACCACCAACGGGGTGTCGAGCAGCCGCACCACCACGGTCGTCACGATCGTCTCCGACGACGAGGGGCCCCGGGTCGGCTCACTGCGCTCGGCGGAGGTGGAACCCGCGCAGATCGCCGAGCTGGTGGCCGCGTCCGCGGAGGCCGCCACCGGCGCGCCCGAGGCCCGCGACGCCGCGGAGCTGTTGCGTGGCAATGGAATACCGGACGACTGGGACGCCGACGTTCCCGGCACCGGCGCCGAGGTGTTCGGCGGCCTGGCCACATCGTTGAGCCGGGCTTTTCGCGGCGCCGACCAGCTGTACGGCTTCGCCCGGCACGAGGTGGAGACGACGTTCCTGGCCTCGTCGACCGGGCTGCGGCGGCGTTTCACCCAGCCCACCGGGACGGTGGAGATCAACGCCAAGCGCGATGGCGCCAGCGCCTGGGCCGGGATCAGCACCCCGGATTTCGTTGACGTACCGACGGATTCACTGCTGCAGCAACTGTCGACCCGGTTGGGGTGGGCGGCACGCAGCGTCGAGTTGCCGGCCGGCCGGTACGAGACGCTGATGCCGCCATCGACGGTGGCCGACATGATGATCTACCTGGGCTGGACCATGGGTGGCCGCGGAGCCCAAGAAGGCCGCACCGCGTTGTCGGCGCCCGGCGGCGGCACCCGAGTGGGGGAGCGCCTGAGTGAACTGCCGCTGACGCTGTACTCCGACCCGCACGCGTTCGGGCTCGAATGCGCGCCGTTCGTGGCGACCGGCACCTCCTCGGAGACCGCATCGGTGTTCGACAACGGCCTGGACATCGGCTGCGTGGACTGGATCCGCGGCGGGGTGATCAACGCGCTGGCCTACCCGCGGGCCGCGGCCACCGAGTTCGGCGTCCCGGTGGCCCTGGCCGCCGACAACCTGTTGATGACGGGCGGTTCGGCCAGCATGGACGAGATGATCGCCTCGACCGAGCGCGGCCTGCTGCTGACCACGCTGTGGTACATCCGCGAGGTCGACCCGACCACGCTGCTGCTGACCGGGCTGACCCGCGACGGCGTCTACCTGGTCGAAGACGGCCAGGTGACCGCCGCGGTGAACAATTTCCGGTTCAACGAGAGCCCGCTGGATCTGCTGCGCCGGGCCACCCAGGCCGGTATCGCCGAGCCGACGCTGCCGCGGGAGTGGGGCGACTGGGCGACTCGGGCGTCGATGCCGTCACTGCGGATTCCCGACTTCCACATGTCGTCGGTGAGTCAGGCGCAGTGATTCAGCCGTCGGCGGGCCGACGCGTCGACGATCACCTTGGACGGCTCAGCTGTGTGCCACGGTCGGCATGAGCTTCATCGATGGCATCGAGCACGGCCGTCCGGTCGTGTTCTTCGACGGCCGGCTGCTGTGCGAGGCGCGCCGCAGTGCGGTTCAGGGCGGCCCGGCGGCGAAGATGTGCCGCTTGGGTGTGCATAGCCTCGAGCGTATATGCAAGCGATTCGCTCCATCGCAGAGCGCGGGTTCCACCCCCCGGGCGGCGCGATGGAGCCGTCGGTAAAATTCGGCGCTTATGAGCGAACGTGTGGAGCAGCTGGAGTTTCAGGCTGAGGCCCGGCAGCTGCTGGATTTGATGGTCCATTCGGTCTACTCCAACAAGGACGCGTTCCTGCGGGAGCTGATCTCCAACGCCTCCGATGCGCTGGACAAGCTGCGGCTTGAGGCGTTTCGCAACAAGGACCTCGAGGCGGACACCTCCGACCTGCACATCGAGATCGAGGTCGACAAGGCCGCCCGCACCCTGACGGTCCGTGACAACGGCATCGGTATGTCGCGCGATGAGGTGGTGGACCTGATCGGCACCCTGGCGAAATCCGGCACCGCCGAACTGCGTCAACAACTGCGCGAAGCCCAGAACGCCAAAGCCTCTGAAGAGCTGATCGGCCAGTTCGGGATTGGCTTCTACTCGGTGTTCATGGTCGCTGACAAGGTCGAGATGCTCACCCGCAAGGCCGGCCAGAGCGAGGCCATCCGCTGGGAATCCAGTGGTGATGGCACGTACACCATCGAACCGGTTGAGGACGCGCCGCAGGGTACGTCGATCACCTTGCACCTCAAGCCCGAAGACGCCGAAGACGCCCTGCACGACTACACCGCGGAGTGGACCATCCGGGGCCTGGTCAAGAAGTACTCCGACTTCATCGCCTGGCCGATCCGGATGCAGGTCGAGCGCCGGACCCCGTCTGCTGAAGAAGGTGGCGAAGAAACCGTCACGGTCGAGACCCAAACCCTGAACTCGATGCAGGCGCTATGGGCGCGCCCCAAAGACGAAGTCTCGCAAGAGGAATACAACGAGTTTTACAAGCACATCGCGCACGCCTGGGATAACCCGCTCGAGGTCATCGCGATGAAAGCCGAAGGCACGTTCGAATACCAGGCGCTGTTGTTCATCCCGTCGCACGCGCCGTTCGACCTGTTCAACCGGGACGCCCAGGTCGGCGTGCAGCTGTATGTCAAACGCGTGTTCATCATGGGCGACTGCGACCAGCTGATGCCCGAGTACCTGCGCTTCGTCAAGGGTGTCGTCGACGCGGCGGACATGTCGCTCAACGTTTCCCGGGAGATCTTGCAGCAGGACCGCCAGATCAGCGCGATCCGCCGCCGGCTGACCAAGAAAGTGCTGTCGACCCTCAAAGAGCTGCAGTCGCAGCGGCCCGCGGACTACCGCACCTTCTGGACCGAGTTCGGTCGCGTCGTCAAGGAGGGACTGCTCTCCGACTTCGACAATCAACAGGCACTGCTCGAGATCAGCTCGTTCGCCTCCACGCACAGTGATTCCGAGCCGACCACCCTGGCCGAGTACGTCGAACGCATGAAAGAGGGCCAGGAGCAGATCTTCTACGCCACCGGCGAATCCCGTCAGCAACTGCTGAAATCGCCGCACCTGGAGGCGTTCAAGGCCAAGGGCTACGAGGTGCTGCTGCTGACCGACCCGGTCGACGAGGTCTGGGTGAACACCGTCGCCGAATTCGACGGCAAGCCGCTGCAGTCCACGGCCAAGGGCGAGGTGGATCTGGACTCCGAGGAGGACAAGACCGCGCACGAGGCCGAGCGCCAGGAGCAGCAGAAGGATTTCGCGGACCTGATCGGCTGGCTGGAACAGACCCTGACCGAGCACGTCAAAGAGGTGCGGCTGTCGACCCGGCTGACCGAGTCACCGGCTTGCCTGATCACCGACACCTTCGAGATGACTCCGGCGTTGGCGCGCATCTACCGCGCCAACGGCCAAGAGGTCCCGGTCGGCAAGCGCATCCTGGAGCTCAACCCGGGCCATCCGCTGATCACCGGCCTGCGCCAGGCGCACAGCGAGCGACCCGAGGATGCCGACTTGGCTGAGACCGCGGAATTGCTCTACGGCACAGCGCTGTTGGCCGAGGGCGGGGCGTTGGAGGATCCGGCGCGGTTCGCTGAGCTGCTGGCGCATCGGTTGGCCCGCACCGTCTGAGTGCGGCCGGCGCGCCGGGCTCGACCGTCGGCCAGCCGGGAATAGGTCCGTGCGGCGACGTGGCAGTTCTGCGGCGCCGAGGCGATTCGCAGGGTATGGACGCTCTGATGACCACATACTGACGGGCATGACCGCTGCCCGAAGAAACCTCTGCATCCTTTACGGTGTGTTGGCGCTGGTGGCGCTCATCGCCACCTGGGCGCACAACATCGCGTTCTTCTCGGCCGGCGGAAACACGCTCGACTTCCTCGCCAGCTGTTTTGCCAATCACGCGGTCAGCTCCATGAGCATCGACCTGATAGTGGTCTCCGTCGCAGCACTGGTCTTCATGGTCGTCGAGGCACGCAGGATCGGTGTCCCGTACCTGTGGGTGTACGTCGTGCTGGGTTTCGTCGTCGATATCAGCGTGGCCGTTCCACTCTTTCTCATCGCCCGGGAGCGGCGTCTGGCACAGCTCCAGCACGTTTGACTCCGCGCGGATGCCCCGCCCGCCTGCCCTGGGATAACGCTGCGGCGCGGTCCATAATCGGAGCGATGGACGTTCTTGATGAGCTGAACCGGTTAGTGGCGTGCTCGGGCGGGAGTATCGGCGCGGTGGTCCGTGAGGTCTGCGGGCGCACCCTGGGCCTGCCGCCGCTGCCGGCGGAGGCACCGGCCGACGAATCCGATGCTGATCCCGCGGTAGTGGAGTTCGCCGAGCAGTTCAGCGTCGACGTCTCGATGATCAGCGACGCCCAGCGGGGCCGGCTGCGGGAGGCGCTGGGGGAGAAGGCCTTTGACGCCGTTGTGCAGATGTATGTCGCCGATTTCGTGCCGCGGGTGCGCGCTGGCCTCGATGCCGTAGGTATCTCGATCCAGTGGCCGGACCCGATCGGGTGGGATCACGCGAGCCATCCAGCCGACGCCCTGTTCAACGGATTCATGCCGGCCGTGGCCCGGCTGCGCTCCCTGGACGCGGTGACCTCCGAGGTGGTGCGGCTGCGCGGTGCGGCCCAGCACAACTGCCGGCTGTGCAAATCACTGCGGGAGACCACCGCCCTGGACGCCGGCGGGTCCGAGTCGCTGTACGACGACATTGAGCGGTTCGAGGATTCCCGGTTGCTCACTGAACCGCAGAAGGCGGCGCTGCGCTACGTCGACGCGCTGGTCTGGACGCCGGCGCATATCGATGCCGACGTGGCCGCCGGCGTGCGCCGGCACTTCACCGAGGAGCAGGCCGTCGAGCTGACCCTGGACGTGATGCGCAACGGGGGCAACAAGATCGCGGTGGCGATGGCCGCCGATGCGCCCCGGGTGGCCGAAGGCACGGAGCGCTATCTGCTGGGCGCCGACGGGCAGACCGTGTTCGGCTGAGATCAGTCGGCGTGGCGCGCCAGAAAGCCCAGGATGGCGTCGGCGAAGATGTCGTTGCGGTCCCCGGCGACCATGTGGCCGGCACCGGCGACGTCGACGAACTCCACCTGCGGGAAGCGGGCCAGGAAAGCCTCGGCGCTCTGCGCGCTGACCAGGTCGCTGAGCTGGCCGCGCACCAGCAGCATCGGTACGCCGCCCTCGAGGATGGTCTGCACCGCGGCGTTGAGCCGGTCCACGTCGTGGATCTCCAGGGGCGCCAGTTCCTCGCTGCCGTTGACGAACTTGGGATCCCAGTGCCAGTACCAGCGGTCGCCGCGACGACGCAGGTTGGTGGTGAGCCCGTCCAGGTCCGCCGGGCGGGGCCGGTGCGGGTTGTAGGCGGAGATCGCGTCGGCGACCTCGTCGAGGGAGCCGAAACCCGACTCCATCCGCTCGGCCATGAACGCCTGTATCCGCTCCGCGCCGCTCGCGTCCATGTTCGGCACGATGTCGACCAGCACCACCGCGCTGGCCGCGCCGGGGGCCAGTTCGCCGCAGAGCAGCATCGAGGTGAATCCACCCAGTGAGGCGCCGACCAACACCGGATCCGGCGGCAGGGTGCGCAGCACCTCCTGGATGTCGGCGGCGAAGCTGACCAATCGGTAGTCGCCTTCGGCCGCCCAGTCCGATTCACCGTGGCCGCGCAGGTCGACGGTGACGGCCTGCCAGCCGCGGTCCGCGACCGCCGCGGCGGCCCGGCCCCAGGAACGTCGGGTCTGCCCGCCGCCGTGCAGGAACACCACTGCGCGTGCGTCGGGATCGCCGTGGCGGTCGGCGATGATCCGCAGGTCGCCGGGCGCGTGGGTGACGAAGGTTTCCGCGGTCATCTTCGGATAGTAAGCCGATCTCGATAACGGGCCGTCAAACACCCGGCGAAGCCCACGGTGCGCTGTCACCGGTAGGCAACTCCCTCAGTGGTGACCACCGAGAATGATGCGCATCATCTTGAGGTTGATGCGGGCAAATCGCCACAGCTGGATCGGCAGATTCTGCCGGAGCCGCAACGTCGTGCGAGTCGGCAGTGGTGCATCAGCGATCCGTTCGGCGGTCTGCGCGTTCGCCGCGGTGTCGATGTCGTCGTCCACGGGGGCGCCTTTCATTCGGGGATCAGCCACCACAGCGGCCTGGCCTTGGCCTTGTAGATGAACAGGTAATGCAAGAGAGCCTTGATCCAGTGACCCGCCAGTCCGATTTCGCCGGAGGTGGCTGCGCTGTCGCGGCCAGTGTCGGGATACGTGATCGGGTCGGGAACCACCGGAAACATGGTCATCGCCGCGGCCGAACCTTCGCGGAAGCCGGTGCCCGCCGACGCCACGCATGCGGCGCCCATCGCCGCCATCGAAGCCCGATGGGCCGGCGCGTCGGCGCCGTGGGCGATGCGGTCGCGGATGGTCTGGGCCACGGTCTTGGCCATGATGCCGGACGGCATGCCGGTTCGTGGCGGGCTGGGGCTGATGACCGTGCCGTTGGTGCTGGTGCGTGGCCGCGATATCGGGTGCGGTGGAGCGAACGCGATTCCCGGCGCGAAGATGTTCGGGTAGACGCATGACTCGTATGTACAGGGCCAGTCGTCGGCGGCCCATTGCTCGTAGGGTTTGCCGGAGTAGTCGGCGTCGACCTTCAGAAATCCCGACGGGGCAAACATGGTCGAGGTGATGTCCTCGCCGTTCTTGTCGTAGGCGGTCAGGCTGGCGCCCCTAAACGGGGGCAGCAGCATCGCGAAGTCGAAGGAGAGTTCATGCTGGGCGCCGTCCAGCTGCTCGTAGCGCAGTTTGTTCTCCGTCACTTCGTGAACGTGCGCCTGGGTGATGGCCTTGACCCCGCGTTCGCGGAACAGTGACTCCGTCCACATCCGGCTGGACTGGGTGAAGCCCTTGTCGACGAACTTCATCCCGTCGACACCGAAGTCGCCGAGTTCGTATTCGTTGGTCAGGTAGATGATCTCGGCCAGGTCGCGTACGCCCGCTGTGCGCAGGGTGTGTTCGACGTTGAACGCGTACTCGAAGGCGGCCCCTTCACAGGTAGCGGTGCCGTGGCCGACGCCGATGACCAACCGCTGGTGCTGACCGGCGTTGAGCCGATCTACCACTTGGCTCAACGCTTTGGCGGTCTCGGTGGCATGCGCGGCGGTGCAGACCGACCAGGAATGCCCGTCCGGGCCGAGGCCGGGTGTGGCGGCGAAGTTCAGCTGGGGGCCGGTGGCATTGATCAGGTAGTCGTAGGCCAGTGTGGCGCTCTGGCCCTGTCGCGACGGCTCGGTATAGGTGAGCTCGACCGCTGGCGTGTCCTGCTCAAGGGTGCCCTCCGGACGGATGACGGTGGCATAGCCCTGATGGAACTCGATGCCTTTGCGCTGGTAGATCGGCTTGAGGGGTATCAGCACTTGCTTGGCCGTCATTTTGCCCACCCCGACCCAGATGTTGGAGGGAATCCAGTTCCAGTCCGGTTCGGGGGAGACCACGGCAACCTGGTGCTGCGCAGAGAGCATCCGCCGAAGATGCAGTGCGGCAGTGTGTCCGGCAATTCCGGCGCCGAGGATGACGACTCGGGCCATGGGGGCCTCCCGGTTTCTCGTGGGCGGAAGTGTCGAGATGAATCTGCCGCCAAGATATACCCCGTAGGGTATTTAAGCAATGGATCTCAGGTCAGGTCTGTTCGCGTGAGTCAACTCCCCGAGTGGGCCGTAACCGTGTGAATCCGCCGACGCGGCCACGATGCTGGCCAGCCGGGTACGCCGCAAGGTCCAGGACGGGCCGACGCCGGCGGCCCCGGCTAGTACTACAGCCGTAGTTCGCTTCCGGTGAGCGGGTTCGGCGTGTTTGCGCT
>CAXYUC010000023.1:0-35432 GCA_964292075.1 uncultured Mycolicibacter sp.
CCCCCCACACCGCGCGGGCACCCACCCCATTCCCCACCTCCCCCCCCCCCGCCCCAATTCCCCCCCCCGACCCCGGCGGCGGCTCGGTGTCGCCCGGACTGCTGTTCGATATGGTCAGCGCGGTCTTCGAGGTGGGCAGCGTCGGGCCCTTCGGGGCAATTGGACTGGGCGGCGCGTTCGGCGGCCTGGCGATCACCCTGGGAGAACTCGCCCTTCCCGAAGGAGCCGAGCTGGGGGCGCTGGGTCTGATCGGTGAAACCGCACCCGCCCTAGGCGGTTTGGTCCCGACCGCCAGCCTGTCGGGAACCGGCACGGCGTGGGCCAGCACGGGCAAAGCGATACCGGTGGGCGGCATGTCGGTGCCGCGGGCCTGGGCGGCGGCCGTTCCCTCGGCACTGCGCGAAGCCACCTTGGCATCAGCACAATCCGGTATTGGCTCAGCGGCAGCGGGGCCGTTAGCAACCGCGACCAAGCTCCCGTACTCCCAGATGGCCCTGGCCGGCGCGGCCGGGGGCGCCTTGACCAACTCAGCCGGCACCGAACGCCGTTCCCCGGCAACCGCCCAACCCCATCTCACCGCAGCGCCCAAGCGGGAGCCCGACGATCCGGACACCTCGGTAAGGGTCGACAAAGCCGACAAGTCGAAAGCCATCGGTGTCGTCGCCGAACTACGCGCGCTGGTCGAATTGCGGGACTCGGGCATTCTGACGCCGGAGAAATTCGCCCAGCGGAAGCAACGTCTGCTCGGCGAATGAGCCCGACGGGGTGGAAGATGGCGACCGATGGCGGCTAACACGGACGGTCAGTCTCCGCGCAAAGCGATCCTCGGGCAGCTCCCGCGGATCTATCGGCAGGACGGATCACCGATTCGGGTGCTGCTGGTTGACGACGAGCCGGCGCTGACCAACCTGGTGACGATGGCGCTGCATTACGAGGGGTGGGTGGTCGACGTCGCCCACAACGGACGCGATGCCGTCGCCAAATTCCACGGCGGGACGCCCGATCTGCTGGTTCTCGACATCATGCTGCCCGATATCGACGGGCTGCGGATTCTGCAGCGGGTCCGCGAATCCGACCCCTACACCCCGACACTGTTTCTCACCGCCCGCGACTCGGTGACCGACCGGGTGACCGGACTGACCTCGGGCGCCGACGATTACATGACCAAGCCGTTCAGCCTGGAGGAGTTGGTGGCCCGGCTGCGGGGGCTGCTGCGCCGGTCGAATCAGCTGACCCCACCGGTGAACGAGGTCCTCACCGTCGGCGACCTGACGTTGGACGGCGCCAGCCGCCAGGTCACCCGGGGCGGCACCGCCATCGCGCTGACCACCACCGAGTTCGAGCTGCTGCGTTTCTTGATGCGCAACCAGGGGCGGGCGTTGAGTCGCGCGGAGATCTTGGACCGGGTCTGGAATTACGACTTCGCCGGCCGCACCAGCATCGTCGACCTCTACATCTCCTACCTGCGCAAGAAGGTCGACGCCGATCGGGCGCCGATAATCCACACCGTGCGTGGAGTGGGATACATGTGCAAGCCTGGCGAATGACCACCGCCGCCAAGCCGCCTCGGTGGCGTCCGCGCGGTCTACGCCGGCAGTTGGTGCTGGGGGTGTCGGCCGTCGTCACCGCGGTGTTCGTGGCGGTGGGCGCGGTGTCGGTGTTGAGCCTGCGCACCTACGTCACCGCCACGATCGACGCCGATCTCTACGAGTCGCTCAACGCCTTCAGCCACTACTTCGCCGACTATCGCCACGTCGACAACGTGGTGGGGCCAGACGGCCGGTCGAACATCGGCACGGCCATGCTCAGTTTCAGCGATCAGACCCCGGGCAACGTACTCGCGGTGCTGCGCGACGGCGCGGTGATCGGGGCGGTGGTGTTCACCAAGCGAGACCCGTATCCCGCGCCCGCCGACGTGGTGGCCACTATCGCCGAAGGGCACTGGACCAGCGGTCCGCCGCAGACGGTGGAGTTGGGCAGCTTGGGCTCGTATCGGGTGAGCACCCGGGTGGTCGACGACGACGACCTGTTGTTCATCGGCGGATCGATGCACCTGGCGAACCGTACTGTCGATCGTCGAATGGCTGCTGCCTCAGCGCTTTACACGTTGGCGCTGCTGGTTACGGCCGGGTTGACCATCACCGTGGTCAGCTACGCGTTGCGGCCGCTGCGTCGGGTGGCCGCGACTGCGGCATCGGTGGCCGCGATGCCGCTGGCCGAGGGCGACGAGCGCATCACCGTCCGGGTGGCCTCCGGCGACGTCGACCCGGGCAACGAGGTGGGAATCGTGGCCGGTGCCCTGAATCGGTTGCTGGACAACGTCGACAGCGCACTTGCCTACCGCAGTGACGCCGACCGGCGGATGCGCCAGTTCCTCACCGACGCCAGCCACGAGCTGCGTACACCGCTCGCGGCGATCCAGGGTTACGCCGAACTGACGCGGCAGGACAGCGCGGCCCTGCCGCCGACCACCGAGTACGCGCTGGCCCGTATCGAGTCCGAGGCGCAGCGGATGGCCTCGCTGGTGGAGGAGCTGTTGTTGCTGTCGAGGCTCGGGGAAGGCCAGGATCTGCAGCTCGAAGATGTTGATCTGGCTGACCTGGTGCTCGACGCGGTCAACGACGCGGCCGCCGCCGCACCGAGTCACCACTGGATCAAAGACCTGCCCGATGCCCCGGTATGGGTTCGCGGCGATCGTGCGCGGCTGCACCAGGTCGTCACCAACCTGTTGAAGAACGCCTGGGTGCACACGCCGCCCGGGGTGACGGTGACGACGGCTATCGGTGCGGACCACGGCGGAGTCGGTGGGCCGATCGCGGAGTTGACGGTGGCCAACGACGGGCCCGGTATCGACGCCGACCTCCTGCCGCACCTTTTCGAGCGGTTCGTCCGGGCGGACCAGGCCCGCTCCGGCGAATTGGGCAGCACCGGGCTGGGCTTGGCGATCGTCTCCTCGATCGTCGGCGCGCACCGCGGCTCGGTGAGTGTGGAGTCGACCGAGGGCTGGACGGTGTTTCGGGTGCGACTGCCGCTGGCAGATCCGGTGGCGTGACCAGCTGAGGGCGAAGTCGATGACCAGCGCAGCCGGAACGGCCAGCGCCACCGGGGTGAACATCTGCGAGTCCGGGTCTCCGGCGATGCCGGTGAGGACCCGGCCGCCGTAGCCGTCTTCGGTACCGGGCACCGTGACGCGCACCCGAGCCGACACCGCGCCCGGCCGCGGACGCAGGTAGAAGACGCTGCCTGGCTCCACCGGGCCGGTCAACTCATTCCCGTCGGCGTCCAGCAACACCGCACCCTCGGCGCTCAGCGCGGCGGAGTCGGCGACGGACAGCCGCAGCGGCCCCACCCGACCGTCGGCCACCGTGGCCGCCGACACGTCCAACCCGGGTGCGGTGCTGCGCGCCCGTGCCGCACCGGCCAGCAGGTACCGGTAGAGGGCCACGATGCGGTCGGCATTGCGATAGGTACTGGTGCCGTTCAGCCAGAAATCGACGTCGCCGAGGGTGGCCGACGCCCCCGCCCCGGCCACCGACAGGCGGTAGAACCGGTGGCCCCCGACGGTGGCACCCACGCCGAGCGCCTTGCGATGAGCGCCGTCGGCCTCGATGGCCAGCCGCGACGAGGGCACCTCCCGCCAGGTACGGCCGTCGTCGGACTTGTGCAGGGTCACCGTCACCGGCTGCGCGGCGACCAGTTCCAGGGTGTAGCCGCCCAACTCAAGGGCCTCGTCGAACTCAACCGTCACCCCGTCGGCGTCGCGCCGCACCCGGGCCGGCTCGGTGCGGGCGCGGGTGTCCAGCTCCAGACCGTTGGTCAACCGCCAGATCGCGGCCTGGGTGGCGGCTATCGCCTCGTGCTCGGTGATGTTGCCGTGGCCCAGCCGGTGGCCGGCCTCCCGCAGCCGACGGCTCAATTCGACGGTGGTCAACCGCGGGACCGAGTTGCGCAGGATCCAGTCGACCTGAACTTCGCGGGGGTCGCGGGCGCCCTGTCCGGGGCTGTGCAAGTTCGGGACCGCCGACCAGGTGTCGATCCGGTACGCCGACGGCCGAGTGGGCGCGATGCCGTGAAAGTCCAGCGAATACGCCGCGATGCCGGGATTCAAGCGAATCAGATCGGTGCGCGCGCTCGTGCCGTCGGTGAACACGATCCGATCGACAGTGTGTGAATAGGTGCCGCCGTGATAGCGGGTCATTCGGTCGATGTCGACGGCCGGGCGGGGTTGCACCCTGCGGCGAACGGTCACCATGTGCCCGGTGTCGAGACGAGGAAAAACGGAGGTTGAAACGGTCATGCCGAGTCGACTTTCTGGTCTGAAGCGCGCACGGCAGCACCTCGCCAAGCAAAGGGGGCGGGCTGCGACGCTAAGGAATCAGGGCGTCAGAGAATCAACAACAACAACACGCCGCAAGGCAGCACAAAGCGTGCGGCTGTGGCAGCGTGATGTTCGACATGCACATACCCTACGACATGCACCGCAGCGGCGCGAACTGCGAGGGATTCAATTCGCCCTGAGCGCAACTGGTGGGCAAACCCGGAAGATAGTCCATGATTGGCGCCGGCACTCATCAGGAGGAAAGCAATGACGTCCGCTCAGAACGAATCTCAGGCGCTCGGGGACCTCGCCGCACGGCAACTCGCGAATGCGACCAAGACTGTCCCGCAGCTGGCCACCATCACGCCGCGCTGGCTGCTGCACCTGTTGAACTGGGTCCCGGTCGAAGCCGGTATCTACCGGGTCAACCGGGTGGTCAACCCCGGCCAGGTCGCGATTGCGGCTGAGCAGGGCGCCGGTTCGCAGGAGCCGCTGCCGCAGACGTTCGTGGACTACGAGACCAGCCCGCGGGAGTACACCCTGCGGTCGATCTCGACACTGCTTGATGTACACACCCGGGTCTCCGACCTGTACTCCAGCCCGCACGACCAGGTCGCACAGCAGTTGCGCCTGACCATCGAAACCATCAAGGAACGCCAGGAGTTCGAGCTGGTCAACAACCCGGAGTACGGCCTGCTGGCGCAGGTCACCCCGGAGCAGACCATCTCCACCCTGACCGGCCCGCCCACCCCCGACGACCTGGACTCGCTGATCACCAAGGTGTGGAAGACCCCCGGGTTCTTCCTGACCCACCCGCTGGGTGTGGCCGCCTTCGGCCGTGAAGCCACCCGCCGCGGCGTGCCGCCGGTGGTGGTGAACCTGTTCGGCGCCCAGTTCATCACCTGGCGCGGCATCCCGATCATTCCCAGCGACAAGGTGCCGGTGGAGGACTCCAAGACCAAGATCCTGCTGGTGCGCACCGGCGAGGAGCGCCAAGGCGTCGTCGGGTTGTTCCAGCCCGGCCTGGTCGGCGAGCAGGCGCCGGGCCTGTCGGTGCGGTTCACCGGCATCAACCGGTCGGCGATCGCGTCCTACCTGGTCACGCTGTACAACTCGTTGGCCGTGCTCACCGACGATGCGCTCGCTGTGCTCGACGACGTCTCGGTGGACCGTTTCCATGAGTACAAGTGATCCGGGGCCGGTAAACCTGCCGGTCAGCGCCGCTGAGCTGGAGGTTTTGGCTAACCAGCTGTATGCCGCCCGGCCCGGACCGGATTCCCCGCCGCAGACCACCGCGGTGGCACCGCGCGGCGGTGCGCCCGACCCGTCCGGGCTGCTGCCGCCGGGGGTAGCCGACCTGTCGGCGTTCGCGGTGCCGAGCGGGATCGTGCCGACCATGCCCGGGGTGCTGGCCGGTTCCCCGGCCGGGGCTGTCCCGGTTGCCCCGCGTGGGTCGGCCCCCGGCTGGCCGGGCGGCGCCCCCGCGGTTCCGCAGCTGGATTGGCACGACGCCCCCGCGCCGGCGGTGGGCGGCGACGAGGCGAACTACGCCTTCTTGTCCCATCGGGTGCCGGCCGCCGAACCGGCTCCGACGGTGCCGGACTCGCATGAGGTTTTCGACGTCAACGCGGTGCGCGCCGAGTTTCCGATCCTGCGCGAGACCGTCAACGGCAAGCCGTTGATCTGGTTCGACAACGCCGCCACCACGCAGAAGCCGCAGGCTGTGATCGACCGGCTGTCGTACTTCTACGCCCACGTGAACTCCAACATCCACCGGGCCGCACACGAACTCGCGGCCCGCGCCACCGATGCCTATGAGGACGCCCGCGACACCGTGCGGCGGTTCCTGGGTGCGCCGCGCAGTGAGGACATCGTCTTCGTGCGCGGCACCACCGAGGCGATCAACCTGGTTGCGTACGCTTGGGGCGGCAAGCATCTGCGCCCCGGCGATGAGATCGTCATCACCCATCTGGAGCACCACGCGAATATCGTTCCGTGGCAATTGATCTCGAAAAGGACCGGCTCAATTCTAAAGGTGGCACCGGTGGACGACGCGGGCAACCTGCTGCTAGGCGAATTCGAGGACCTGTTGGGCCCGCGGACCAAACTGGTTGCCGCCACGCATGTGTCCAACGCGCTGGGCACCGTCACCCCGGTGCACGACATCGTCGAACTCGGGCACCGCTACGGCGCACGGGTGCTGATCGACGGGGCACAGTCGATCCCGCACATTCCCATCGACGTGCAATCGCTGGGTGCGGACTTCTTCGCGTTCTCCGGACACAAGATTTTCGGTCCCACCGGGATCGGAGCGCTCTACGGCACCGCCGAGGCGCTGGCCGAGACGCCGCCGTGGCAGGGTGGAGGCAACATGATTGCCGACGTCACCCTGGAACGCTCGCTCTATCAAGAACCGCCCAACAAGTTCGAGGCGGGCACCGGAAACATCGCCGACGCGGTCGGCCTGGGCGAAGCCCTGCGCTATGTGGAACGCGTGGGCATCGAACGCATCGCCGCCTACGAGCACGCTCTGCTGGAGTACGCCACACCACGCCTGGCCGAGATCCCGGGGGTGCGGATCGTCGGCACCGCTGACGAGAAGGCCAGTGTGTTGTCGTTCGTGCTGGCCGGCCACGACCCGGTGGACGTGGGCAAGGCGCTCAACTCCGAGGGCATCGCGGTGCGCGCCGGTCACCACTGCGCGCAACCGATCCTGCGCCGCTACGGCCTGGAGGCCACCGTGCGACCGTCGTTCGCGTTCTACAACACTTTCGAAGAGATCGACGTCTTCATCAAGGCCGTACGGCGCATCGCCGAAGGGAGCGCATAGGTGGGCAGGATCTACGGCAACGTCACCGAGCTGATCGGTCACACCCCGCTGGTGCGGCTCAACCGGCTGACCGAGGGCTTGGGCGCCCAGGTGGTGGCCAAACTCGAGTTCTACAACCCCGCCAACAGCGTCAAGGACCGGATCGGTGTCGCGATCATCGACGCCGCCGAGAAATCCGGCCAGCTGCGCCCCGGGGGCACCATCGTCGAGGCCACCAGCGGTAACACCGGCATCGCCCTGGCCATGGTCGGCGCCGCCCGCGGCTACAAGGTAATCCTGACCATGCCGGACACCATGTCCACCGAGCGCCGGGTGATGCTGCGCGCCTACGGCGCCGAGATCGTGCTGACTCCCGGCTCCGAGGGCATGGCCGGCGCGGTGGCCAAGGCCAAACAGATCGTCGCCGACACCCACAACGCTTTGTCCGCAGACCAATTCGCCAACCCGGCCAACCCGGCCATCCACGAACGGACGACCGGCGAAGAGATCTGGAAGGACACCGGCGGCGCCGTCGACATCTTCGTCGCCGGGATCGGTACCGGCGGCACGCTGACCGGCGTCTCACACGCCCTGCGGGCCCACAAGCCCGAGGTCCAGATCGTCGGCGTGGAACCCAAGGACTCCGCGATCCTGCACGGTGCCGACCCCGGTCCGCACAAGATCCAGGGCCTGGGCGCCAATTTCGTTCCCGAGGTGCTCGACCGCGACTGTTACGACGAGATCATCGACGCGCAGTTCGACGACGCGATCCGGGTGGCTCGCGCGCTAGGCACCGAGGAGGGCATCCTCGGCGGCATCTCGGCCGGCGCCAACGTGTGGGCCGCCCTCGAGCTGGCCAAGCGCCCGCAGAACGCCGGGAAGTTGATCGTGGTGGTGGTGCCCGACTTCGGCGAGCGCTACATCTCGACGCCGCTGTTCGAGCACATTCGCCAGTGAGCGCGCTCATGAGCGTGTGGACCGCGCTGCGCGAGGACCTGCGCAACGCGCGCGACCATGACCCGGCCGCGCGCGGCGACTTCGAGAACGCGCTGGTCTATTCGGGACTGCATGCCATCTGGTCGCATCGCCTTGCGCACCGACTGTGGGCCAAGCCGGCATGGCGGGGGGTAGCCCGTGTGCTGGCTCAGGCCACCCGGTTCGCCACCGGTATCGAGATCCATCCGGGCGCGATTATCGGGCGGCGGTTCTTCATCGACCACGGCATGGGCGTGGTGATCGGTGAGACCGCCGAGATCGGCGATGACGTCATGGTCTACCACGGCGTCACCCTAGGCGGGCGCTCGCTGAGTCACGGCAAGCGTCACCCGACCATCGGCAACGGTGTCACGGTGGGCGCCGGCGCGAAGGTCCTGGGTCCGATCACCGTTGGCGAGGGCAGCGCGATCGGCGCCAATGCCGTTGTCACCCAGGATGTTCCGGCGGATTGCATCGCCACCGGAATCCCGGCTGCGGTGCGTCACCGCACCGAGAAGCAGCGCGAGCCGCTGGTGGACCCGACCAGCTACATTGACCCGGCGATGTATATCTGAGGCGCCGCGAGATCGTCTCCACGCAGGAAAAGTGCGAGTGGACAGCTGCGTGAGCAGGATCTCGCGGGGAAAGAACGAAAAAGTGGAGCCACCTAGGAGAATCGAACTCCTGACCTATTCATTACGAGTGAATTGCTCTACCGACTGAGCTAAGGTGGCGCGCCCCGCCTAAACCGGGCCGGGTCAGTCTACAGGTCGTCTCGCAGCGCCTGTCCGACGGTGGCCACCATGGCGCCGACGGCGAAGCGGGGCTTGACGTTGCCCGCCAGTGCGTCGCGGCATCCGAGCACCGCCACAATGCAGCGCAACAGCCGATCCGGCGATGCGTGGGCAGCGATGGCCGCCACCGCATCGGTCATGTCCGGGTGATTGGGCCGGGCGACGTCGGCCGACGCCGTGGCGGCCAGCAGAGCATCGCGGAAGTACGTCGCCAGGTCGATCAGTGCCCGATCCAGCGCATCGCGCGAGGCCCGGGTCTGGCGAGACTTCTGCCGGCGCTCCAGGTCTTTGATCACCCCGGCGGTGCCGCGCAGTGTTCCGGCGGTGCCCTTGCCGGTGCCGCCGGCCCCCAAAGCGGTACGCAGTTCCTCGGTCTCGACCTCGGCGCGTTCGGCGGTCAGATCCCGGGCCTCGGATTCGGCCGCGGCCACCAACTCGTCGACCGCGGTGAACGCCCGAGACGGGGTCGCCGCGTCGCGGGCCAGTGACAGCGCCCGCTGGCGGCGCTGGCGGGCCTCTGCATCGGTGGCCAGCCGGCGGGCCCGTCCCACGTGGCCGCCGCTGACCGCGGCCGCCCAGTCCGCGGTCTCGCGGTCGAGCCCGTCGGCCTCGATCAGCACCTGGGCGATGGCCGCCGGCGGCGGCGTCACCAGTGCCACGTGGCGGCACCGGGACCTCAGCGTGATGGCGATGTCCTCGGGATCGACCGAGGGGGCGCACAACAGGAACACCGTCGAGGGCGGCGGCTCCTCCACGACCTTCAGCAGGGCGTTGCCCGCGCCCTCGGTGAGCCGGTCGGCATCCTCGACCACCACGATCTGCCAGCGGCCGGTGCCGGGACGCCGGGAGGCGGCCTGCACGATGGCCCGCATTTCGTCGACGCCGATGGACAGTCCCTCCGGCACCACCCGCCGCACGTCGGCGTGGGTGCCGGCCATTGTCGTGGTGCAGGCCCGGCATTGACCGCAGCCGGGTCCCCCCTCGGACTCGTCGGCCGTGCACCGCAGCGCCGCGGCAAAACACCGCGCCGCGATCGACCGCCCCGCACCGGGCGGGCCGGTGATCAGCCAGGCGTGTGTCATACCGCCGGCGGTCGTGCCACTGTGTGCTGAATCACGCCGAGACGCCCGCGCAGCAGCCAGCAGGTCGGCTTCCACCGACTGCTGGCCCACCAAACGCGCGAAAACCCCGGACATCATCGGTCACAGTAGCGGCTTGACCGGACAATCAGGCTCGGGCTTTGTCGCCCCGCCCGATACGGTGTGCTGGTGAGCACTACGACCCTGGTCGGGCGGATCAACCGATTCGTCCGCTGGGTCGTGCGCACTCCCTGGCCGGTTTTCACGCTGAGCATGCTGCAGGCCGACATCATCGGGTCGCTGTTCGTGTTCGGTTTCCTGCGGTTCGGCCTGCCCGAGGAAGACCGGATCAACCTGCAGGACCTGCCGCGGCTGAACCTGGCACTGTTCGGCGTCGTGCTGCTGTGCCTGTTCGGCCTCGGCTTTTCGATCAGCACCGCATTGCTGATGCCGGTGTTCCGCTGGCAACGCCGAGAGGCGCTGCTGGCTGACGCGGACGCCCCGGACTCCGATCCCGCAGATACCGAGCTGGCGCGGTCCCGGGCGCTGCGGATGCCGTTCTACCGCTCCCTGATCAGCATCTGCTACTGGGCGGTGGGCGGGGTGGTGTTCGTCGCCCTCAGCTGGCAGGTGGTGCACGACGTGGTGCCGGTGGTGGTCACCGCCACCGCACTGGGCGCCGCCGCCACCGCGATCATCGGTTATCTGCAGTCCGAGCGGGTGCTGCGGCCGGTGGCCGTCGCGGCCCTGCGGGACGGCACCCCGGAGAAACTGCGGGCGCCCGGCGTGATCCTGCGCCAATTGCTGACCTGGCTGCTGTCGACCGGCGTCCCGGTGCTGGCGATCGTGCTGTCGGTGCTGGCCGGCAAGGCGTCGTTGCTCAACGCCTCACCGGACAAGCTCTTCACCCCGATCCTGCTGATGGCACTGGCCGCACTGGTGATCGGGCTGGCCGGCACCGTGCTGGTGTCGATGTCGATCGCCGACCCGCTGCGCCAGCTGCGCTGGGCGCTGGGCGAGGTGCAGCGCGGCAACTACAACGCGCACATGCAGATCTACGACGCCAGTGAGCTGGGCCTGCTGCAGGCCGGGTTCAACGACATGGTGCGTGACTTGGCCGAGCGGCAGCGGCTGCGCGACCTGTTCGGCCGCTACGTCGGCGAGGACGTGGCCCGGCGCGCACTGGAGCGCGGCACCGAGCTGGGCGGCCAGGAGCGCGACGTGGCGGTGCTGTTCATCGACTTGGTGGGTTCCACCCAGCTGGCCGCGACGCGACCGCCCAGCGAGGTCGTCAACGTGCTCAACGAGTTCTTCCGGGTCGTGGTCGAGGCCGTCGGACGCCACGGCGGTTTCGTCAACAAGTTCCAGGGTGACGCCGCGCTGGCCATCTTCGGGGCGCCCATCGAACACCCGGACGCCTCAAGCGCGGCCTTGGCGGCGGCCCGCGAACTGCACGACGGCCTGCTGCCGGTACTCGGTTCCGAAGAGTTCGGCATCGGAGTGTCGGCCGGGCGGGCCATCGCCGGCCACATCGGCGCCCGAGCCCGGTTCGAATACACCG
Source organism: uncultured Mycolicibacter sp. (assembly GCA_964292075.1). Lineage (GTDB taxonomy): Bacteria > Actinomycetota > Actinomycetes > Mycobacteriales > Mycobacteriaceae > Mycobacterium. Next base: position 11,537 of record CAXYUC010000023.1, read on the forward strand.
TGATCGGCGACCCGGTCAACGAGGCCGCCCGACTGACCGAGCTGGCCAAATTGGAGGACGGCCACGTACTGGCTTCGGCGGTCGCGGTCAGCGGCGCGGTCGACGCCGAGGCGCTGTGCTGGGAGGTCGGCGAGATCGTCGAGCTGCGCGGGCGCACCGTGCCCACTCAGCTGGCGCGGCCGCTGCACCTCGCGGCGCTGGAAGCGATCCCGACCGAGATCGCCGAGGCTGCGGCCGCAGCCGACTGACTCAGCTCTTCGCAGCCTTCTTCGCGGCTGCCTTCTTCGCCGGTGCCTTTTTCGCGGGCGCCTTGCGGGCAGTCTTCTTGGCGGCCTTCTTGGCCGGCCCCCGCGCCCGCCGGTCGGCGAGCAGTTCGGCGGCACGCTCATCGGTGATGGTGGCCACCTCATCGCCCTTACGCAGGCTGGCGTTGGTCTCGCCGTCGGTCACGTACGGACCGAATCGGCCGTCCTTGACCACCATCGGCTTGCCACTGGTCGGGCCGGCACCCAGCTCCCGCAGCGCGGCAGTCGCCGCTGCTTGGCGGCCGCGGCGTTTGGGCTCGGCGTAGATCTTCAGTGCCTCTTCGAGGGAGATCTCGAAGATCTGCTCCTCGGTGGCCAGCGACCGAGAATCGGTGCCGCGCTTCAGGTATGGCCCGTAGCGGCCGTTCTGCGCGGTGATCTCATCGCCGGATTCGGGGTCGACGCCGACCACCCGCGGCAGCGACAGCAGCCTCAGCGCGTCGTCGAGCGTCACCGTTTCCAAGCTCATGCTGCGCAGCAATGAACCGGTGCGCGGCTTCGGGCCGGTCGGCTTCTTGCCCTTCTTGGCCGTCGCGCCCGATTCGTCGTCCGGTGGCGGCGGCAGAACTTCGGTGACATACGGGCCGTAGCGGCCGTCCTTGGCGACAACCTCGTGCCCGGTGGCAGGGTCGACGCCGAGCGACCGGCCCTCCTGCGGGGTGGCGAAGCGTTCCTCGGCCAGCGCCAGGGTCAGCTCGTCCGGCGGCAGCGAGTCATCCAGGTTGGCCCGCTGCGGGGTCGGCTCGCCGTCGTCACCGGTGACCATGCGCTCCAGGTAGGGCCCATTCTTGCCCACCCGCACATAGACCGGCCTGCCCTCGGCGTCGTCGAACAGCTTGATCGAGTTGATCTCGCGGGCGTCGATACCCTCCAGGTTGACCCCGACCAGCTTCTTCAGCCCGCCGGCCCGGGAGATCGAGCCTTCCACCCCGTAGTCGCCGCCGAAGTAGAAGTTGTGCAGCCAGTCAGTGCGGCGCTGGCGCCCGGCGGCGATCCCGTCGAGCTCGTCCTCCATGGCCGCGGTGAAGTCGTAGTCGACGAGCCGGCCGAAGTGCCGCTCGAGCAGGCCGATCACGGCGAACGCCACCCAAGTCGGGACCAGCGCGCTGCCCTTCTTGTAGACATAGCCACGATCCTGGATGGTCTTGATGATCGAGGAGTACGTCGAGGGACGTCCGATGCCCAATTCTTCAAGTGATTTGACCAACGAGGCCTCGGTATACCGCGCCGGCGGATTGGTCGCATGGCCATCCGGGATCGCCTCGGTGGCGTCCACCCGCTGGCCCTGGGTCAGCTGCGGCAGCCGCCGCTCGGCGTCATCGGCTTCACCGCCGGCCAACTCGTCGACGGTCTCCACGTAGGCCTTGAGAAAGCCTGCGAAGGTAATAGTGCGGCCGCTGGCGGCGAACGTCACCTGCTGGCTGCCGGATTGTCCGCCGATCCGCAGGCTCAGCGTGGTGCCGCGGGCATCGGCCATCTGGGAGGCGACGGTGCGCTGCCAGATCAGCTCGTAGAGCCGGAACTCGTCGCTGCCCAACTCGTTGCGCACCGCGTCGGGGGTGGCGAACGTCTCGCCGGCCGGCCGGATCGCCTCGTGGGCTTCCTGGGCGTTCTTGACCTTGCGGGTGTACTGCCGCGGCGACGGCGAGACGTACTCCTCGCCGTAGAGCTGGCGCGCCTGGGTACGAGCGGCGTCGATAGCCGACTGCGACAGCGTCGTCGAGTCGGTACGCATGTAGGTGATGTAGCCGTTCTCGTAGAGCCGCTGGGCGATGCTCATCGTCCGCTCGGCGGAGAACCGCAGCTTGCGGCCGGCTTCCTGTTGCAATGTCGAGGTCATGAAAGGCGCATAGGGCCGCCGGGTGTAGGGCTTCTCCTCTACCGAGGTCACCGACAGCGACGCGCCCTGCAGTCCGGCCGCCAGGGCGGTGGCCGCGGCTTCGTCGAGCACCCGCACCGCCGCGCCCGAGGTGGGCTTGCGCACCACGCCCAGCGAGTCGAAGTCGCGACCGCTGGCAACCCGCAGCTCGTCGACGGCGACCAGTCGGGCGGTGAAGTTGGGCGGAGAAGCCGTCGGGTCCGAGACGCTGGCGTCCAGTTGGGCGACCACATCCCAGTAGGAGGCACTGCGGAACGCCATCCGCTCGCGTTCACGCTGCACGATGATGCGGGTGGCCACCGACTGGACGCGGCCCGCCGACAGCTTCGGCGCGACCTTCTTCCACAACACGGGGCTGACCTCGTAGCCGTACAGCCGGTCCAGGACGCGCCGGGTCTCCTGCGCGTCCACCAGGTCGATGTCCAGGTCACGGGGGTTCTCGGCGGCGTTACGGATCGCCGGCTCGGTGATCTCGTGGAACACCATCCGTTTGACCGGAATGCGCGGCTTCAGGGTCTCCAGCAGGTGCCAAGCGATCGCCTCGCCCTCCCGGTCACCATCGGTGGCGAGATAGAGCTCGTCGACGTCCTTGAGCAGGCCCTTGAGCTCGGCAACGGTGCTCTTTTTGTCGGGGCTGACGATGTAGAGCGGCTCGAAGTCGGCGTCGACGTTGACGCCCAGGCGCGCCCACGCTTCGGTCTTGTACTTCGCCGGTACGTCGGCGGCATTGCGCGGCAAGTCCCGGATATGCCCTCGGGAGGACTCGACGACGTAATTGCGGCCCAGATAACCCGCAATTTTCCGTGCCTTGGTCGGCGACTCGACAATGACGAGCCGCCGCACGGGTGTTTTATCGCCATTGCGAGCGCTCACCGTCTTAGAGTCAGCCACCTTGCGCTTACCACTCCACTTCTGTCCGCACCGCCGCGTCACGCCGCCGGTGGACAACTGACAATCTCGCACTCACGCCCATGCCGATGCAAACCGGCGTTCAACAGTACATTCTCTCAAAGACCGTCCGGATGGCCCGGGATCGTGGCTCCGACACGCGGCCATTGACTCAACGCCTCGGGATCCGCGGGTGATTCCCCGACGTTTTCGACCAGCCGTGACAACCTGCGGCGGCCGGTGATCCGCAACGCCGGATGGCCTCCGCGGGTCCCGATCAGGGTGGGCGCGATTCCCACCCGCATCATGGCCGAGGCCAGCGGCTCGTAGGTGTCCGGCGCGTGCGGGTCGAGTCCGAGCAGGTATCGGTCGTCCTCGGCGGTTCCGGCCGCCAGCGTCCACGCCCGCAGTTCACGCGGACCCGGCAGCCATTGCGGCGGCACAGTTTTCACCGCCCCGCGGGTCCATGCCTGGGCCAGCACACGCAGACGCGCGTCGACCGCGGTCCGCACCAGCGGGGTGTCTTCCTCGGTGCGAGTGACCTCGGAGAGCAGACCGGCCTCACCGATCAGCTCGGCCAGCGCCACAGCTCGCCATGCGGCGTCGACCACGACCGACAGCCGTGCTCCATCGCCCACCACAACGATCTGCCCCGGGCCAGCCAGCACCCCGGTGAGGTCGGCGACGCTGGGCGGCACCGACTCTGCCGAAAAGAAGGAAAGCTGGCTCACGTCATCGACAGTAAGCCGGTCCACCATCCGGCGGCATCCGGGGCGGTCTTACCCGCCCGAAACGAAACCCCCCGGCTTAGCTCCGTTGGCGGGAGCTGCCCGGGGGGTGACGTCAAATTCCGTGGCTCAGACGGCGCGGACGCCCGTGGCCTGGGGGCCCTTGGGGCTCTGCCCAACCTCGAACTCCACCCGCTGGTTCTCCTCAAGGGTGCGAAAGCCGCTTCCCTGGATCTCCGTGTAGTGGACAAACACGTCAGCCGAGCCGTCCTCTGGTGCGATGAAGCCGAAGCCCTTTTCCGCGTTGAACCACTTCACAGTTCCCTGTGGCATTTGTCGATCTTTCCTTACTCTTCATGCTCGGTGCGGTGCGCACCGTTGTTCGGGGCACCGCATTTCGCTGCCCCGGGCCTGTTCCGACCGCCGTACCCTGGCGGTCGACCGGTGCGGACACCGGCACACTCCGCGGGCACTGCGACCGCAACCACAGATCCTGCGAAGGCTTAACACAAACACAGAAGCTACGACCGCTCATCAGTCAACCATGTTCGTCGCCCCGAGGACAGACTGCGGTGCCGAAATCTCGGCCAGAGGGTGAACAATACGGCGGCGGACATTCACGGTAGGCAATTGAGGATGGGACCAATGACGGCGAATTTCGGCGGCGAATTGCTGTCCGCCGCGCTCGCCGGGGTCGAATCCGGTGAAGAACCGCTGCGCCACGTCGCCGATCTGCCGGCATCAGCGGGCCGCACCGGCGCCTGGCCGGACTGGGCCGAGCCAGACGTGATCGGCGCCTTCACCGGCCGTGGGATCGAGGTCCCATGGTCGCACCAGCTGGCCGCCGCCGAATTGGCGCACGCCAGGAGTCACGTCGTGATCAGCACCGGTACGGCGTCGGGAAAATCGCTGGCCTACCAACTCCCGGTGCTGCAGGCACTGGCGACCGATCCGCGCGCCCGGGTGCTCTACCTATCGCCGACGAAGGCGCTGGGGCACGATCAGCTGCGCGCGGCGCATACGCTGACCGCGGCAGTGCCACGCCTGGGTGGAGCGGCCGGCGCCGTGGCACCCACCGCCTACGACGGCGACAGCGCCGCCGAGATCCGCCGGTTCGCCAGGGAACGCTCCCGCTGGGTGTTCTCCAACCCGGACATGATCCACCTGTCGCTGCTGCGCAACCACGCCCGCTGGGCGGCCTACCTGCGCGGACTGCGCTTCGTGATCGTCGACGAATGCCACTACTACCGGGGGATCTTCGGCTCGCACGTGGCGATGGTGCTGCGACGGCTGCTGAGATTGTGTGAGCGTTATGCGGCGCCGGGGTCAGCTGGCGGGCCCACCGTGATCTTCGCCAGCGCCACCACCGCGTCACCGGGCGCCAGCGCGTCGGCACTGATCGGCCAGCCCGTCGCTGAGGTCACCGAGGACGGTTCGCCGCACGGGGCCCGGACGGTAGCCCTGTGGGAGCCGGCCCTACGCACCGATATGACGGGCGAGAACGGCGCACCGGTGCGCCGCGCCGCCGGCACCGAGGCCGCCCGGGTGATGGCCGACCTGATCGCCGAGGGGGCCCGCACCCTGACCTTTGTCCGCTCGCGTCGGGGCGCGGAACTCACCGCCCTGGCCGCCCGCTCCCGGCTGGAATCGGTCGCTCCGACCCTGGTCGACAAGGTTGCCTCTTACCGGGCCGGCTACCTGGCCGAGGATCGCCGCGCGTTGGAGCGCGCGCTGGCCGACGGTGAGCTCTATGGCCTGGCCACCACCAATGCCCTGGAACTGGGAGTGGACATCGCCGGGCTGGACGCGGTGGTGATGGCCGGTTTCCCCGGCACCGTGACCTCGTTCTGGCAGCAGGCCGGCCGGTCGGGACGGCGAGGCCAGACGGCACTGATCGTGCTGGTCGCCCGCGACGACCCGCTGGACACCTATCTGGTCCATCACCCCGCGGCACTGCTGGACAAGCCGATCGAGCAAGTGGTGATCGACCCCGCCAACCCCTACGTGCTGGGGCCGCAGCTGCTGTGCGCGGCCACCGAACTGCCGCTGACGGTCGCCGAAGTGGCGCAGCTGGGCGCCGAGCAGCTGGCCGACACCCTGGTCGACGACGGATTGCTGCGACGGCGGTCCGAGAGGTACTTCCCGGCGCCCGGGCTCGACCCCCACGCGACGGTGGAAATCCGCGGGTCAGCCGGTGGGCAGGTGGTGATCGTGGAAACCGACACCGGCCGGCTGCTGGGCAGTGTCGACGCCGGGCGAGCGCCGGCCACCGTGCATACCGGCGCGGTGTATTTGCATCAGGGCGAGAGCTATGTGGTCGATTCGCTGGATATTGCGCGTCAAATCGCGTTCGTGCGCGCCGAGGATCCCGGCTACACCACGTTCGCACGCGAAATCACCGACATCGACGTGACGGGGGAAGGCGAACGCGCCTGGTTCGGTCCGGTCAGTCTCGGCCTGGTGCCGGTGACGGTGACCCGCCAGATCATCGGCTATCTGCGGCGGCTGCCGACCGGGGAGGTACTGGACTTCATCGACCTGGACGTGCCACCGGCGACCTTGCCCACCATGGCAGTGGTCTACACCGTCACGGCCGACGCGCTGGCGGCATGTGGGGTCGCTGACCCTGCGATCCCCGGGGCGTTACACGCCGCCGAGCATGCGGCCATCGGGCTGCTGCCGCTGGTGGCCAGCTGCGATCGCGGTGACATCGGCGGCCTGTCCACCGCGGTGGGTCCCGAAGCGCTGGGCGGCCTGCCCACCGTCTTCGTCTACGACGGCCACCCGGGCGGTGCCGGCTTCGCCGAGCGGGGATTCCGCGCGGCGGCTACCTGGCTTACCGCCACGGCGGAGACGATCGAATCCTGCGAATGCCCGCACGGCTGTCCGTCGTGTGTGCAATCGCCCAAATGCGGTAACGGCAATGACCCGTTGGACAAGGAAGGCGCGGTGCGAGTGCTGCGATTGGTGCTCGGCAAGCTCGACGGCTCGCACACGGCCACTGAATGACTGCGGGAGTCGGCCGACCCCCCGAACGGCCGACTCCCCCGAGCCCTTACCCCGGCAACTGCGTCGCAGCGACGGGTGCACCGCGCAACAAACACGCGGGACAGTAAGACGAACGGTCGAGAGATGCGATCCGTTCCCAACCCGATACATGACCGGATGCGGCCGTAAGTTACCGGCTACATCGGATCCTCTGCAACTTGGCAGCGGGCCAGACTGTGCGACACGAGCGTCAGAACCGGGAAATTATTCAGTGTTGACGCTGGTAGAAGGGCGGTGGCCGTAATATCCCGACTCATGGCGCACGATTGGTTGCTGGTAGAGACCCTCGGAGGTGAACCGGTAGTCGTCGCGCAGGGCCGCCAGCTGAAGAACCTCGTGCCACTCCCCCAGTTCCTGCGACGCAGCCCACACCTCGCGGCGATTCAGACCGCGATCGCCGAATCGGTGCGGACCGGGCAAAGCCTGGCCAGCATCACTACGCGCCGCGATCGGGTGATCCGGACCGAACCCGTGCTGATGTCCGATGGCCGAGTGCACGGCGTGCACGTCTGGACCGGGCCGGCCGACATGGAACCACCCGAGCGCCCCATCCCGGGCCCGTTGAAGTGGGACCTGACCCTGGGAGTGGCCACCGACACCACGGAGTCGCTGACCAACAGCGGTAAGAACCCGGAGGTGGAGGCCACTCACGGCCGCGCGTTCGTCGAAGAGTTGCCCGCCCGCGAGTTCAGCCCCAACGAGAACAAAGTGCTGGCCCTGGCGATCCGGGCCGAACCCGGACAGACCATCTGTAGCAGTTGGGATGTCACCGATTTCAACGGTGAGACCATTCGGGTGGGCTTCGTGGTCCGTACGGCTCGCGAGTCCGTTACCGGCGGGCGTGAGCATTTGGTGGCCCGCGGGATGAACTGGCGGGGCCAGTTCGACGGCGCAGTGCAGCGCCCCGACTTTCTGGCGCAGCAGATCCTGCACGCGCTGGCCCAGCCGGGCGTGCACCGGGCCATGGTCGACTTGGCCAACCGACGGCTGCTGAAGTGGCTGGATGAGCCGTGCCCGTTCTACGACTGGCGCAGTCCGGCGGATGTATCGCGGGTCCATCCCGACGACCAGGTGCAGATCGCCCGGATAGAAAACGACCTGGCCCATTCCCAGGCCCCGGCGAGCGGGGTGCTGCGGCTGCGCCAGATGGACGGCGGCTGGGCGCCGGTCCACGTGACGATCAACCGGGTGGAACTCGACGAGGGCACCGTGGCCGGGCTGATCGCGCTACGCCTGCCCACCGAGGCCGAACTCGCCGAGTCGGGGTTGGCGGCCGCCGTCGAAGCTCCTTAGCTCACGGGACCGGCGCGCGCCGTCGCCCGGGCGGGGCCGAGCCGCCAGCCCGGAACCGGCATGGCGACGGTCATCACCACGTCGAGTTCGTCGACCGTGCAGCCGATTTCACCGGCGTGCATCCGCGAGCCCAGCATCGTGGCGTACGCGCAGGCGCTGGCAGGCCCGGCGGGAGCCCGGCCCGCACCGGCGAGAGCCGTCAGGTCGGCGATGGCCTGGGCACGGTGTCGGGCGATGACCGCGGCACCGAGCACGAAGCCGCCACCGGTGACGCTCAGCAGCGCCGCGACCATCGCGGCAGCGGCCACGGTGGCCCCGCCGGCTTCACCGTGACGGCTCGAGTGCCGAGACCGCTTCGGCGGTAATCGCCATGCCGGGCAACAGAGCCGGCCGAGCGGTGACGCGGGCAACCACCCAGTCACCTTCGGAATGCAGCCGGACCGTCGCACCGTCGGGTGCGATTCGCCGCACCACCGCGACGACCGCGGAGGCATCTCCGCGGGCCGCCAACCGGGCGGCTTCCCTCGCGGCGTCGACGCAGCGGAGTTGGGCGGACACCGCGGTGAGCCCGGCCAGGCAGAGCACCAGCACCGAGACCAGGGCAGCCAGCGCGAACGCCGCTTCGACGGTGCTGGCGCCGGAATCCTCGACAAATCGTGCACGGCCGCTCACGACCCGTCAGACCTTGGTGTTGAGCGCACGCCCGATGACGCGGTTCAGCGCCGACACGATCGAATCACCGGTGACCACCGTGTAAAGGATCGCGCCGAAGGCCGCCGCAGCGATCGTCCCGATTGCGTATTCCACCGTGGACATCCCGGAGTCATCGGATGCCAGCAGCACCATCTTGAGGGAAAGGACACGAAACATGTTGCGCACCTGCAGCACCCGAGTTTTCACTGAGCCTCCTTCATCGGTAAATTTGTTCCGTTTCTCGCGGTCGGTCCGCGAAGCATCTCCCGATCACAGCAGGCCCGACCGCAGCAGGTCGCCGGCCAATCCGGCGACGACCGGCACGATGCCCAGGCACACGAATGCGGGCAGAAAGCACAGTCCGAGCGGCCCGGCGATCAATACCCCGGCCCGCTCCGCGGCGGCGGAGGCCGCATGCGCGGCCTGGTCCCGGCACTGTGCGGCAAGTTCGCCGAGCCCGGTGGCCAGCGCGGTACCGGATGACCCCGAACGTCGGGCCAGGCGCAATACCGCGGTGGTTGTCGGGTCAAGCTCCGCGGTAGCCGGATCGTTCGGCGCCGACCAGGCAATGCCCGGTTCGGCACCCAGCGCCAGCAGCTCGGCGCCACGGCGCAATGGCCCCGCCAGCACCGGCGTTGCGTGCCGGGCGGTGGCCGCGGCCGCGCCGGAGACAGACATCCCCGCGGTCAGGCAGAGCGCGTACACCTCGAGGTCGGCGGCCAGCGCCAGCGTGTCGGCGCCCGGGACTGCGCGGCGGGGCGGCGGACGATCCGGCCGAGACAGCCCGGCCCGCGACCGCACCGTCGCCGGTCCGGCTGCGGCGAGCACTGCCACGGCCAGCAACACCGCGGCGGCGGTCATAGGACACCACCCGCCGCTGCGGTGATCCGGTCCGACCACAGCAGCCCGGCGCAGACCAGGCTCACCCCGGTCAGCGACAGGACTCCACCCGTTCCGCCGAGCAGAAAGACCACCGGCCGAGCTCCGATCAATTGACCCAGCAGCACACCCAGTACCGGCAGACAGGCCAAGACCGTCGCCGAGGCCCGGGCGCCGGCCATACCGGATTCGGCCCGCGCCGAGAACCTTTGCCGGGCAGCGATATCGCGTTGCGCGGCCTGCATCAGCGTGGCGATCGCCAAGCCCTGCTGTCCCCCGAGTTCCCAGTAGGCAGCGAGTCGCTCCCACTGCGTGGGCAGTGCCGAGGACGCGGCTACGTCGCGCAGGCCCGTCGCGACATCGGCGCCCAATCGGGCCCGAGCGGCGACGCCGCCCAGGCCGGCGGCCACCGCGGGGTGGTTCGACTCTGCAGCCGCAAGAGCGAACGCCCGCAGCGGATGTGCTCCGACGCGCAGCTCGCCGGCCAGGGCATCCAGGGCCGTTGCCAGGGCGCGCGATTCCGCGACCGCGCGCCGGCGGCGCAGGCCAGCCCGGCGACGCAGGACTGCAGTGGCCCCCAACACGACTCCGGCCAGCCACGTGCTCCTGGGCACGACCAGTGCGGCCAGCGCAGCGGCACCGGCCACCGCGCCGACGAAGCTCCACCGTCGGGCCCACCCGGCGACCGAACCGCGGAGCGGACCGCCGATCGGTGCGATGCGGCGGCGCGGCGAAGCACCGAGCAGGAGCGCCGCGGCCAACGCCAGTGCGGCGGCCGCGGGGCCGCTCACGGGGGCATCCGATCGCGCAGCAGGGCACGGAATTCGGCGGCGTGGCCGGGCAGTCCACGCCCGACCTGCCCCACCCGCGCGGCCCCCACCTGCCCAGCGTTGGTGCGGCGCAGCATCGAGATGTCGGTGAGTAGCCGCTTGCCGTCGCGGTCACGTGCGACGTGTATCAGCACCTGGACGGCTGCCGCCAGTTGGCTGTGCAGGCCGGCACGGTCCAGACCACCCAGTGCGGCAAGCGCTTCCAGGCGGGCCGGAACCTCGGCCGCATTGTTGGCGTGCACGGTTCCGGCGCCACCGTCGTGGCCGGTGTTCAATGCGGCGAGCAGGTCGACCACTTCGGCGCCCCGGACCTCGCCGACCACCAACCGATCCGGACGCATCCGCAGCGCCTGCCGGACCAGCTCGCGCAAGCCCACCTCGCCGGCGCCTTCGACGTTCGCCGCGCGCGCCACCAGCCTGACCAGATGCGGGTGGCGCGGTTGCAGTTCGGGAGCATCCTCGACGCAGACCACCCGTTCGTTTTCGCTGACCGCGCCCAGCAGGGCGGCCAGCAGGGTGGTCTTGCCGGCGCCCGTGCCGCCGGAGACCAGAAACGCCAGCCGGGCGGTGATGATGTCGGACAGCAGGGCAGCTGCCTGCGGCGCGATGGCGCCGGCGGCGGTGAGCGCGGCGAGGTCTTGGGTGGCCGGCCGCAGTACCCGCAGCGACAGGCAGGTCCCGCCGGCCGCAACCGGCGGCAGGATCGCGTGCAGGCGCACGGTGAAGTCGCCGGTGCCCCCGACGTTGAAGCCGTGCAGCTGCCCGTCGACCCAGGGCTGTGCGTCGTCGAGCCGGCGCCCCGCGGCCACCGCCAGTCGTTGGGCCAGTCGTCGTACCGCGGCTTCATCGGCGAACCGAATCTCGGTGCGCCGCAGTCCTGCCCCATCGTCTACCCACACCGCATCGGGGGCGGTGACCAGGACGTCGGTGGTGCCCGAGGAGCACAGCAGTGGTTCCAGCACGCCGGCGCCGGTCAGTTCGGTCTGCAGAACCCGCAGACTGGACAGCATTTCGGTATCGCCGAGCACCCCGCCGGATTCGGCCCGGATCGCTGCGGCCACCGTCTGTGGGCGCAGCGCCGACGATCCCCCGGTCTCCGACGCCAGCCGTTCCCGTACCCGGTCGATCAGCGAATCCCTCATGACGCCAAGGTTTTCCGCTCGGGAAGCACTTCGAGGACGCGCCCGGCCGCCACCGCCAGCGCGGAGCGGCGATGCAACCGCAGTCCCGCGTGTTCGAGTCGCTCGGCCAGTCGTGGTTCGGCCCGCAATGCGGCCAGCAGGGGCAGCCCGACGATCTCCGCCACCTCCGCGGCACGCAGTCCGCCGGGCGCCGGTCCGCGCACGACCATGCCGACGTGCGGGTTCACCGCGCGCAGCCGCGGCGCGATCGCGGCTCCGGCCGCGCACGACCGTACGTCGCAGGAACTGACCACCACCACGAGATCGGCGGCGCTCAGCGCGGTTTCGGCCGGATCGGTCGGCACCCGAGGTAGGTCGCAGACCACGGTGACCCCGCCACGGCGGCCCGCGTCCACCACGGCGTCGACGGTTCCGGCGTCGACTTCAGTGGCCCCATGGGCGGCGTCGCCCCGCCGGGCGCCCGACAGAACACTCACCCCGCGCTGACGGGGCAGCGCTTCGCGCAGCGCCGGCCAGGTCAGCCGCCCGCTGTGCTGCGCCAGGTCGCACCAGCGCAGACCGGCAGCGTTCTCAGTGCCCACCAGCAGATCAATGCCCCCACCCCAAGCGTCGAGGTCGACCAGCAGCGCCTCTGCTGCGTGCTGGGCCAGCGCCGTTGCCAGCAGCGATGCGCCTGCTCCCCCACGTGCGCCGATCACCGCGATGACGTCGCCGCGAGGCGCCCCATCGCGCACCGACTCACCAGCCTCGGCCAGCTCGGCCACCAGGTCGTTGCCGTCGGCGGGCAGCGCCAGCACCCGTTGCGCCCCGACGGCGACGCCGGCTTGCCAGGTGAGGGTGGTGGGTTGGCCGCCGGTGAGCACGACGACGTGGGGGCGGCGCGGCAGCCGGGCCGGGCCGCAGCGGGCGGCAGCTTCCTCGTCGAGCACCACCGCCGCAGCGGCCGACCAGGCCCGGCGGTTCGGTATCGCGGCGCCAAGGTGGATGACGCGTATACCCGCTGCCGCGGCCACCCGGTCCAGTTCGTCGCGCAACGCCGTCTGGGTGACGAGGGCCAAGAGGCCGGTGGCTGCACTCACCGCCTCACCGTGGCGCGACAACTCGCGCTACGGCATCCGATTCCCGGCAAGTGTGGATGAAATTTCCGACTGTGGATAACTCGAAGTTATGCTCCGTCGATAAAATCAAACTAATGGTATGGAAAGCCGGATCTGTAACAGGTTCCAGTCAGCGCGAGAGGCTTCCGGCGAATAAGTTACCGGTAAAAAAAGACGACCCCCGCCAGGGGGGGAGGAGGCGGAGGTCGTCGCGTATCAACCCCGGGGGGTCGGGCCGATACACCCTCAGCATAAGCCGAGTGATGCCACTATACACACGAGAGGGTGGTCCGGCGCAAGTGTTTGCAAGTGTTGCTATCAAATGACGACCTATATCTCGCACTACGTGTGAAGTGCTCTTTCTCCCGTAGCACCGGGTTAGCAGACCTCTCGGACCTATGCTGTGGCGGTGACCGCATCCACTCCGCAGCCGCAGTCAGCGCCTACGTCACCTGCGGCCGCTACCGACCTTTCTGGGGCCCCCCGAACCCGCACGGCGGCGTTCCTGGACCTCGATCAGACGGTCATAGCGAAGTCCAGTGCGCTGGCCTTCAGCAAACCCTTTATGGATCAGGGACTGATCAACCGTCGCACCGTACTCAAGTCGAGTTATGCGCAATTCCTGATGCTGTTGTCCGGCGCTGACCACGATCAGATGGAGCGCATGCGCGCCCACCTGACCAACATGTGCACCGGCTGGAACGTGGAACAGATCAAGGCGATCGTCAACGAGACGATGCACGACATCGTCACGCCGCTGATCTTCGCGGAGGCGGCCGAGCTGATCGCCGATCACAAGCTCTGCGGCCGCGACGTGGTGGTGGTCTCGGCCTCCGGAGAGGAGATCGTGGCGCCCATCGCCCGCGCACTGGGCGCAACCCACGCGATGGCGACCCGGATGGTCGTCGCCGACGGCAAGTACACCGGCGAGATCGCGTTCTACTGCTATGGCGAAGGCAAGGTGCAGGCCATCCGCGAGCTGGCCGCCCGCGAGGGCTACCCGCTGGAGCACTGCTACGCCTACTCGGACTCGATCACCGACCTACCGATGCTGCAGGTGGTCGGGCATCCGTCGGCAGTAAACCCCGACCGCGCGCTGCGCAAAGAAGCGATCGCCAACGGCTGGCCGGTGCTGACCTTCTCTCGGCCGGTGTCGCTGCGTGACCGCATCCCGGCGCCCTCCGGTGCCGCGCTGGCCACCACGGCCGCGGTCGGCGTCAGCGCACTGGCCGCCGGCGCGCTGACCTACTCCCTACTGCGCCGACTGGTGCCGTGATACGGCCTCCAGCAAACATTGCTGGTCACAATCCGATGACGCGGCACACACCGTATGCGATTGGCCCTTGCTGTGTCGTGCGTCACGTAGTACAAAGGAAGCACGGAAGCCGGTAAGGCCAGGGTCGACCCGGAAGAGAAGGATCGACCTCCCGAACCGCACTTCCCAGTACGGAGACCGGTACCCACGCGGAGCCACAGCCGCGAAGATGGCAGAAGTGTTGCGGGCCTGCGTAATTGCGGAACGTGATCGGTGCTGGCAGCCCTTTGGGTAGGGTTGCAGCCGAAGAACACCGCAGGAGCGCCGAGGCCACCCACGCAGCCCAAGTTGGACGCTTGGTAACCGTGTACCGTGCTAGCGGGCGGCGAGCCGAATCATTCGGAGCGCCGCCCGCTTCGTTCGTTCTAGGCCGTCGTCAAGCAGCCCGAACCGGCGCTCAGCGACCGGCCTCAGCAATCCCCAGCGCATCGAGCGCACCGGTGCGCATCGCGCCGCAACACAGCAGCAGCCAGGCCGTGACACCCTCGGCTGAACCGCTCGCGAAATCCTCCGCCGCCCGCCGGTAGTCGCGCGCCTGGCGCATCCAGGTCACCTCGGGAACTCCCAGCCCGTGGCGGTCCAATCCGCTGGCAATGGTGACCAGCCGGGCCGCGCCGCGGGCCACCACGCCGTCGGCGCTGCCGAACGGCGCCAGGGTCAGAAGTTCGCCGTGCACCACCGCGGCAAAGACCGGGGCGGCCACCGAGGTGCCACCGGTAGCCAGGTCGGCCAGCATCTCCAGCCGGCGGGCGACGGCGGCGCCGCCCTCTGGCCGGCCCCGGCGCTCCTCCGCCTCGAGGGCCGCGGCGGGCCACACGGGCAGCCGGGCCCCCGCGCGGTGCGGGGCGCGCCGCCACACCTCGACCAGCGTGGTCTCCCCGCCTTCCAGAGCCTGGGCCACCCGCAGGGCACCGGCGAACACCGGGTCGGAGGTCGCGTCGGCGTCCACGGCCGCGGGGCCGCCGTCGAGTACCGACGACGCCCGCGCCGCCCGCAGGGAAGCCTCCGCGGCGCTGACCGGCCAGCCCCGCATGTTGGTCT
This sequence comes from uncultured Mycolicibacter sp., assembly GCA_964292075.1. GTDB lineage: Bacteria > Actinomycetota > Actinomycetes > Mycobacteriales > Mycobacteriaceae > Mycobacterium. The sequence continues at coordinate 26,675 of CAXYUC010000023.1, forward strand.
TGTGCCGATGCACCCGCGCCAGCTCGTCGCGTACCTGCTCACTGGCCTCGGAGACACCGGGCAGCTGAACTAACGGGGCCAGTGGATCCTCCGCGGTGGTCACGGGCTGTGACACTACCGCCGCGGTGATTAGGCTCCTGACCGTGACCGCAACCCCTGCCGCTTCAGTGCCGTCGTACCCGCCCGCCGCCGCGTTCGCCGCCCAGGCCAACGCGGGTCCCGACTTGTACCGCGCAGCGGAGTCCGATCGGCTCGCGTTCTGGGCCGAGCAGGCCAATCGATTGAGCTGGGCCACGCCCTTCACCGAAGTGCTCGACTACGCAGACGCCCCGTTCGCGCGCTGGTTCGCCGACGGCAAGCTCAACGTCTCCTACAACTGCGTGGATCGCCACGTCGAAGCCGGTCACGGCGACCGGGTGGCGATTCACTGGGAGGGCGAGCCCGACGGCGACACCCGCACCATCACCTACGCGGACCTACTGGCCGAGGTCTCCCGGGCGGCCAACGCGCTGACCGGGCTCGGCCTGGTCGCCGGCGACCGGGTGGCGATCTACCTGCCGATGATCCCCGAAGCGGTCATCGCGATGCTCGCGTGCGCACGGTTGGGCGTTTTGCACACCGTGGTGTTCGCCGGTTTCTCCGCGCACGCGCTGCGCTCCCGCATCGATGACGCCGAAGCGAAGGTGGTCATCACCTCCGACGGGCAATTCCGCCGCGGCCAGCCGGCACCGCTCAAGCCCGCGGTCGACGAGGCTTTAGGCACAGCCCCCGAAGAAAGCAGTGTCGAACACGTGCTGGTGGTGCGCCGCACCGGTGGCGAGGTGTCCTGGAACCCCGATCGCGACCTGTGGTGGCACGACGTGGTGGATCCGGCCGCACCGCAGCACACCCCCGAGGCGTTCGAAGCCGAACAGCCCTTGTTCCTGCTGTACACGTCCGGGACCACGGGCAAGCCGAAGGGCATCGTGCACACCAGCGGCGGCTACCTGACGCAGGCGGCCTACACCCACCACTACGTCTTCGACCTCAAGGCCGCCTCCGACGTCTTCTGGTGCACTGCCGACGTCGGGTGGGTCACCGGCCACACCTACGCGGTGTACGGGCCGCTGGCCAACGGCGCCACCGAGGTCATCTATGAGGGCACCCCGGACTTCCCGGACCACCATCGGCACTTCCAGATCATCGAAAAGTACGGTGTGACAATCTATTACACCGCACCCACGTTGATCCGCACGTTCATGAAATGGGGCCGCGAGGTGCCCGACGCCCACGACCTCTCCAGTCTGCGACTGTTGGGTTCGGTCGGCGAACCGATCAACCCGGAGGCCTGGCGCTGGTACCGGCGGGTGATCGGCGCGGACGCTGTCCCGGTGGTGGACACCTGGTGGCAGACCGAGACCGGTGCCGCGATGATCACCCCGTTGCCCGGCGTGGCCGCCGCCAAGCCGGGTGCCGCGATGACCCCGCTGCCCGGGATTTCCGCTCGTATCGTCGACGATCACGGCGATCTGTTGTCGCCGGATGATGCTGCCGGCGAACCGGTGTCGGGCTACTTGGTCATTGATCAGCCGTGGCCGTCGATGACCCGCGGGATCTGGGGTGACTCGGAGCGTTTCATCGAGACCTACTGGTCGCGCTTTGCCGAGCAGGGCTGGTACTTCGCCGGCGACGGCGCCCGCTACGACGCCGACGGCGACATCTGGGTGCTGGGCCGGATCGACGACGTGATGAACGTGTCCGGACACCGCATCTCCACCGCCGAGGTGGAGTCCGCGCTGGTCGGTCACGAAGCGGTGGCCGAGGCCGCCGTAGTGGGCGCCATCGATGACCAGACCGGCCAACGGATCTGCGCGTTCGTGGTGCTGGCGGCATCCCACAGCCACGTGGACGGCACGATCGTCGACGAACTGCGCGAGCGTGTCACCGTGGAGATCTCGCCGATCGCCAAGCCCCGCAACGTCCATATCGTCCCGGAGCTGCCCAAGACCCGCAGCGGCAAGATCATGCGACGGCTGCTGCGCGACATCGCCGACGGTCGCGAACTCGGTGACACCTCAACCCTGGTGGACCCCAGCGTGTTCGACGCGATCCGGGCGGCCGACTAGGGCGCCCGAACCGCTTAGCCGATCGGAACGAAGCCCGCGCCCGGCCGGTCGTTGGCGTTGATGTCGCCCAGCACGGCGTTGATCGAGACCACGACCGCGGGCGTGTGCAGCGGGATGTACTTGATCACGCAGGTCGGCAACGCGTCGCTGAATGCCCCGTGGATCATGCCGACCAGCATGTTGTTCACCACGACGGGCCCACCGGAGTCACCGGGCCGTCCGCAGACCTGCATCACGATGGTGCCCGGGTCTTGGCCCGGCCCCCAAGTCATGCCGCAGGAGTTGCCGGTGGTGCGGCCCTGCTTGCAGGCGATCTGACCGAACATGGGGTCCGGCCCGATGCCGCTGATCACGAAGCCGCCGAAGTTGGGCACCGGTGTCACCTTGTTCGGGTCGAACTCGATCACCGCGTAGTCCAGGCCGTCATTGCCGGCCACCATGTGGCCGATCGTGCCGTTGCCTTCTGAGCCCTCGGCGGCCACCAGGGCGCCCGGGCCACCGCAGTGTGCTGAGGTGAAACCGATCAGCGCACCGGTCTTGTCGTGGCCGATCGAGGTCAGCGTGCACAGCGTGTCCTCGTCGACCACGATTCCGGCGCCCCCGCCCATCACCACCTTGTCGTCGGCGGCCACCCGGGCCGCCGGTGCGGCGGCCGTAGCCAAGGCGGTGCAGCTGGGCCAGACCAGCAGTGGCGGGAAAGCACGCAGCGACCCGCGGTGTGCGATCTGCACTGCGGTTCTCCCGTCGATCAACCCCACCCCCGGTGGTACTAAACAGCCTAGCGGCGCTGGGTGACGCGGTGCGGCCGGGCGCGCCGCGGGCTACTGCCATCAGGAGCTATCGGGGCCCTGTATCTGCCGCAGCTTTTCCGGGGTCACTGCTCGGGTCAGCTACCGCATGGCAACATTAAGCCGCGACGACAGCGAACGGGAGGACAGCCAGTGAGCAAGGCCGATCGCAGGAATGCATCACGCGCCGCCAGGGCGGACCGCAACGGCGTGCCCAACACCTTGGCGACCATCCCGTTGGCCGACCCGCACGCGCTGCCCGCCGACCCGTCCCTGGGCGATCTGGTCAAGGACGCCACGGCGCAGATGTCGACGCTGGTGCGCGCGGAGGTCGAACTGGCCCGCGCCGAGATCACTCGCGACGTCAAGAGGGGCCTGACCGGCAGCGTGTTCTTCATCGCGGCCCTGGTCGTGCTGTTCTACTCCACCTTCTTTTTCTTTTTCTTCGTCGCCGAGCTGCTCAATATGTGGCTGCAGGATTGGGCCGCCTACCTGATCGTGTTCGGAATCATGCTGGTGGTGACCGTAGCCCTGGCGCTGCTCGGTTTCCTGCGGGTGCGTCGTATCCGCGGGCCGCGCCAAACGATCGAATCGGTGCGTGAGACCCGCGACGCGCTGCGTCCCGACCCGGACCGCCTGCACGGCTCATCGGCCGGCTCGCCCGGTAGGCCGACCACCGATCCCTCGGGCTGGTAGTGCCGCCACCGGATCCGTCGATCACCCGCATCGACGGGCCGTGGCGGCACTGGGACATCCACGCCAACGGCATTCGCTTCCATGTCGTCGAGGCGACAACCGTCGGCAAAGACACGGCCAACGCCGACGCTCCGCCGACGTCGCGGCCGCTGGTGATGTTGCTGCACGGGTTCGGCTCGTTCTGGTGGACCTGGCGTCATCAGTTGCGCGGGCTCAGCGATGCCCGGGTGGTGGCCGTCGATCTGCGCGGCTACGGCGGCAGTGACAAGCCTCCCCGCGGCTACGACGGCTGGACGCTGGCCGGGGACACCGCGGGGCTGATCCGGGCCCTCGGGCACTCCTCGGCAACCCTGGTCGGCCACGCCGACGGTGGCCTGGTGTGCTGGGCGACCGCGCTCCTGCATCCCCGCTTGGTGCGTGACATCGCCGTGGTCAGCTCGCCGCATCCGGCGGCGCTGCGCCGCTCGGCGCTGACCCACGCCGATCAGGGCGGGGCGCTGTTGCCGTGGTTGCTGCGGTACCAGGTGCCGTTCTGGCCGGAGCGCTCCCTGACCCGCCGCAACGGAGCCGAGCTTGAGCGCTTAGTGCGCAGTAGAGCCGGGGCGAACTGGCAGGCGAGTGAGGATTTCGCCGAAACCATCGGGCACCTGCGCACCGCGGTACAGATTCCGTCGGCGGCGCATTGCGCGCTGGAGTACCAGCGCTGGGCCGTGCGCAGTCAGTTCCGGGCGGAGGGCAGACGATTCATGAAGGCGCTGGACCTGCGCACGCTGAACATTCCGCTGCTGCACCTACGCGGCGAGGACGACCCCTACGTGCTGGCCGACCCGGTCAACAAGACCCGCCAGTACGCGCCGCACGGACAGTACATGTCGGTGCCCGGTGCGGGGCATTTCGCCCACGAAGAGGCGCCCGAGGTGGTCAACGACCACCTGATGCGGTTTCTCGCCTAGCTCACTCTCCCCCGACGCAGGTCTGCGTCGAGACCGGCTGGGTGTCGCCGATGCGGGCGAGCTGACCCGCCACCTCCTCGGCGGTCATCACGAACCCGGTGTCAGCGTCGTCGACCGCCGCGCCGAACACCACTCCGATCACCCGGCCGTCCATGTCGATCATGGGACCACCGGAATTACCTTGCTGCACAGTGCCTCTGATGGTGTACACCCGGCGAGTGACAGTCGCGTTGCGGTAGATGTCGGGACCCTCGAGGTTGATGACGTCACGGATTCGGGCCGGGGTGGCCTCGAAAACGCCGCCGCCGGGGTAGCCCAACACCAGGGCGTCGGTGTCAGGCGCCGCCGGCGAGGAGGCGAACGCCAACGGCGGCAACGGCAGATCGGGCACCGCCAGGATGGAGATGTCTTCCTTGGGGTCGAAGGAGATCACCGTGGCCTCATACGACTTGGTGCCGCTCTCCACGGTGACGTTATCCGAGCCGGCCACCACGTGCGCGTTCGTCATCACCCGATTCGGTGAGATGACGAATCCGGTGCCCTCCAACACTTTCTGGCAGTTGGGCGCCACGCCGCGGATCCGCAGCACGCTGGGTGCGGTGGCTTCCACCACCGGGCTGGCGGCCAGTTCCGGATCCGGCGCATCCACCGCGGCGATCGGGGCATGACTGAAGGGCTCCAGCACGGCGGGCAGCCCGGAATCGTCGAGCACCGCCGAGAGCCGCCGGGGCACGTTCTTGAGCCACTGCGGCGCGACATCGTCGACCTGACGCAACACTCGCGAATCGTTGACGGCGGCGGCCAGGTTCGGCTGATCGGATGCGGTCAGCGGGGTGGCCAGCAGCCAGGCCGCGATCAGCACCACCCCGAGCTGCAGCACCACCCCGATGACGGAGTCCACTCCCCGGACACCGGGGTTGCGGATCGCTCCGCGCACCGCCCGGCCCAGCACCACGCCGGCGACCTCACCGATGACAACCATGGCCAGGATCAGGAACAGCGCGGCGAACAGTTTCAGTCGAGCACCGGAGACGCTCTCGATCAGGTGCGGGGCCAGCAGCACCCCGGCCATCGCCCCTAAGGCAACACCGACGAAAGAGAGCAGGGAGCCCAGCGCGCCGGAGCGCCAGCCCGACACTGCGGCAACGAAGGCGATCGCCAGCACGGCGATGTCCAGCCACTGCGACGACGTCATATCCCAGTCATCCCCGTTCCACCAGGTTCTTCTCCAACCAGAGCCATGGCCTCGTCCAGCCCGTACACCTCGCTGGTGTCCCAGGGCTGTGCCCAGCCGGCCACATCCAGCATCGCCGAGATCACCTGGGCGGTGAATCCCCAGACCAGCATCTGGTTGAGCCGGAACGCCGGCATAGCCCAACGCCGACTGCGCGCATCACGGTAAACCATCAACCGGTTCTCGGGGTTGATGAATGCCCGGACTGGAACGCGGGCCACGATTGCGGTCTCGCCAGGATCCACCGCGGTCACCGGCCCGGGATCCTCGGAGTACGCCAGCACCGGCACCACCTGGAACCCCGAGGGGGCGATGAAGATCTTCTCCAACGCGACCAACGGGTGCACCCGGACCGGGTCGATCCCGGTCTCCTCGTTGGCCTCCCGCAACGCGGTGGCGACCGGCCCGTTGTCGTCAGGATCGACCGCTCCGCCCGGGAACGCGGCCTGGCCGGCGTGATGGCGCAGCGTCGCGGCCCGCACCGTGACCAGCAGGTCAGCCGATTCCGATATCGCCTCCGGCGGGCCGCCGGGCGGTCCGGAGAACAGCACCAGCACGGCCGCGTCGCGCCGCCGTCCGGTGACGCTGGCCTTGGTGTTGGCCGCCGTGATCATCGCGCGAACATCGGCGGGCAGCCGGTGCAGGTAGGCCGTCGGCACCTTCTCGACGTTGTCGACCAGTGGGCGCAGCCAAGACGGGGCGCGCGACGGGGCCCAGAGCTGGGACTCGCCAGCGCTCACCGCGCCTCCCTCTGTGCCGGATCCTGATCGCCCCACATCAGCGGCCACTGTCCTCGACGGCGGCGGCGATCTCTTCGGCATTGGCGAAAGGCTGCGGCAGGATGCGAGCAACGCTACCGTCCGAGGCCAGCACCACCGTCGCGGGCATCACGTTGGGCACCCGTAACGCCGCCGCAAGCCGCCGGCGGCCGTCTTGCAAGGTGGGCAGCCGCACGCCCAACTCGGCCAGCAGGGCCAATCCGGCGGCTTGGTTGTCGTCTTGATGCACCGTCACCACCGTCACGGCCTGCCCCACCCGGCGCTGGTATTCGGCGAACGCCCGCAGCTCGTCCCGGCACGGCCCACACCAGTACGCCCACAGATTCAGCACCACCTTGCGGCCGGCGACCATCGCCGCGACGTCGACGGGCGAACCGTCGGCCGCGCACTCGACGGTGACGCCGCGCAGGGCGCTCGGCCCGGTGTCGCCCGGTCCCACCTGGCAGGGCGGCAGATCGGCGCGCTGTCGCAGGGCGCTCAGGTCCGCTCCGGCACCGGCCACCGCCGCGCTGCGGCCCGGCCGCACGGCGGCCGGTTCACGACGCAGTTCCGTCACCAAGCCGGTGAGCAGTGCGGCCACCACCGCCAGCACCGCCAGGGTCCATCCGGTCGATCTGCTCATCGGCGCTTACCCGCTCACGACCCGCTACAGCCCGGCCAAGGCCAGCAGGTGCTCGGTCTCGGGGCCCTTGACCAGCGCGGCTGCCTCCATCGGGGAGGTGGGCCCGATCCCGAATGACGGGCAGTCCTTGGCGAGCAGGCACACCCCGCAGGCCGGCTTGCGGGCATGGCAGACCCGTCGGCCGTGAAAAATCACCCGGTGGCTGAGCAACGTCCATTCCTTGCGTTCGATGAGCTCGCCGACCGCATGCTCGACCTTGACGGGGTCTTCCTCGCTGGTCCAGGCCCAGCGTCGCACCAGACGGCCGAAGTGGGTGTCGACGGTGATGCCCGGGACCCCGAACGCGTTGCCCAGGATCACGTTGGCGGTCTTGCGTCCCACCCCGGGTAGGCGCACCAGCTCGTCCATGGTGTGGGGCAGTTCCCCGTCGAAGCGCTCGACCAGCATCTGCCCCAGGTTGATCAGGGAAGCCGCCTTGTTGCGGTAGAAGCCGGTGGGCCGAATGAGCTCCTCCAGCTCGGTGCGGTCGGCCTGGGCGTAGTCCAGCGCCGTGGGGTAGCGGGCGAACAACGCCGGCGTCGTCAGGTTCACCCGCACGTCGGTGCATTGCGCCGACAGCACGGTCGCGACGGCGAGCTCCAGGGGCGTGGTGAAGTCCAACTCGCAGTGGGCGTCGGGAAACGCCTGCGCCAGAGTCCGATTCATCCGACGAGCACGCCGGACCAGTCCGGTCCGGGTCTCCGTCCGCGCCGCGCGAGAGGCTTTGTCCACTGTCACCTCCGACAGGGTACTAATTTGTGACCCCAACGAGACCTTGCCCATGTTTACTGACGACTTGTGTCCTGGTTGCTGATCACCGCCATCCCGACGCTGCTGATGCTGTCAGCGGTCGGGCTGGAACGCATCGAAACCGGGCTGAACCGGGAACAGCAGGGGAATCCGCAGTTTCCCCCGAATCGGCCTGCCAATCGTGTGTAGCGTTGTAACCTCGCTTGACGCGTGGCTCTAGACTCAGTTGGCTGGCCGGGTAGCGGCCCGCGCTTACGATTTCAAACCTTCATCCAAAACATCTAAGGGGCATCGTGGACGAGATCCTGGCGAGGGCCGGAATCTTCCAGGGAGTTGAGCCCAGCGCCGTAGCCGCGCTGACCAAGCAGCTTCAGCCCGTGGACTTTCCGCGTGGACACACCGTGTTCGCCGAGGGAGAGCCCGGCGACCGGCTGTACATCATCGTCTCCGGGAAAGTGAAGATCGGCCGACGGTCTCCCGACGGCCGGGAGAACCTCCTGACCATCATGGGTCCCTCGGACATGTTCGGTGAATTGTCGATCTTCGACCCGGGTCCGCGGACCTCGAGCGCGACCACTATCACCGAGGTACGCGCGGTCTCGATGGACCGTGACGCCCTGCGGTCGTGGATCTCCGATCGGCCCGAGATCGCCGAGCAGCTGCTGCGGGTGCTGGCCCGTCGGCTGCGCCGCACCAACAACAACCTGGCCGACCTGATCTTCACCGACGTTCCCCGCCGGGGGCCGAAGCCGGTGCTGCAGCTGGCGCAACGGTGCGGCACCCACGGCGGCG
>CAXYUC010000024.1:0-35353 GCA_964292075.1 uncultured Mycolicibacter sp.
GCACATTTGCCCGCTTCAGCTTGACGTCATCGACCGGGCCGTGGAGCTGTGGACGAACCCCGGCGACGTTGTCCTGTCGCCCTTCGCGGGGATCGGGTCCGAGGGCTACGTCTCGATTCAGAAGGGGCGGCGTTTCGTCGGCGTCGGTGGCGCCGGCCCCGCCGTCGCCGAACCACAACCCGCCGTTGCCTCCGTCGGCTTGGGCCAAGGTTCCGCCGCCCACCCCGGCGGCGCCGTCGCCGATCAGGAACTCGTGGAACGCCGAATTGATCGCGTTGTCCACGTCGGTGCCCAGCGAGCTGGTGATCCAGTCCTGCTCAAGGGTGTACAGCGGCTGATAGGTCATTGTGTCGAACGTGGTGGCGGTATCCGAGGCAGCGGCCAGACCAGCGGGGTCCAGGAGCAGATCGATCAGGTCATCGTCGGCGTTCGCCGCCGGCACGGTAGCCAACGGGGACAGGCCGAACGACAAGAACGCTCCCGCGACGCTCCCGGCCCCAGCCACCCGCCGGCGTATCCGCCGAGCCCGGTGGTGGCGGAAACGATCAGTGTCGTGGCCGTGATCACTGCGCTTGTCCATGAGACACCTCTGTTGACTCGGTTACTGGTGGGAATTTCGGCGCCGGGCAGCCTGGCCGCAGGTGGAAAGAAAGCGCGCCATCGAGTCGAGACCGATCGTCATCGGTGGCGGAAGCGCGATCCGCTGACGACGACCTGACATGCACATGACGGAAGAATGAGCCTGTGATGAGATCGCATCAATGGCAATTCGCGTACAATCTACCGAGAAATCGCTGTAGACAGTGATAGTTTGACCGGCTTTGCAGTATGTGCGTCGGGCCGTTACTCGGGCGCCAGCCACACCGCGGACAGTGCGGGCAACACCAGCACCGCCGAGGCCGGCCGGCCGTGCCAGGGTTCATCGGTGGCCTCGACCCCGCCCAAGTTGCCCTCGCCCCAACCGCGGTAGCCGACCGCATCGGTGTTGAGCACCTCACGCCAGCGGCCGGCCCGGGGCAACCCCAGGTGGTAATCGGCGTGGGTGACACCGGCGAAGTTGAACACGCAGGCCAGCACCGAACCGTCGCTGCCGTAACGCAGGAAGCTCAGCACGTTATTGGCCGAGTCATTGGCGTCGATCCAGGAGTAGCCCCGCGGGTCGGCGTCCTGGGTCCATAGGGCGGGCAGCGCGCGGTACTGCGTGTTGAGGTCGCTGACCAGGTTCAGGATGCCGGGGGAGTAGCCGTCGGGCTCGATCTGGGGGTCGAGCTGGAACCAGTCGACTCCGCGCTCGTTGCACCACTCGGCCCGTTGTCCGAATTCCTGGCCCATGAACAGCAATTGCTTGCCGGGATGCGCCCACTGATAGGCCAGCAGGGCGCGCAGGCCCGCGGCCTTGTGATGGTCATCTCCGGGCATCCGTGACCACAGCGTGCCCTTGCCGTGCACCACTTCGTCGTGGCTGATCGGCAGCACGTAGTTCTCACTGAACGCGTACAGCATCGAGAAAGTCATGTTGTGGTGGTGGTAGCTGCGGTGCACCGGATCGTGACCGAGGTAGGCCAGGGTGTCATGCATCCAGCCCATGTTCCATTTCATCGAAAAGCCCAGTCCGCCAAGGCTGGTGTCCCGGGTGACTCCCGGCCATGAGGTGGACTCCTCGGCGATGGTCACGATGCCCGGCGCGACTCGGTGGGTGGTCGCGTTGAGCTCCTGCAGGAACTGCCCCGCCTCCAGGTTCTCTCGGCCGCCGTGGATGTTGGGGGTCCATCCGCCGTGCGGGCGCGAATAGTCCAGGTAGAGCATCGATGCGACGGCATCCACCCGCAGCCCGTCCACGTGGAACTCGGTCAGCCAGTACAGCGCATTGGCGACCAGGAAGTTGCGTACCTCTGGGCGGCCGAAGTCGAACACGTAGGTGCCCCAGTCGAGTTGCTCGCCGCGGCGCGGATCGGAGTGCTCGTAGAGCGGGGTCCCGTCGAATCGGCCCAGGGCCCAGTCGTCCTTGGGGAAATGCGCCGGCACCCAGTCCACGATGACACCGATACCGGCACCGTGCAGTGCGTCGACCAGCGCCCGAAAGTCGTCGGGTGTGCCGAAGCGCGCCGTCGGGGCGTAGTACGACGTCACCTGATATCCCCATGACCCGCCGAACGGATGCTCCGCCACCGGCAGCAGTTCGACATGGGTGAAGCCCTGCTGGACAACGTATTCGGTCAGTTCCACCGCCAGCTGGCGGTAGGTCAGGCCCGGTCGCCAAGAACCCAGATGGACCTCGTAGGTGCTCATCGGCTCGCTCACCGGGTCGCGTTTGCAGCGCTGTGCCATCCAGTCGGCGTCGTTCCAGGTGTAGTCGCTGACCGTCACCATTGATGCGGTGCGCGGCGGCACCTCGGTGGCGTAGGCGAACGGATCGGCGCGCTCGGTGACGACGCCGTCGGCCCCGTGGATGCGGAACTTGTAGAGGCCGGCAGTGGGGAAGTCGGGCCAGAACAGCTCCCAGATTCCGGAGGATCCCAATGATCGCAGCGGGGCGTCGTCACCGGTCCAGCCGTTGAAATCACCGATCAGACTCACCCCGGTGGCGTTGGGCGCCCACACCGCGAAGGACACGCCGGACACCGCGCCGTCGGGCGTGGTGAAGGTCCGGTGCTGGGCCCCCATCACTTCCCAGAGACGCTCGTGGCGTCCCTCGGCGAACAGGTACAAGTCGAAGTCGCCCAGCGTCGGCGCAAATCGGTAACCATCGGCGACCGTGTACACGCCGGTGGGCTCGGCGAATTCGGCCGTCTCCGGGTAGTGCACCTCCAGCCGGTAGTCGATGAGGCCGGTGAACGGCAGGGCCGCGGCGAATAACCCGGAACCCAGGTCGCGCATGGTGAAGCGTTCGGTACCGACGAGCAGCACTACGCGCCGAGCGCGCGGGCGCAGCGCCCGGACGATGGTGGTCTTGCCGTATTCGTGAGCGCCCAGGATGGCGTGCGGATCGTGGTGTTCACCGGCCAGTAGCCGGGCCAGGTCGGCAGGATGGGGCGCCAGGTGTCGGGTCACGGTGCTCATCGGCGGCGCAGCATCTGCGTGCGGGCACCGGCATTGATCGGCGGCATGGTCACGATGTGAGCGACCGCCCGTGCCGGGTCCAAGCGCACATAATTGTCCTGTCCCCAGTTGTAGTCCTCGCCGCTGATCTGGTCACGTACCCAGAAGCGTTGATAGTCCGGCATTCCCAGCGCCCACATGTCCAGGTGCAGCGTCGCCTGCTCGGCGCTGAACGGATTCAGCGTGACGACCACCAGCACGGTATCGCCGGTAGCCGGGTCGAACTTGCTGTAGGCCAGCAGGGCATCGTTGTCGACATGATGGAAGTGCACCGTGCGCAGCTGGTTCAACGCCGGGTGCAGACGGCGAATCTCGTTGAGCCGGGCGATGAACGGCTCTAGGGAGCGGCCTTCGGCGACGGCGCCGGCGAAGTCGCGTGGCCGAAGTTCGTACTTCTCCGAATCGAGGTACTCCTCGCTGCCTTCATGCACCGCACGGTCTTCGAACAACTCGAAACCGGAGTACACGCCCCACGCCGGCCCCAGCGTCGCCGCCAGTACCGCGCGGATGGCGAACATCCCGGGGCCGCCGTGCTGCAGGCTGGCGTGCAGGATGTCGGGGGTGTTGACAAACAGATTCGGCCGACGGTAGTCGGCAAATTCGGCGGTCTCCCGCCCGAATTCGGTGATCTCGGATTTCGTTGTCCGCCAGGTGAAGTACGAATAGGATTGGGTGAATCCCAACTTGGCCAAGCCGTACTGACGTGCCGGTGGGGTGAACGCCTCGGACAGAAACAGCACATCAGGGTCGATGTTCTTGACGGCGGCGATCAACCACAGCCACAAGTCCGGGGGCTTGGTGTGCGGGTTGTCGACCCGAAAGACCTTCACCCCGTGGTCCATCCAGAACCGGACCACCCGCAGCACCTCCGCGTACAGGCCGGCCGGATCGTTGTCGAAGTTCAGTGGGTAGATGTCCTGGTACTTCTTCGGCGGGTTCTCCGCGTAGGCGATGGTGCCGTCGGGCAGCTCGGTGAACCATTCCCGATGCTCGGTGGCCCAGGGATGATCCGGTGCGCACTGCAACGCCAGGTCCAGTGCAACCTCCAGGTCGAGCCGGTGGGCCGCGGCGACGAAGTCGTCGAAGTCGCCGATGTCGCCCAGTTCCGGATGCACCGCGTCGTGGCCGCCCTCGGAGCTGCCGATGGCCCACGGCGAACCCACGTCACCGGGTTCGGCGGTCGCGGAGTTGTTGCGGCCCTTGCGGTGTACCCGGCCGATGGGGTGGACCGGCGGCAGGTACACCACGTCGAAGCCCATCTGTGCGATCCGGGGCAGTGCCGTGGCCGCGGTGGCGAACGTGCCGTGCACCGGGCGCCCGTCGGCGTCCCAGCCGCCGGTCGAGCGCGGAAACATCTCGTACCACGCGCCCCGGCGTGCCAGCGGCCGATCCACCCAGACCTGATGCTCGACACCGGCGGTGACCAGCTCACGTAGCGGGTAGCGGGCCAACAGTTCGTCGAGTTCGGCCGACAGCGCCGGCGCGGCCCGCGACACCGGGTCGCCTGAGGCACGCAACGCCGCGGCTGCCGCCAGCACTGGTTCACGCTGTGCGGTCGGCACCCCGGCTGCGGCACGGTCGAACAAGTCGGCGCCGATCAACAGGTCGTTGGACAGTTCGGCCGCGGCCTGGCCGGCATCCAGCTTGGCGGTCACCGCGTGTCGCCAGCTCTGCAACGGGTCCCCCCAACCCTCGACCCGGAAAGTCCACAACCCGACGGCGTCGGGGGTGAAGGCGCCGTGGAAGACATAGGCGTCGAACCCGGTGTGCATGGGCAGACGCAGGGCCGAGCCGGTCGAGGTCGCGGGCAGGGGGTCGCCGGGCAGCGGATAGCGCCGCCCGACGTAACGCACCACCAACGTCGCAGCGACCGCCTCATGGCCTTCCCGCCAGACCGTAGCCTTGACCGGCACGGTCTCACCGACCACGGCCTTGGCCGGGTAGCGGCCGCACGAGACGACCGGCTCGACATCGTCGACCTCGACTCGGCCAGCCACCACACTCCGTTCGTCGTCGGGCTGTAGCCCACGGTAGCCGTCGTCCGGGGGACCTGGCATCACGCAACATGTTCGCAACCGAATTGTCAGGTCTAGGCGGCAGTCGCAGATTCGCGTCGCCGGTAGTGTGGTCAAGCGTGAAGGCCCTCCGCCGGTTCACCGTTCGCGCCCACCTACCCGAGCGGCTGCTGGCCCTCGAGCAGCTGTCGATGAACCTGCGCTGGTCGTGGGAGCAGCCAACGCAGGAGCTCTTCGCCGCCATAGACCCCGAATTGTGGGACGGTTGTGGGCGTGATCCGGTAGCGCTGCTGGGGGCGGTCAGTCCCGGGCGGCTCGAGGCGCTGGCCGCCGACCAGGAGTTCACCGCCCGGCTCGATGCGCTGGCTGCCGACCTCGCGGCGTACTTGACCAGGCCGAGGTGGTATCAGCACCAGCAGGCCGGTGGGGCGGCGCTGCCGACGGCGGTCGCCTACTTCTCGATGGAATTCGGGGTCGCCGAAGCTCTGCCCAACTACTCGGGCGGCCTGGGGATCCTGGCCGGGGATCACCTGAAGTCAGCGTCGGATCTGGGCGTGCCGTTGATCGCGGTGGGGCTGTACTACCGGTCCGGATATTTCCGTCAGGCGCTGACCGCCGACGGCTGGCAACGCGAAACCTATCCGGCACTGGACCCGCAGGGGCTGCCGTTGCGGCTGCTGGTCGATGCCGACGGCAGACCGGTGCTGATCGATGTGGCGTTGCCCGGTGCCGGGCGGTTGCGGGCCCGGATCTGGGTCGCACAAGTGGGTCGAGTGCCGTTGTTGCTGCTGGATTCCGATATCGGTGAGAACCCGCACCAGCTGCGCGGAATCACCGACCGGCTCTACGGCGGCGACCAGGAGCATCGGATCCGTCAGGAGATCTTGGCGGGGATCGGCGGCGTGCGGGCCATCCGCGAATTCACCCGGTTGCAGGGCATGCCCGCTCCCGAGGTTTTTCACATGAACGAGGGGCACGCGGGCTTCCTCGGCGTCGAACGCATCCGTGAGCTGATCGCCGAGCAGGGTCTGGACTTCGACACCGCATTGGCCGTAGTCCGGTCGGCGACGGTGTTCACCACCCATACCCCGGTGCCGGCCGGAATCGACCGGTTTCCGGCCGACATGGTGCGCCGCTACTTCGACGACGGCGGTGATGCTTTGGTCGCCGGGGTGCCCACCGCGCGGATCATGGAACTGGGCGTGGAACACGATCCCGGCATGTTCAACATGGCCCACATGGGCCTGCGGCTCGCGCAGCGCGCCAACGGTGTCTCCCGGCTGCACGGGCGCGTCAGCCGGGTGATGTTCAACGACCTGTGGCCCGGGTTCGACGGCGACGAGGTGCCGATCGGCTCGATCACCAATGGCGTGCACGCGCCGAGTTGGGCGGCGCCGCCGTGGTTGCAGCTCAGTCGCGATGTGGCCGCGACCGACTCGTTCAGTGAGCCCGCGGCCTGGCAGCGCCTGCAACAGGTCGATCCCGTGACGCTGTGGTCCATCCGCTCGCAGCTGCGGGCACTGCTCGTCGACGAGGTCCGGCTGCGGCTGCTGCAATCCGGATTGGAACGCGGTTCCTCGGAAGCCGAGTTGGGTTGGATCGCTACGGCATTCGACCCTGACGTGCTGACCATCGGCTTCGCCCGGCGGGTGCCGACGTACAAGCGGCTGACGCTGATGCTGCGCGATCCCGACCGACTCGAGCAGCTGCTGCTCGATGAGCAGCGTCCCGTCCAGCTGATCGTCGCCGGCAAGTCTCATCCGGCCGACGACGACGGCAAGGCGCTGATTCAGCAGGTGGTGCGGTTCGCCGATCGCCCGGAGGTGCGGCACCGCATCGCCTTCCTGCCCGACTACGACATGTCGATGGCGCGGCGGCTTTACTCGGGATGCGATGTCTGGCTCAACAATCCGCTGCGCCCGTTGGAGGCCTGCGGCACCTCGGGAATGAAGAGCGCGCTCAACGGCGGGCTGAACCTGTCGATTCGCGACGGCTGGTGGGACGAGTGGTTCGACGGGCAGAACGGCTGGGCGATTCCCACCGCGGACGGTGTCGCCGACGAGAATCGGCGTGACGATCTGGAAGCTGCGGCGCTCTACGATCTGCTGGCGTCATCGGTGGTGCCGAAGTTCTACGAGCGCGACGACCGGGGCGTGCCGCCGCGCTGGATGGAGATGGTGCACCACACCCTGCAGACGCTGGGGCCGAAGGTACTGGCATCGCGGATGGTGCACGACTACGTGGAGCAGTGTTATGCCCCCGCCGCTCAATCCTTGCGGCGCACCTGCGAGCCGATCGACGGGGTGCCCTACGGTGCGGCCCGTCAGCTGGCCGACTACCGGCGCCGAGCGGAGGCGGCCTGGCCGCACATCCAGATCACCGACGTCGACAGCACCGGGCTGCCCGACGCGCCCTGGTTGGGATCGGAGCTGACCCTGACCGCCTCGGTGCGCCTGGCCGGCTTGCGGCCGGACGAGGTGGTGGTGCAGGCGGTGCTGGGCCGGGTGGATTCCGGTGACACCCTGCTGGATCCGGTCACCGTGGCGATGTCGCACGTCCACACCGACTCTGACGGAACGGAAGTTTTCTCCACGACCAGTCGGCTACCGGTGGCCGGGTCGGTGGGCTACACCGTACGGGTGCTGCCGTGCCATCCGTTGTTGTCCGGCGATGCCGAACTGGGACTGGTCACGCTGGCCTAAGGGCCGGGCGGGGGCGCCGTGAGTTTTCCCGTCGGCGAGATTGCGCTCAGGGCTGCGATTCGTCGTCGCGATCTACGACCTTCAGCGCAATCTGAACGGTCCGCCGTCCTGCGGAGAACACCGGATCAGGGGAAACGCGCCAGGCAGCGATCGAAATCGCCGAGCACCCCGGTGCGGTAGGCATCGATGCGTGAGAACCCGGCCGGCACCGATTCGCCGTTGATGTCGCCGGCGGCCAGACCGTTGGTCAGCAGCCCGGCGACCGCCTCGTCCAGATCGCCCGCGGTCAACGCGATTCTGCCGCCGTTGGAGGTGGTGACGCCCTCGGACAGCCGGGTGGTGGCCACCCCGGTGAGGCACGCGGTGCGCAGCGCGGCCGCGGCGTTGTCGAGCACCAGCCCGCCGTGTTCGATCTGCACGCGCTGCAGATACCGCGAGATCAGTGCCGAGTAGGCGGTGTTGTCACCGGAGAGCGTGGCCAACTTCTGGTCCTTGCTGGGGGTGCCCATGGTCTGCAGGGCCGGCAGGTCGACAGCGATGGTGTTGGTCGCCGGACAATACGAGGCCGGCGGGCTGGGGCGCGCGTCCGAGCACGACGATGCGGTCGCGGCGTCGAAGGTGAGTTTCGGCGGTTGGGCCGGCGTGAAGGCGGTGTTCATCGCGTCGATGATCAGCCGCACCGATTCCTCGCTGACCGGCACCTCGCCGGTCTCGTCCTGTTGCAGCTGAACCGGCAGTTCACCGCGTCGCTGTTCGATCTCCTTGGCGTCGATGGCCTTACACGATCCGGCGCCGTCGGTGAACCCGAACTGGAATGCCGAGATCCGCTCGAAGGCCGAGCCGTGCTCGTTGCCGCCGATCGATTCGTCAGGACCGAGCAACGGATCGCGCAGCGCCAGCATCGCGGCCAACACGCCGTTGAGCCCGTCGCCGGTGCTTAGCGTGAAGCGGGGGGAGTCACCCTGAGCCACCCAGCGCAGGTAGACACCCGCCAGGCAGTCGGCCTGCTGCTCGGCCACCAGTGTCGGAGTCTGGCGCCGCTTGGTGATGCCGGCGGTGCGGGCAATCGCGTGGCCGTATTCGTGGGCGAGCACCATGGTGATGGCCATGTCGCCGTAGGCGCTGCGCAGTGCGGGCAGCAGCAGCCGGCGATCCCAGCCGATGGTGTTGTCCAGATAGCAGTAGGCAGCGTTGACCAGCAGGAAAGTCCTGCTGTCACAGAATTTTCCACGTAGTTGCGCCGGATCCCAGGACAGCAGCGATTTGGCCGGCTTGAACTCACCGTCGAAGGTGTTGGGATAGGTCGTGGTCCAAAACGCCTCGAGGTCGCTGACGGACTGGGCGGCGAGCTGATCGATGCGCCCGCCGTCGGTGCCGTCGACCTCGCGTGCTGGCGGCGGGGCGTCAGGGCGCAGCCCGGTGGGGCCGTCGACGGCCTGCAGGCCACCCACTCGGAACGGGTCGGCAAAGACCGACACGGGTTGTCCGTCGAGCATGCGGGCGCATCCGGAAAGCAGCAACACCAGCGTGCAGGCGGTGACGAGTACCCCGCGGTTCAGCGAGGTTCGACGGAGGAGAGGCGAAGCTGGGGCCGCCGCATGAACCCGGCGGTTTAGCGAGGTTCGACGGAGGAGAGGCGAAGCTGGGGCCGCCGTATGAACACGGTGCCGTCGGCGGGCAGGGCGCATGGGGTATTACGATAGTGGGCTCAGGCGCCGCGCAGCCGCTTCAGCGCCAGCTGCACCTTGGCGGTGTCGGTGGTGCCCCAGAACGGCGGCAGCGAGGCCCGCAGATATCCGGCGTAACGGGCGGTGGCCATCCGGGAGTCGAGCACCGCCACCACACCCCGGTCGTCGTTCCCCCGCAGCAGCCGGCCAGCGCCCTGAGCCAGCAACAGGGCCGCATGATTGGCGGCCACCGCCATGAAGCCGTTGCCCCCGCGCGCGGTTATGGCGCGCTGCCGGGCGGTCAGCAGCGGATCATCGGGCCGCGGGAACGGGATGCGGTCGATGAGCACCAGCGACAGCGACGGTCCCGGGACGTCGACGCCCTGCCACAGCGACAGCGTGCCGAACAGCGAAGTCTCGGCGTCGTCGGCGAACTGCTCGACCAGCGCGCCGGTGGTGTCGTCGCCTTGGCACAGCACCGGGGTGTCGAGGCGCTCACGCATCGCTTCGGCCGCGGCTCGTGCGGCCCGCATCGACGAGAACAGGCCCAGGGTTCGGCCGCCCGCCGCGGTGATGAGCGCGGTGATCTCGTCGAGCTGTTCGGCGGTGCCGGTGCCGTCGCGCCCCGGTGGCGGCAGGTGCGCGGCGACGTAGAGGATGCCCGCTTTGGCGTGCGCAAACGGCGATCCGACATCAAGACCCCGCCAGCGCACGGCCTGGGGATCTTCGCCGCGCCGCAGGCCCCAGTCGCCGGCCATGGCATCGAAGGAGCCGCCGACCGTCAGCGTCGCCGAGGTCAGCACCGTTGTCGCGCGGGCGAACAGCCGCTCGCGCAGCAGGCCCGCCACCGACAGCGGTGCCACTCGCAGCACGGCCCGCACCGAGCCCCGGTTGTCTTCGTGGTTGAGCCAGACCACGTCGTGGCGGTCGGGGATGGCCGGCTCGAACGAGGTCAGGATTCGGGACGCGGTGTCGGCGATCTCGGTCAGTGCGGCGACCGACTCTTTGCGCGCGGCCGCGGCCTTGGGATCGGCGGGTGCAGTGTCGATGGCCGCGCGGGCTGCACCGGCGGCGTCACGCAGGGCGGCTAGATAGGTGGCCAGCTCGTCGTCGAGGTGATCCATCCGGCCGGGGGTGCCGTCGTGGATCGCCGAGCCGAACGTCAGCGATGCGGCATCGAGACGCTGGACCAGCTCGGGGGAGACCAGGCGCCCTACGCGACGCACCGCGACGCTGAGCATGCTCGCGCTCAGCTCGGCGGTAGCCACTGAGGTCACCCGGTCGGCGAGCTCGTGCGCCTCGTCGATCACCAGCAGGCGATGCTCGGGCAGCACGGTGGTGTCGGAGATGGCGTCGATGGCCAACAGCGCATGGTTGGTGACGACGACGTCGGCGTCGGCGGCGACGGCGCGGGCCCGTTCGGCGAAACAGTCCGCGCCGTATTGGCAGCGCACGGCGCCCACGCACTCCCGCGCCGAGACGCTGACTTGAGACCAGGACCGTTCGGGTACACCGGGTTTGAGGTCGTCACGGTCACCGGTGTCGGTGTCGTCAGCCCATGCGGTCAGCCGCTGGACGTCGCGGCCCAGGGCACTTGCCGCGAACGGATCGAACAGCTCGGCCTGCGGATCGTTGTCGGATTCCTCGGCTATGCCGGTGTGGATCTTGTTCAGGCACAGGTAATTCCGCCGGCCCTTGAGCAACGCGAAGGTGGGGCGCCGGGGCAGCACCTTTTCCAGGGCGCCGGCGAGACGCGGCAGGTCACGGTCGACGAGCTGGCGCTGCAGTGCGATGGTCGCGGTCGACACCACGACCGGGTTCTCGTCGGCCAACGCCCGCGCGATCGCCGGAACCAGATAGGCGAGCGACTTGCCGGTACCGGTGCCGGCCTGTACCGCGAGATGCTCGCCGGTGTCGAAACAGCGCGCCACCGCCTCGGCCATGCGGACCTGGCCCTCGCGTTCGCTGCCACCCAGTGCGGCTACCGCGGCGGCGAGCAGCTCGGATACGGACGGGTCAGCCATGGTGTGCACACGGTAGCCCGCTTTGCGATCCGCATGCTGATTCGTCAGGCCGTGGCGGCGGACCGGGCCACCAGATAGGTTCCGTGCCCCTCGATCACCAAGCCGTCGTGGTCGAATCGCAGGACCTCGTTGACGAGTCCGCCGATTTGGTTGCGGTAGTTGATCACGATGGTGTCGATACCGCGGTACACGTCTTCGACTACGAAATGCAGATCTGGCATGCGCTGCAGCGCGCCGGACCAGTAGCGGCGCAACGCGGCCTTGCCGCGGATCGCCCCGGCCGTCTCGGGGTACATCTGCGCAGCGACCGGCGAGGTGAACACCACATCGTCGTGAAAATGCTCCAGGACGGCGTCCACGTCGTGGTTATTCCAGTCCCGCGCCCACTCCTGGCTGAACGTCGCGGCATCGATATCCATACCCGTGAACGGTAGCGATACCGGCGTCCGCGCCCCACCCATTTTCCCGCAAACGGCCACTACCCTGAGGCGATGAGCAGCCAGCAATTGCCAGGCGGGGCGGTGCATGAACTTCCCGATGACCTGCGTGACGGGCTGACCGTCAGCGCCGCGGCATTGGCTGCGTGGCTGGACATTACGCCCTTGGCGCGCAACGAGTTCATATGCTGGGTCGAAGACGCCAAGCAGCAGGTCACCCGCGAGCGCCGGATTCGCCGGACCCGTGAGGAACTCGAAGAAGGCATGCGCCGCCCGTGTTGCTGGCCCGGGTGCAAGCACCGGGAACGCAACGGCAAGTAGCGCAGCTCAGTCTTCGCCCGGAACCAGCCGGGTCGGGATCGCCGGCTCGCCGTGCGCGAGTTTGAGCCCCTCCCACGGCAGACTGTGCAGCCCGGCCACCACGCGCTCGCGCGCCGCGGCCAGCGCCGTCGGCCCGGTGTCAGTCACTACCTCGCCGCCGCGTACCAGCGGAACGGTCAATGTCCGGGCCCGCGCGTCCACCGCCGGTGGGTGCCCGGCCGGGAAGACGACCTCGTCGGTGACGATGCCGCTTTCGCGGGCGACCCGCAGCGCCTGTTTGAGTCCACCCTGCGACTCTTTGCCGGTGCTGCGCTTGTGCACCGGCTTGCCGTCCACCTCGACCAGTTTGTAGACGAACCCGGCTGCGGGCACTCCTGAGCCCGTCACCAACGCGGTTCCTACGCCGTAGCTGTCCACCGGCGCCGCCCGCAGCGCCGCGATGCCGTACTCGTCGAGGTCACCGGAGACCACGATCTTGGTGCTGGTGGCACCCAGCCGGTCCAGCTGGTCGCGGACCTGATGGGCCAACACCGCCAGCTCGCCGGAGTCGATGCGCACCGCCCCGAGCCCCGGTCCGGCCGCCGCGACGGCATTGGCCACCCCGGTAGTGACGTCATAGGTGTCCACCAGCAGTGTGGTGTCGACGCCCTGCGCGGCGACCTGGGCGCGGAACGCCGCCACCTCGCCGTCGGCGCCGGTATGCAACAAGGTGAAGGCATGCGCGCTGGTGCCCAGCACCGGAACGCCGAAGCGGCGGTGCGCCTCCAGATTGGAGGTTCCGGCAAAGCCGGCCAGGTAGGCGGCGCGGGCCGCAGCCACGGCGGCCTGCTCGTGCGTCCGGCGTGAGCCCATCTCGATCAGGGGCCGTCCGCCGGCCGCGTTCACCATGCGAGCGGCCGCTGAGGCGATCGCGGTGTCGTGATTGAAGATCGAAAGCAACAGGGTCTCCAACACGACGCACTCGGCGAAGCTGCCCTGCACGCTGAGCACCGGCGACCCGGCGAAATACAGCTCGCCTTCGGGGTAGCCGTCGATATCGCCGCGGAAGCGGAAATCCGCCAGGAAATTCACCGTCTGGCGATCCAGGAACCCCGAGAGTAGGCGAAGCGCGGCGTCGTCGAAGGTGAACCCGGCCAGGGCCTCCAGAAACCGGCCGGTGCCGGCGACCACCCCATAGCGGCGCGCCTCAGGCAGGCGCCGGGTGAACATTTCAAAGCCGGCCTGTCGAGCCGCCGTGCCGTCGCGCAGCGCCGCGGCGAGCATGGTCAGCTCGTACTTGTCGGTGAGCAGTCCGCCGCACGGGGCCGCGTGGTTCACCCGCCAACCGTATCGACTGGACTGCACCCCACCCCGGCTCGGTATCCTGACCGGTATGGCCACGTCAGCACCGACGTCCGCCCCGGTGAAACCGCAGGGCACCGGACAGCGGCACGCCGACCCGGTCGAGGAGACGGCTTCCCCCTGGGTGACCATCGTCTGGGACGACCCGGTCAACCTGATGACCTATGTGACCTACATCTTCCAGAAGCTGTTCGGCTACAGCGAGCAGCACGCCACCAAGCTGATGCTCCAGGTGCACCACGAGGGCAAGGCCGTGGTGTCGGCGGGAAGCCGTGAGTCGATGGAGGTCGACGTGTCCAAGCTGCATGCCGCCGGGTTGTGGGCGACCATGCAGCAGGACCGCTGAGACTCAACCGAAGGGAACCGGACTTCACCGTGCAGAAATGGAAGCGGGTCGAGACCGACGACGGACCCCGCTTCCGGTCTGCGCTGGCCCTGCACGAGGCCGCGCTGCTCCGGAATCTGGTCGGCTCGATCGTCGGGATGCTCGACGCGCGGGAGTCTGCTTCTCCGCCAGACGAACTTGAACAGATCACCGGGATACGAACAGGCAACACCCGAACGCCCGAAGACGACACGACACGCCGGCTGCTGCCAGATTTCTATCGTCCGGAGGGTGATGCTGACTGCTCCGCAGTCGACGCAGACGGCCTGAACGCGGCGCTGCGCAGTCTGCACGAACCGGGGATCATCGACGCCAAACGTGGCGCGGCACAACAAGTGCTGGCCACCGTTCCCGAACAGGGCGGCCGTTTCGAGTTGACCGAGGAGCAGGCCAACGCCTGGATCGCCGCGGTCAACGACATCCGCCTCGCGCTGGGCGCCGTGCTCAAGATCGGCCCCGAGGGCCCCGGCCAGTTGCCGGAGGGTGATCCAATGGCTGGTCAGCTCAACGTGTACCAGTGGCTCACCGTGCTGCAGGAATTCCTGGTGGTCGCGCTGATGGGAAGGCCCCGACGATGACAGGCATGGGTTCGATCAGCGATGTCGCCGGCATCCGGGTGGGCCACCACCAGCGGATTGATCCAGACGCGACACTCGGGTCCGGTTGGGCCACCGGCGTCACCGTCGTGTTGGCGCCACCGGGGACGGTCGGCGCTGTCGACGGTCGCGGTGGAGCGCCGGGCACCCGGGAGACCGACCTGTTGGACCCGGCCAACAGTGTGCGCTGGGTGGACGCGGTGGTGCTTTCCGGCGGCAGCGCTTACGGACTGGCGGCCGCCGACGGCGTGATGACCTGGTTGGAGGAGCAGGGCCGCGGTGTGGCGCTGGAGGGCGGCGTGGTGCCGATCGTGCCGGCCGCGGTCATCTTCGACCTCCCGGTCGGCGGCTGGGATCGCCGGCCCACCGCGGAATTCGGCTACGCCGCTGCGGCCGCGGCCGCCGGCCCTGACGGCCAACAACCGGCATCGGGCAGCGTCGGCGCCGGAGCCGGGGCGCGCGCCGGTGTCTTCAAGGGGGGCGTGGGCAGCGCGTCGATGACACTGGAGTTCGGGGACGACGTGGTCACCGTGGGTGCGATCGTGGTGGTGAATCCCACCGGTGAACTCATCGATCCCACCACCGGTCTGCCCTGGTCAACCCTGCTCATCGAAGAATTCGGGCTGACGGCGCCGCCGTCGGAACAGTTGGCGATCCTCGCCGGCCTGGAACCCAAATCCGTGTCGCTCAACACCACCCTCGCCGTGGTGGCCACCGACGCCGCGCTCAGCCCGGCCGGCTGCCGCCGGGTGGCGATCGCCGCGCAGGACGGGCTGGCCCGCACCATCCGGCCCTCGCACACGCCGGTGGACGGCGACACGGTGTTCGCGTTGTCGACCGGGACCGTCGACGTTGCGCCGCTGCCGGGAGTACCTGCTGCGATGTCCCCGGAGACGGGCCTGATTGCGGAGGTCGGCGCCGCCGCGGCGGACTGTCTGGCCCGGGCGGTGCTGTCGGGGTTGCTGTGTGCGGATCCGGTGGCCGGAATCCCGACCTACCGGGGCACCGTCCCGGGCGCATTCGCCGCCCGGCCCTGCGACCGTTCGGGAAGGCTGTGAGGTGGGCATGACTCCCCGCGGGGGGAGAGCACCGACACCACAGCCCGAGGAGAAATCCCTCTGGCGCACCGGCGGGGCTACCATCATCGCGTTCGTTGGACTGCTCTACCTGATCGAAGCCGTGGACCAGGTCGGCGGCCACCAGTTAGACCGCAACGGCATCCGGCCGCTGGAGACCGACGGCCTATGGGGGGTGCTGTTCGCCCCGCTGCTGCACGCGAACTGGGCGCACCTGCTGGCCAACACCGGCCCCGCCCTGGTGCTGGGCTTCTTGTTGACGTTGACCGGGCTGTCCCGGTTTGTGCTGGCCACCGCGATCGTGTGGATTGTCGGGGGGCTGGGGACATGGCTGATCGGCAACGTCGGGTCGTCGTGCGGGCCGACGGACCACATCGGTGCCTCCGGCCTGATCTTTGGCTGGCTGGCCTTCTTGATGGTGTTCGGGTGGTTCACCCGCCGCATCTGGCAGATCCTGGTCGGGGTCGTGGTGCTGTTCCTCTACGGCGGAATCCTGTGGGGAGCGGTGCCGGTGCTCTTGAATGGTCCAGTGTGTGGCGGGGTGTCCTGGCAGGGCCACCTGTGCGGTGCGCTGGCTGGGGTGCTGGCTGCCTATTGGCTGGCGGCTCCCGAACGTAAGTCCCGGAAACTTCGTCGGGGGGCGGCTGCGTGAGCCCGATCGGAATCTTCGACTCCGGCGTCGGCGGGCTGACCGTGGCCCGATCGATCATCGACCAGCTGCCCGACGAGGACATCATCTACGTCGGCGACACCGGCAACGGTCCCTACGGCCCGCTGACCATTCCCGAGGTCCGTGCGCACGCCCTGGCCATCGGAGACGATCTGGTCGCGCGCGGCATCAAGGCCTTGGTGATCGCCTGCAACACCGCGTCGGCGGCGTGCCTGCGCGACGCGCGGGAACGCTACGACGTGCCGGTCATCGAGGTGATCCTGCCGGCGGTGCGCCGGGCGGTAGCAACCACCCGCAACGGCCGCATCGGGGTGATCGGGACGCAGGCGACCATCGCCAGTCACGCCTACCAGGATGCGTTCGCCGCGGCCCGTGACACCGAGATCACCGCGGTGGCCTGCCCGCGTTTTGTCGACTTCGTCGAGCGCGGTATCACCAGTGGCCGGCAGGTGTTGGGACTGGCCGAGGGGTATCTGGAGCCGTTGCAGCGCGCCGGGGTCGACACCCTGGTGTTGGGTTGCACGCATTACCCGCTGTTGTCGGGATTGATCCAGCTCGCGATGGGTGAGCAGGTGACGCTGGTGTCCAGCGCCGAAGAGACGGCCAAGGAACTGTTGCGGGTGCTCACCGAGCGCGACTTACTACGCCCGCATGAGGCCGCCCCGGCAACACGGGTCTTCGAGGCCACCGGTGACCCGGAGGCGTTTGCTGACCTGGCTACCCGATTTTTGGGACCGGCTATCACCGGCGTCGGAGCCGTCCACCGCCACGCCCCGTTGCACTAGCCCATGATTTCGATGACGAATAGTGAGCAAAGCGCCGGTGTCTTCGTCATGCTCGCGGCGAACATGGCACAGTAGGGAACGTGCGACTGACCGTGCTGGGCTGCTCCGGCAGTGTGGTGGGTCCGGACTCGCCGGCATCGGGATACCTGTTGCAGGCGCCGGACTCGCCGCCGCTGGTAATCGACTTCGGAGGTGGGGTCCTCGGCGCCCTGCAACGCCATGTCGATCCGGGGTCGGTCCATGTGCTGTTGTCGCACTTGCATGCCGACCACTGCTTGGATCTGCCCGGGCTGTTTGTCTGGCGCCGCTACCACCCGTCGGTGGCGATCAGGCCGTTCGATAAGGGCCTGCTCTACGGGCCGAGCGACACCTGGTCGCGGATGGGCGCGGCGTCCTCGCCCTACGGCGGGGAGATCGACGACATCACCGACATCTTCGATGTCCGCGCCTGGGCGGACGGTGAGCCGGTCACGTTCGGGGAGCTGCGTGTGCAGCCCGGCTTGGTGTCGCATCCGACCGAGTCCTACGGGATGCGGATCACCGATCCGTCCGGCGCGACGTTGGTCTACAGCGCCGATACCGGCTTTTGCGATGCGGTGATCGAATTGGCGCGCGGCGCCGATGTGTTCTTGTGTGAGGCGTCGTGGACCCATGAGGCCAACCGCCCACCCAACCTGCACCTGTCGGGAACCGAGGCCGGGCGGATCGCCGCGGCCGCGGGTGTCGGACAACTACTGCTGACCCACATCCCGCCCTGGACCTCGCGCGAGGACGTGATCGGGGAGGCCAAGGCGGAGTTCGATGGCCCGGTGCACGCCGTGGTGTGCGACGAGTCGTTCGACATCAAGCGGTCCTGACACAACTCAGGACGCCGTCCGCGGTTAGGGTTGTCGCGTGTCCAAACGAGAAGACGGTCGCCTCGACGACGAGCTGCGCCCGGTCGTCATCACCCGCGGCTTCACCGCCAACCCGGCCGGATCGGTTCTGGTCGAGTTCGGCAACACCCGGGTCATGTGCACGGCCAGCGTCACCGAAGGCGTTCCGCGCTGGCGGAAGGGTTCCGGCCGCGGTTGGCTGACCGCCGAGTACGCGATGCTGCCGGCCGCTACCCACACCCGCTCGGACCGCGAATCGGTCAAGGGCCGAGTGGGCGGGCGAACCCAGGAGATCAGCCGGCTGGTGGGCCGCTCGCTGCGCGCCTGCATCGACCTGGCCGCGCTGGGGGAGAACACCATCGCGATCGACTGCGACGTACTGCAGGCCGACGGCGGTACCCGCACCGCGGCGATCACCGGGGCGTATGTGGCGCCCGCCGATGCGGTTACTTACCTGTCTGCCGCCGGCAAGTTGTCGGACCCGCGCCCGTTGTCGTGCGCGATCTCAGCCGTCAGCGTCGGCGTGGTCGACGGCCGGGTCCGCGTCGATCTTCCCTACGAAGAGGATTCGCGGGCCGAGGTCGACATGAACGTGGTCGCCACCGACACCGGCACCCTGGTGGAGATCCAGGGCACCGGAGAGGGGGCCACCTTCCCGCGCTCGACGCTGGACAAGATGCTCGATGCGGCGCTGGCCGCCTGCGAGAAGCTGTTCGTGGTGCAGCGCGAAGCGCTGGAACTGCCGTATCCGGGGGTGCTGCCGGAGGGGCCGGCGCCGAAGAAGGCGTTCGGCAGCTGATCGACATTCTGGTGGCCAGCCGCAACCGCAAGAAGCTGGCCGAGCTGAGCCGGGTGCTGGAGCACGCCGGCGTCTCGGGAGTGCAACTGGTCTCCCTCGATGAGGTGGCACCCTATCCCGAGGCGCCCGAAACCGGGGCGACGTTCGAGGAGAACGCCCTGGCCAAAGCGCGTGACGGCTACGCGGCCACCGGATTGCCTTGTGTCGCAGATGATTCGGGCCTGACCGTCTCCGCGCTCAACGGCATGCCGGGGGTGCTGTCGGCGCGCTGGTCGGGTAAACACGGCGACGACGCGGCCAACACCGCCCTGTTGCTGGCGCAGTTGAGCGACGTGCCCGACGAGCGGCGCGGCGCGGCGTTCGTCTCCGCGTGCGCGCTGGTATGGGGTGCCGGCCCCGAGCACCAGGTGGTGGTGCGCGGCGAGTGGGCCGGCAGCATCGCCCGAGAACCGCACGGCGACGGCGGATTCGGCTACGACCCGGTTTTTGTGCCGGCCGATACCGACCGCACTGCGGCGCAGTTGAGCCCGGCCGAGAAGGACGCCGCGTCGCACCGCAGCCGAGCGCTGGAGTTGCTTTTGCCGGCGCTGCGCTCGCTGGCGTAGCGACGCCGCTGGGGCCTCAGCCGCCGACAATCCTCTGCCGAGCGTGAAGCTAGCATCACGCTCGGCGCAGCTGCGAGGCCTCAGAGGTTGAACTGGGCCTTGATGTTTCGGGACTGGAAGTGTTCGACGATGATGCCGAGCAGGGGAATAGTGCCGGACAGCAGCACTCCTACGGTCTTGCCGAGCGGCCAGCGGACCTTGACCGCCAGGTTGAAAGCGGCCAGCAGGTAGGCGAAGTACACCCAGCCGTGCACCACAGCGATCCAGGTCGGGGGGTTGTCCACCTTGACCACGTAGCGCATCACGATCTCGTAGCACAGGGCGATCAGCCAGATACCGGTTGTCCACGCCATCACCCGGTAGGGCAGCAGCGCGCTGCGGATCTTCTCGGCGGGAGCGGCCTGGGCGGAGGACTCGGTCATGCGGTGTTCCTGTTCTGTCGGGCGTTCTCGGAGAGCTCGGCCAAATAGGCGTTGTACTCCCGCATCGCGGGGTCATCGGTGGGAGCAGCGGCCGCGGGCCGCTCCGGCAGCAGTCCAGCGGGTATCTCGGTCACCGTGTCTTCGGGGTGCAGCTCGGGCGGCTCTTCTTCATAGCGGACGAACTTGCGGTAGGCGTACACGCAGAACCAGGCGAACAGCGGCCACTGCAGCGCGTAGCCCAGATTCTGGAAGGTGCCGTTGACCTCTTGGAACCGAGTCCACTGCCACCAGCCCAGCCCCAGGCACGCGCTGGCGGCGACGATCACCAGCACAACCAGTGCAGGTCTCCGACGCCGTGTAGTGGACACCCCATGACGGTACCGCGCCAGGCCCGGAATGCCTTCAGGCCTTCGGGCCGACGAACTCGTCGAGTCGCGCGGTGGCGGCTTTACGGTAGACCGCGATTTGGTAGGTGCTGTTCTGCGTCCACGGAATCGCGAGACGATCCAGCGCCGCACAGAAGAGGCCGCGGACATCGTCGGAGCGGTTGGAGAAGTGGTACCGGACGCTTCGCACACCGCGGTCGTTGGCCACCACTCTGCAGCCGTCGCTGTCGATTAGGCCACGAATGAATTCTTCGGTGGCCTGCTCGACGAGCGTTTGCTGCCATGGCTCCAGCCGAATCGGCCGATGATGCTTCTTGCCGGCGCCGTGCTGGGGGAAAAGGCACGGCCAGTGGTTTGAATAAAGGTAGACCTCGACACAATGATCGGAGCGGCGATACATTGCCGCGTGTTGCCCTGGCATGACGGCATCGATCGTCTTCCTGCATCGCTCGATGATGCCGGGGTACCCGGTATCGAGAGTGATCCTGAGACGCCACGCTCGACCGCACCGGGAGATGCATCCGTCCCCAAGGTAAAGACCGAGGAGGTAGCAGTAGGCAGCTGCGGGCAGGCGAGAGAAATCATGGCTGCGTCTTGCAGCGCGCCGAGTCTCGGGATGGTGTCGCCATTGACACACGGTGCGCCGCGGAATAGAGGTCTGTCGTGCGATGGCGCAGTCGTCGAAGCCCGCGGCGATGAGTTGCTGCACAGCGTCGAATTCCTCCGTAGATCGCATGATCCGGCCTTTCCGCGCGTTGTATCCCAACGTAGTTCGGGACACTGACGGAAATTTCTTGCGGACGGACGGGTAGGATTCCAACGCCAGCGGGCGTGATGGAATTGGCAGACATGCGGGCTTTAGGTGCCCGTGCTCGAAAGAGCGTGAGGGTTCGAGTCCCTCCGCCCGCACAAAGGTGAACTGGGCCCATCCAGCTAGCGTGATAACCAGGTTTTTATGCCTCTCGGCGGCGGGTGATGGGGCGACCGGCAGCGGACTTTCAGCGCTCTTCCAGCTAACGTGCCGATGTCGGGGCGGTAGTGATAGGCAAAATCGGTTCGTCGGCCGCTCGAGTTCGCCTCACCGGTGCTTCCGACGGTGTCAGAATGAACGATCTAGTCGTCCGTGGATTGGTGCAACGCGATGAAGATGTGGGTGGCCAGCGCGTTCAGCGTTGCGATTGTCAGTGGAGGAGTTCTGGCGCCGATACCGGTTGCCATGGCGCAACCCGACCAGGACCAGGTGTTCTTCGACGAACTGCAGGAACAGGGGCTGCACCCCGACTACGACAAGCAGATCTGCGGGAGCATCAAGTGCGAGCCGCTGCGCACTCTGATGGTGCAAGAGGGCCACGCGGTCTGCGTGGCGCTGAGCGATTCGCCCCGGCTGGTGCCGGTCTCGGTCATCGCGAATCTGGAAGTGTCACCCGACGAGGCGCACGCCATCATCAATGCGGCGCGGCACGCCTACTGCCCGCAGCTGCCGGACCCGTACCAGCCGGCGACCTGACGCGCCTATTGCTCGGACACGGCCACAGGTATGGGCGTTTCGCCGAACGTCTCGGCGTCGCGGGCTTTTCGTGCGTAGACCACCACGCCGACGGCGGCCACCGCCCAGACGATGTACTGCGTCATCCAGGCCAGCCGGAACGCTTCGAATGAATAGCCACCGGTCATTGCGATAACCACCCCCATCGCCTGCATGATGAGCAGGGTGGCGATGAAGCCGCCGGTGTTGACCATGCCTTGCGCGGTGCCCAACGCGGCCGGCGGGTTGTAGGTCCGGGCGAAGTCGAAGGCCAGCATCGACACCGGCTGACCCGCCGAGATCACCAGGATCAGCATCACCAACAACCAATGCGGCGCGGGGCGCGGCATGGCCAACAGCACCGTCCAGGTCAACGCGATCAGTGCCATCATGGTCAGCGCCACGCGTGAGCGGTGTTGCGGCCAACGCCCGGAGATGGTTCCGACCAGCAGCCCCACCACGATGAAGGGCAGCACCGACAGCGTCAGCGCCGCACCTGCCACGCCGCGCGAAAGCCCTTGCGCGGTAGTCAGGTATGGCACCCCCCACATCAGTGCGAACACGCCGGGGGAGAACGCGTTGCCCATGTGGGTGAAGAAGCCCGCCTTGGTCCCCGGCCGTGACCACACCGTTTTGATCTCACCGAACGCGTCACCGAAGCTCCGTGCGTGCACTGCGGCCGGCGCTCCCGGCGGGGCGTCGCGGGTGACGGCGAGTGTCAGCATGCCGGCGAACAGGCCCAGCCCCGCGGCCGAGAGATAGGCGGCCGTCCAGCCGCCGTGCAGCAGGATTGCTAGGAACGGCACCGCCGAGAGGAACTGGCCGAACTGACCGCAGATGCCGGTCAGCTGGGTGAGCAGCGGAACACGCTTGGGTGCAAACCAATTGGGCAGCAGTCGGATGACCGAGATGAAGATGAACGAGTCACCCAGGCCGATGACGCCGTACGCACCGACCGCGGTGGGAAGCGAGTGGGTCAGCGACAGCGTCAGTTGGGCGGCGGAGAGCACTAGAACGCCGGTGGCGATCATCGCCCGGGGGCCGAAGCGGTCCAACAGCACTCCGGCCGGAATCTGCATGGCCGCGTAGACGATCAACTGCACGATCACGAACGACGACAGCGTGCTCGGGCCGGCGTGGAAGCGATCGGCGGCGTCGAGGCCCGAGACCCCGAAGGTGGTTCGGTCCAGCACTGCCACCAAATAGGACAGCAGCCCGGTGCCCCACACGATCCAGGGACGCAATTCGGGCCTACCTTGTCTGTCAATTGCAGGACACGGGCTATGGTCGCACACGATTTCGGCGTGGTTTTCGCCGGTGACCGGCCAAAACCGGCACCAAAGTCTGTCTTAGTCTGTGTCGCGTGATGATTTCACGACGCGACGTGTTCAAACTCGCCGCGGCGGTGCCTGCGGCTGCCGGCGTTTCGGCGCTGCTCGCCGCGGCCGCCGAGGCGGCGCCGCTGGGCATTCTGCTGGATTACTCCGCCGGTGTCTTGTCCGCCGAGGCGATCAAGGCGTCCGGCGCTGCGGGTGCTATCCGCTATGTGTCGGATCGTCGGCCCGGCGCCGACTGGATGCTCGGCAAGCCGATGCAGCTAGCCGAGGCGCGTGACCTGCAGGAGAACGGACTCACGGTCGTCTCCTGCTACCAGTTCGGAAAGCAGGCGACCGCGGACTGGCTGGGCGGCCAGGACGCCGGTGTGGACCACGCCAAGCGTGGCGCACAGTTGCACACGGCGGCCGGCGGCCCGGACAGTGCGCCGATCTACGCCTCTATCGACGACAATCCGTCCTTCGAGCAGTACAAAGAGCAAGTTGCTCCGTACCTGCGGGGCTGGCAATCGGTGGTCGGGCCGGAGCGCACCGGTGTCTACGCCAACTCCAAGACCATCGAGTGGGCGCTGCAGGACGGTCTGGGCTCCTGCTTCTGGCAACACAACTTCGGTTCGCCCGGCGGTGTCGCCCATCCGGCGGCCAACTTGCATCAGGTGGAGATCGACAGGCGCACGGTCGGCGGCGTTGGTGTGGACATTAACGAGATCCTGGCGCCCCAGTTCGGTCAGTGGGCCTGACGAAGCTCCGGTCCGCCGTTCGTCCAGCAAACTAGCGCCCGATCGAGCTGCGCAGGGCTGGGATCGCCGGGCTCGTTCGAGCTCGGAGCCTCAGGCGCCGCCAAAGCCAGTTGGCCTGGCTGATTCAAACATAACGATTAGATAACAATGGAGCCTTGATCTGCGTCGTTATGGCTACTCGACCGTAACCCCGCGCATGCAGGACGTTTGTCCCGGATCGTTCCAGCCGCTGTCGAGCCCCGTGATATCCGGGGCCGGGTTACCCGAGCGTAGAACTCACCAGTAACCAATTTGCTGCGGAAACGGCACAGGTTCTTATGACACTCTTACAGCTGAAGCGCGGCCGCGAACACGCGAGAACCCGCAGTTGGGCCGGCTATCCCGGCGGGCGTCGATGACGACGCGACGTTAACCAGGGCAGGGGAGATATAAAACGTGACGATCCACGAACACGACCGGGTTTCCGCTGACGGTGCAGGCTCGGGGCGTTTCGCCAATGCCGCGTCCGCTCTGGTGGATCGGTTGACGGCCGGCGAGCCGTACGCGGTCGCCTTCGGTGGACAGGGCAGCGCCTGGTTGGAGTCGCTCGAAGAGTTGGTGTCGTCGGCCGGCATCGAGACGGAACTGGCCACCTTGGCGGGCGAGGCCGACCTACTGCTGGAGCCGATCGCCAAAGAGCTGGTTGTGGTCCGGCCCATCGGATTTGAGCCGCTGCAGTGGGTCCGGGCGCTGGCGGCCGAGGACCCCATTCCGTCGGACAAGCAGCTGACGTCGGCGGCGGTGTCGGTGCCGGGGGTGCTGCTGACCCAGATCGCCGCGATGCGGGCGCTGGAGCGTCAGGGTCTGGACCTGTCGGCCACCCCGCCGGTCGCCGCGGCCGGGCACTCGCAGGGCATTCTGGCGGTCGAGTCGCTGAAGGCCGGTGGCGCCAGCGACGTGCAGCTGCTCGCGATCGCCCAGCTGATCGGGGCGGCCGGAACGCTGGTGGCCCGCCGCCGGGGCATTTCGGTCCTGGGTGACCGCCCGCCGATGGTGTCGGTCACCAATGTCGATCCGGAGCGCATCCGGCAACTGTTGGACGAGTTCGCCACCGACGTGCGCACCGTGCTTCCTCCGGTGCTGTCCATCCGCAACGGTCGCCGTGCCGTGGTGATCACCGGGACCCCCGAGCAGCTGTCTCGATTCGAGCTGTACTGCGAGCAGATCGCCGAGAAGGAGGCTGCCGAGCGCAAGAGCAAGCTGCGCGGCGGCGCGGTCTTCGCTCCGGTCTTCGAGCCGGTCCAGGTCGAGGTCGGCTTCCACTCGCCGCGGCTGTCCAACGGCATCGAGATCGTCGCGCAGTGGGCCGCCAAGGTGGGCCTCGATGTGGCGCTGACCCGCCAGCTGGCCGACTCGATCCTGGTGGGCGAGGTCGACTGGGTCGACGAGGTCACCGCGCTGCACGACGCGGGTGCCCGCTGGATTCTGGATCTGGGACCCGGTGACATCCTGACCCGGCTGACCGCCCCGGTGATTCGCGGCCTGGGCGTCGGGATCGTGCCGGTGGCCACCCGCGGTGGACAGCGCAACCTGTTCACCATCGGTGCCGTCCCCGAGGTCGCCCGGCCTTGGACCAGCTACGCCCCGTCGGTGGTCGCGCTGCCCGACGGCCGGGTCAAGCTCGACACCAAGTTCACCCGGCTGACCGGCCGCTCGCCGATCCTGCTGGCCGGCATGACCCCGACCACCGTCGACGCCAAGATCGTCGCCGCCGCCGCCAACGCCGGGCACTGGTCCGAGCTGGCCGGCGGTGGCCAGGTCACCGAGGAGATCTTCAACGACCGGGTCGCCGAGCTCACGACGCTGCTCGAGTCGGGCCGCACCGTTCAGTTCAACTCGCTGTTCCTGGATCCCTACCTGTGGAAGCTGCAGGTCGGCGGAAAACGGTTGGTGCAGAAGGCGCGTGCGTCCGGCGCCCCGTTCGACGGGCTGGTGATCAGCGCCGGCATCCCCGAGCTGGAAGAGGCCGTCGAGCTGATCGCCGAGCTCAACGAATCCGGCATCAGCCACGTGGTGTTCAAGCCCGGCACCGTCGAGCAGATCCGGTCGGTGATCCGCATCGCCGCCGAGGTCCCCACCACGCCGGTGATCGCCCACGTCGAGGGCGGCCGCGCCGGTGGGCACCACTCCTGGGAAGACCTCGACGATCTGTTGTTGGCGACTTACTCCGAGCTGCGCTCGCAGCCCAACATCACGCTGTGCGTCGGCGGTGGAATCGGCACCCCTGAGCAGGCCGCCGAATACCTGTCCGGCCGGTGGTCGCAGCAGCATGGCTTCCCGTTGATGCCCGTTGACGGCATCTTGGTCGGTACCGCGGCGATGGCCACCCTAGAGGCCACCACGTCGCCGGCAGTCAAGCAGATGCTGGTCGACACCAAGGGCACCGACCACTGGATCGGCGCCGGAAAAGCGCAGGGCGGCATGGCGTCCTCGCGCAGCCAGCTCGGTGCCGACATTCACGAGATCGACAACGTCGCCTCGCGGTGCGGCCGGCTGCTCGACGAGGTCGCCGGTGACGGCGAGGCCGTCGCGGCGCGTCGCGACGAGATCATCGCCGCGCTGGCCGACACCGCCAAGCCCTACTTTGGTGATGTCACCGAGATGACGTACGCGCAGTGGCTACGCCGCTATGTGGAACTGGCCATCGGGGCGGGCGACTCGACCGCGGACACCGCCTCACCGGACAGCCCGTGGCTGGCCGACACCTGGCGAGAGCGGTTCGGGTCGATGCTGCAGCGCGCGGAAGCGCGGCTCAACGAACTCGAGTCCGGACCGATCGAAACCCTGTTCGCCGATTCCGAAGGCGCACAGTCGATCCTGGAGCGTCCCGAAGAAGCCATCGCGGCGCTGCTGGCCGCCTACCCGGACGCCGAGACCGTCGTCCTGCACCCGGCCGACGCGCCGTTCTTCACGCAGCTCTGCAAGACGCCGGGCAAGCCGGTCAACTTCGTGCCGGTGATCGACAAGGACGTGCGCCGTTGGTGGCGCAGTGACTCGCTGTGGCAGGCGCATGACGCCCGCTACACCGCCGAGCAGGTCTGCATCATTCCGGGCATCACCGCTGTCGCCGGCATCACTCGGGTCGACGAGCCGGTCGGCGAGCTGCTGGACCGCTTCGAGCAGGCGGCAGTTGACCAGGTGCTCGCCACCGGCGTGGAACCCACCCCCGTCACCGCGCGCCGTCAGGGCCGCGCCGACGTCACCGGCCCGCTGGCCGTGCTGCTCGATGCCCCCGACGTGCTGTGGGCCGGCCGCACCGCCACCAACCCGGTGCATCGGATCGCCGACCCCGCCGAATGGCAGGTGCACGAGAACCGCACCGCCACCCACCCGTCGACCGGGGCGCGTCTGGAGGTCGCCTCGGATGCGAACGTCGTGCTCAGCGTGCCGCTGTCCGGTGTCTGGATCAACATCCGGTTCACTGTCCCCGCTGCCGTCGTCGACGGGGCCACCCCGCTGGTCTCCACCGAGGATGCCGCCGCCGCGATGCGCGCGGTGCTGGCCATCGCCGCCGGTGTCGACGGCCCGGAGGCCCTGCCGCCGGTGCACGACGGCACGGCCACCGTGACCGTCGAGTGGAATCCCGAGCAGGTCGCCGACCACACCGGGGTGACCGCCACGTTCGGCGCGCCGCTGGCACCGGGACTGTCCACCGTGCCCGACGCCCTGGTCGGGCGGTGCTGGCCGGCGGTGTTCGCCGCTATCGGCTCGGCCACCACCGACGCCGGGTTCCCGGTTGTCGAGGGCCTGTTGTCCCTGGTGCATCTGGACCACGCGGCGCAGCTGCTCGGCGCACTGCCGGCGCAACCGGCCGAATTGACCGTCACCGCAACGGCATCGGCGGCTACCGACACCGAGGTCGGCCGTGTCGTCCCGGTGTCGGTCACGGTCGCGGCGGCCGATGGCACCGTGCTGGCCACCTTGGAGGAGCGCTTCGCGATCCGCGGGCGCACCGGTGCCGCGGAACTGACCGATCCGGTTCGGGCCGGTGGCGCGGTCTCCGACAACGCCACCGACACCCCGCGCCGCCGTCGGCGCGACGTCACCCTGACCGCGCCGGTGGACATGCGGCCGCTCGCGGCGGTCTCTGGCGACTACAACCCGATCCACACCGACCGGGGCGCCGCACTGCTCGCCGGCCTGACGGGGCCCAATGGTGAGGGGGGCCCGATCGTGCACGGCATGTGGCTCTCGGCCGCGGCTCAGCATGTGGTGACCGCGACCGACGGCCAGGCCCGTCCGCCGGCGCGGCTGGTCGGCTGGACTGCGCGCTTCCTGGGCATGGTCAAGCCCGGCGATGACGTCGACTTCCGGGTGGATCGGGTCGGAATCGACCTGGGCGCCGAGGTTCTGGAGATCAGCGCGCGGATCGGCTCTGATCTGGTGATGTCGGCGACCGCTCGGCTGACCGCCCCCAAGACCGTCTATGCGTTCCCGGGTCAGGGCATCCAGCACAAGGGCATGGGCATGGAGGTCCGTGCCCGGTCCAAGGCCGCTCGCAAGGTCTGGGACTCCGCAGACAAGTTCACCCGCGAAACCCTGGGCTTCTCGGTGCTGCACGTGGTGCGCGACAACCCGACTTCCCTGATCGCCTCCGGCGTGCACTACCAGCACCCCGACGGTGTGCTGTACCTGACGCAGTTCACCCAGGTCGCGATGGCCACCGTGGCTGCCGCACAGGTCGCCGAGATGCGCGAGCAGGGCGCATTCGTCGAAGGAGCGATCGCCTGCGGTCACTCCGTCGGCGAGTACACCGCGCTGGCCTGCGTCAGCGGCGTCTACGAGTTGGAAGCGCTGCTCGAGGTGGTGTTCCACCGCGGCTCGAAGATGCACGACATCGTGCCGCGTGACGCCATGGGACGCTCCAACTACCGGTTGGCCGCCATCCGGCCATCGCAGATCGACCTCGACGACGCCGACGTCACCGCGTTCGTTGCCGAGATCGCGGCGAATACTGGCGAGTTTTTACAGATCGTCAACTTCAACCTGCGCGGCTCGCAGTACGCGATCGCCGGCACCGTGGCCGGTCTGGAGGCCCTGGAGGCCGAGGTCGAGCGGCGCCGCGAGATCAGCGGCGGCAAGCGCTCGTTCATCTTGGTGCCCGGTATCGATGTGCCGTTCCACTCGAGCGTGCTGCGGATCGGTGTGGACGACTTCCGCCGTTCGCTGGAGCGGGTCATGCCGCGCGACCAGGACCCGGCGCTGATCGTCGGCCGCTACATCCCGAACCTGGTGCCCAAGCCGTTCACCCTGGACCGGGAGTTCATCCAGGAGATTCGTGACCTGGTGCCGGCCGAGCCACTCGACGAGGTGCTGGCCGACTACGACACCTGGCGTAACGAGAAGCCGGCGGAGCTGTGCCGCAAGGTCGTCATCGAGTTGTTGGCCTGGCAGTTCGCCAGCCCGGTGCGCTGGATCGAGACTCAGGACCTGCTGTTCATCGAACAGGCCGCCGGCGGGTTGGGCGTGGAACGGTTCGTCGAGATCGGGGTGAAGACCGCCCCGACGGTCGCCGGACTGGCCACCAACACGCTCAAGTTGCCCGAGTACGCCCACAGCACCGTGGAGGTGCTCAACGCTGAGCGCGACGCCGCGGTGCTCTTCGCCACCGACACCGACCCGGAGCCGGAGGAGGAGCCGGTTGCGGAGGATTCCGGCGCTGGCGCGCCGGAACCGGCGGCTGTGCCTGATGTCGCCCCCGCCGTCGCTTCGGCTGGCGCCTCAGCTCCGTCCGGTGCTCCCCGCCCCGACGACATTGCGTTCGACGCCGCCGACGCCACCTGCGCGCTGATCGCCTTGAGCGCCAAGATGCGCATCGACCAGATCGAGGCGCTGGACTCCATCGAGTCCATCACCGACGGCGCGTCCTCGCGACGCAACCAGCTGCTGGTTGACCTCGGTTCGGAGCTGAACCTGGGCGCCATCGACGGCGCCGCCGAAGCCGACCTGTCCGGGCTGAAGTCGCAGGTCACGAAGCTGGCCCGCACCTACAAGCCCTACGGCCCGGTGCTGACCGACGCGATCAACGACCAGCTCCGCACCATTCTCGGACCGTCCGGCAAGCGGCCCGGTGCCATCGCCGAACGGGTCAAGAAGACCTGGGAGCTCGGTGAGGGCTGGGCCAAGCACGTCACCGTCGAGGTGGCGTTGGGGACCCGCGAAGGCAGCAGTGTCCGGGGCGGCGCCCTGGGCGGGTTGCACGAGGGCGCGCTGGCCGACGCCGCAGCCGTCGACAAGGTCATCGATGCGGCCGTGCAGGCCGTCGCCGCACGCCGCGGCGTCGCCGTCAGCCTGCCCTCGGCAGGCGGTGGTGGCGGCGCGACCGTGGACGCCGCCGCGCTGGGCGAGTTCACCGCCCAGATCACCGGGCGCGACGGTGTGCTCGCCTCAGCGGCCCGGCTGGTGCTGGGCCAGCTCGGGTTCAGCGAGGATGTGGCCGCGGTCCCGGCGGGCGCCACCGACAGCGAGCTGATCGACCTGGTGACCGCCGAATTGGGTTCGGACTGGCCGCGCCTGGTGGCGCCGGTCTTCGACGGCCGCAAAGCGGTGCTGTTCGACGACCGTTGGGCCAGTGCCCGCGAAGACCTGGTCAAGCTGTGGCTGGTCGACGAAGGCGACATCGACGCCGACTGGCCGCGCCTCGCCGAGCGTTTTGAGGGTGCCGGCCATGTGGTCGCCACCCAGGCGCCGTGGTGGCAGGCCCGGGCGCTGGCGTCCGGCCGGCAGATTCACGGCTCGCTGTACGCCCGGATCGCTGCCGGCGCGGAGAACCCGGGCCGGGGCCGCTACAGCGACGAGGTGGCGGTGGTGACCGGTGCCTCCAAGGGCTCGATCGCGGCATCGGT
The DNA here is from genome assembly GCA_964292075.1 of uncultured Mycolicibacter sp. GTDB lineage: Bacteria > Actinomycetota > Actinomycetes > Mycobacteriales > Mycobacteriaceae > Mycobacterium. Next base: position 30,689 of record CAXYUC010000024.1, read on the forward strand.
GGTCGGGCAGCTGCTCGACGGCGGTGCGACCGTCATCGCCACCACTTCTCGCCTCGACGACGAGCGGCTGAGCTTCTACCGCGACCTTTACCGCGACCACGCTCGGTTCGGTGCCGCGCTGTGGGTGGTGCCGGCCAACATGGCTTCCTACTCTGACATCGACGCACTGGTCGAGTGGGTCGGAACCGAGCAGACCGAAAGCCTTGGGCCGCAGTCGATCCACCTCAAGGATGCGCAGACCCCGACGCTGCTGTTCCCGTTCGCGGCACCGCGGGTCACCGGCGATCTGTCGGAGGCCGGTGCGCGTGCCGAGATGGAGATGAAGGTGCTGCTGTGGGCAGTGCAGCGCCTGATTGGCGGCCTGTCGAAGATCGGTGCCGAGCGCGACATCGCCTCCCGGCTGCACGTGGTGCTGCCCGGCTCGCCCAACCGCGGCATGTTCGGCGGTGACGGTGCCTACGGCGAGGCCAAGGCGTCGCTGGACGCGCTGGTGTCGCGCTGGAAGGCCGAGTCCTCGTGGGCTTCTCGGGTCAGCCTGGCCCACGCCCTGATCGGCTGGACGCGTGGTACCGGGTTGATGGGCCACAACGACGTCATCGTCGACGCGGTCGAGGAAGCCGGCGTCACCACCTATTCGACCGAGCAGATGGCGGCCATGCTGCTGGGCCTGTGCAACGTCGAGTCCAAGGTGGCCGCGGCCAACGCCCCGATCGAAGCCGACCTGACCGGCGGCCTGGCCGAGGCGAACCTGGACATGGCCGAGCTGGCCGCCAAGGCCCGCGAGGAGATGACGAGCGAAGCCGCAGCCGACGACGAAGCTGACGCCGGCAATACCATTGCGGCACTGCCGAGCCCGCCGCGCGGTCACACCCCGGCACCCCCGCCGGCCTGGGCCGACCTCGACGTCGACCCGGCCGATCTGGTGGTCATCGTCGGGGGCGCCGAACTGGGCCCGCTGGGCTCGTCGCGCACCCGCTTCGAGATGGAGGTTTCCGGCGAGCTGTCGGCCGCCGGTGTGCTGGAGCTGGCCTGGACCACCGGTCTGGTCAAGTGGGAGGACGACCCGACCCCGGGTTGGTATGACACCGCGACCGGTGAGCTGGTCGACGAGGCCGAGCTGGTGGAGCGCTACCACGACGCCGTGGTGGAACGCGTCGGTGTTCGCGAGTTCGTGGACGACGGTGCGATCGACCCCGACCACGCCTCGCCGCTTTTGGTCAGTGTGTTCCTGGACAAGGACTTCTCGTTCGTGGTCTCCAGCGAGGCCGACGCGCGGGCGTTCGTCGAGTTCGACCCCGAGCACACCGTGGTGCGCCCGGTGCCGGACTCCTCGGACTGGCAGGTGATCCGCAAGGCCGGCACCGAGATTCGGGTGCCGCGCAAGAGCAAGCTGTCGCGCACCGTGGGTGCTCAGATCCCGACCGGGTTCGACCCGACGGTGTGGGGCATCAGCCAGGACATGGCCACCTCCATCGACCGCGTGGCGCTGTGGAACATCGTCGCGACCGTGGACGCGTTCCTGTCGGCGGGTTTCACCCCGACCGAGCTGATGCGCTGGGTGCACCCGTCGCTGGTGGCCAGCACTCAGGGCACCGGCATGGGCGGCATGACCTCGATGCAGACCATGTACCACGGCAACCTGCTCGGGCGGGCCAAGCCGAACGACATCCTGCAGGAGGTGCTGCCCAACGTCGTTGCCGCGCACGTGGTGCAGAGCTACGTCGGGTCCTACGGCGCGATGATCCACCCGGTGGCCGCCTGTGCCACCGCCGCGGTCTCGGTCGAGGAGGGCGTCGACAAGATCCGCCTGGGCAAGGCCGAGCTGGTGGTCACCGGCGGCTACGACGACCTGACCCTGGAGGCCATCATCGGCTTCGGTGACATGGCGGCCACCGCCGACACCGAGATGATGCGCGCCAAGGGCATCAGCGACTCGAAGTTCTCCCGCGCCAACGACCGGCGCCGGTTGGGCTTCGTCGAGGCTCAGGGGGGCGGCACCATTCTGCTGGCCCGCGGCGACCTGGCCGCCAAGATGGGCCTGCCGGTCCTGGCCGTGGTGGCCTACGCGCAGAGCTTCGCCGACGGCGTGCACACCTCGATCCCCGCTCCGGGCCTGGGAGCGCTGGGCGCCGGGCGGGGCGGCAAGGACTCGATGCTGGCCCGTTCGCTGGCCAAGCTGGGCGTGGGCGCCGACGACATCGCGGTGGTCTCCAAGCACGACACTTCGACGTTGGCCAACGACCCTAACGAGACCGAGCTACACGAGCGGCTGGCCGACTCGCTGGGCCGCTCCGACGGTGCGCCGCTATTCGTGATCAGCCAGAAGAGCCTCACCGGGCACGCCAAGGGCGGCGCGGCGGTCTTCCAGATGATGGGGCTGTGCCAGGTGCTGCGCGACGGGGTCATCCCGCCCAACCGCAGCCTGGACTGCGTCGACGACGAGCTGGCCACCGCCGGGCACCTGGTGTGGGTGCGCGAGACGCTGGAGCTGGGGGAGAAGTTCCCGCTCAAGGCCGGTCTGGTCACCAGCCTCGGCTGCGGCCACGGGGCCCGGCTGGTCGCCCTGGTGCACCCCCACCCAGGGGTCCCGCTGGGCGGCCGCCGGAGTGAACCGCCCCGCCCGGCGGATGATGCCCCCGGGGCCACCCCCCGGATCGGAGCCGTCCAGCGGCGCCATGTCGACGAGGTGCAGCAGCAGGCGGGTACGCGCCAGGTGCTTGAGGAAGCGGATGCCGAGGCCGGCGCCTTCCGCGGCGCCCTCGATCAGGCCGGGAATGTCGGCGATCACAAAGCTCTTCAGGCGGCCGACGCTGACCACGCCGAGGGTGGGCACCAGGGTGGTGAACGGGTAGTCGGCGACCCTCGGCTTGGCCGCGGAAACCGCACGGATCAGCGTGCTCTTGCCGGCGTTGGGCATGCCCAGCAGGCCGACGTCGGCCAGCACCTTGAGCTCGAACTTGAGGTCGCGCGCTTCGCCCGGCTTGCCCGGCGAGGTCTGCCGCGGCGCCCGGTTGGTGCTGGTCTTGTAGCGGGTGTTGCCCAGACCGTGCCAGCCGCCCTTGGCCACCAGCAGGCGCTGACCGTCCCGGGTCAGGTCGCCGATGATTTCCTGGGTGCCGGCATCGATCACCGTGGTACCGACCGGCACCGGCAGGGTCAGGTCCTCGCCCTTGGCGCCGGTGCAGTCCTTGCTGCGGCCGTTCTGGCCACGCTGGGCCTGGAAGCGGCGGGTATAGCGGTAGTCCACCAGGGTGTTGAGGTTGCTGTCGGCCTGCAGGTAAACCGAACCGCCATCACCGCCATCGCCGCCGTCCGGACCGCCCATGGGCATGAATTTTTCACGGCGGAAGCTCAGGGCTCCGTTGCCACCGTCGCCGGCCTGCACGTGAATGGATACTTCATCGACGAATTTCATTGGGCAATGCCTCCCGCGCCTGGCGGGTCATGAAAACTGGGATATTACAAACAAAAAAGCCCTGTCGGCAGACAGGGCTTTTTCGGCGAACGCGTGATCAGACGGCCACGACGCTCACGTATTTGCGACCGAAGGCGCCCTTGGTCTCGAACTTGACCACGCCGTCGACTTTGGCGAACAGGGTGTGGTCTTTGCCGATACCAACGCCGTAGCCAGCGTGGAACTTGGTGCCGCGCTGACGAACGAGGATGTTGCCGGCAACGACAGCTTGGCTGCCGAATTTTTTCACGCCAAGGCGTTTACTTTCGGAATCGCGGCCGTTACGGGTAGAACCGCCAGCTTTTTTGTGTGCCATGAGTCAATACTCCGGAAAAAGAAGGGGATCAGGCCTGGATGCCGGTGATCTTGATTTCAGTGAACCACTGACGGTGGCCCTGACGCTTCATGTGGTGCTTGCGGCGACGGAACTTGATGATACGCACTTTGTCGTGACGGCCTTGGGCGATCACTTCGGCGGTCACCTTGGCGCCAGCCACAACCGGAGCGCCGATCTTGACGTCGTCGCCATTGCCGACCAGCAGAACCTGCTCGAAAGACACGCTTTCGCCGGTAGCCACGTCGAGCTTTTCAATCTTGAGGAATTCGCCTTCAGCGACTTTGTACTGCTTGCCGCCGGTAACAATTACTGCGTACATGGAATGTCTCCGTTAGACCTGCTCACCTGGCGCTTTGGTGGAGGAGTTATTGGCCAGCATGGCTGCAAGGCGCCGAAGGGTCGCCACTGCATTGCGTAAGGCAGGGAATGCCAGGGAAGTTCGGGCCGGCCATTCTACGCGAGCGCGAAGCACCCGGCAAGTACGCCGCCGCGCTGCCTTGACAGTGCCAGACCCGGCACCTAGCATGCCGCGCAACTAAAGAGGAGCCCTGTCAGCCGATGCAACCTCAGGCCTTTTATCGCGTGGTGGCGGACGACTTCGCCGCCGTCGACGGCATCATCAGTCGCCAGCTCGCTTCCCGCGTGCCGCTGGTGGAAAAGATCGGCGACTACATCACCTCGGCCGGCGGCAAGCGTCTGCGCCCGCTGCTGGTGCTCCTCGCCGGCAACGCCCTCGGTGCCCGCGGCGAACGGATCAACCTGCTGGCCGCCACCATCGAGTTCCTGCACACCGCCACCCTGCTGCACGACGACGTGGTCGACAAGTCCGGCATGCGCCGCGGCCGCTCCACCGCCAACGCGCTGTGGGGCAACG
>CAXYUC010000025.1:0-35314 GCA_964292075.1 uncultured Mycolicibacter sp.
TGCATCGTCGTGGCGCGGGCTCATGGCTGCACTCCTCCTCATCGCTCCGCTGGCGCTCCGCTCTGCATCGTCGTGGCGCGGGCTCATGGCTGCACTCCTCCTCATCGCTCCGCTGGCGTTCCGCTCTGCATCGTCGTGGCGCGGGCTCATGGCTGCACCGTACCGTCGGAATCATGCGGTGGATCGTGGACGCGATGAACGTGATCGGTGCGCGTCCGGATGGCTGGTGGAAGGACCGCCACGCCGCGATGGTGCGATTGACTCGGCAGCTCGAAGCCTGGGCAGCGGCGCACGACGGGCAGGTCACGGTGGTCTTCGAAATGCCGCCATCCCCGCCCATCGAATCGGAGGTCGTCATGATCGCGGCGGCGCCGCGGCCCGGCGCCAACTCCGCCGACGACGAGATCGTGCGCCTGGTTAGGGCCGACGACCGACCGCAGGACATCACCGTGGTGACCTCGGATCTTGCCCTGGTGGAGCGGGTCACCACGGCGGGCGCGGCCACCTGCCCGGCGGCACGTTTCCGCCGGCTCCTCGAGGAGACGTGATGGAGCCGCAACTGTTTCGGCCCCGACCGCCGTTGTCGGAGAGCATCGCGTACTTCGGGTACTGGGACCGCCGTGCGGGTGGCCCGCACCGAAGCCGAGCCTTGCCGCGCGGGGCGGCGACCATCGTCATCGATATCGGCGACCGGCCGGAGGTGGATTTCTTCGGCGCCGATGGGAGCACCCGGTTGAGGGTGCCGCCCGCGTTCCTCATCGGTGCCGGCACCGCCTCCTACCTGACGCAGATCGATACGGCGCAGACAGTCATCACGGTTCACTTTCGTCCGGGCGGGGCATGGGCGTTCCTGGGCATCGCGCAGGGGGAGTTGACGGATGCCTGCGTCGGGTTGGGAGAGCTCTGGGGGCGTGCGGCGGCGACGTTGCGCCAGCGGCTGGCGGAGGCCTCGTCGGCTGCCGCCAGGGTAAGGCTGCTTGAAGAATTCCTGCTGAACCGCTTGCAGCCCAACCAATTCGCGCCACACCCCGACGTGACCACGGTGTTGGACGGCGCTGAACGCAATCCATCGATGCGCGTCGGTGATGCGGTTGCCCTCACCGGCTCATCGCCCAAACGGCTGATCAACATGTTTCGCACGCAGGTCGGTCTGACGCCCAAGGCGTATTTGCGGGTCCGGCGACTGCAGGCCGCCCTCACGCGCCTCGACGACGGAACCTCGGGAGGTGCCGCCATTGCCGCTGAGCTTGGGTACTTCGATCAGGCACACTTCGTGCGGGAGTTTCGGGCGTTCACCGAGACCACACCCACCCAGTACCTACGGCGCCGCTCATGGTTGGCCGGGCACGTTGATCTCGCCGAGGATCCGGCGATGCCGCCGAGGTAAACGGTGACAAAAATATCCAAGCCAACCACAGTCGCCATCGCAGAAGATGAGGTCATGTACCGCACCCGAGAAGCCGTGGCCAGCACCGGAATCCTCGTCGCCGCGATCCGCGCCAAGGAATCCTCCCGCGATGACGCCCTGTTCTGCGACCCGTTTGCGGACAAGCTGGCGGGGGAGGGCGGCCGACGGATGCTGGCCGCGGCTATCGCCAATTCCGGTGAGCAATCGACTTGGCAGATCGTCGTCCGTACCCGCTTCTGGGATGAGGCCCTGCTGCGGGCCGGACTCACTCAGGTGGTCATCCTGGCGGCCGGCATGGACGCCCGCGCATATCGGCTGCCCTGGCCGGCACACACCACCGTCTACGAGCTGGATCAACCAGCGGTCATCGCGGCCAAAGCCGAGTTGCTCGCCGGCGATGAGCCGCGTTGCCGGCGGGTGCCGCTCGGTATCGACCTGGCCGAGGACTGGCCTGCCGCCCTGGAGGCCGCGGGTTTCGACCCGGCCGCTCCCAGCGTCTGGCTCATCGAGGGGCTGCTGCAGTACCTCGACGAGCCCGCGGTACACGCCCTGTTCGATCGTGTCGATGCGCTGTCGGCGCCCGGTTCGGTGCTGCTGTACGACGTGGTCGGTAAGACGCTGCTGGAGGCGCCGTCCATGGCGCCGTTGCTGCAGTCCATGGCGAAGCAGGGTTCACCGTGGCTGTTCGGTACGGACGCACCCGGAGAGTTGGCAGAACGGCTTGGTTGGTCGGCCATCGTGACGGACGTGGCGGAGCCGGGCATTCGCTGGAATCGGTGGCACACCCTAGCGGCTGCACCGGATGGACCGGACGTACCGCGCGGCTATTTCGTCGAAGCGGCCGCGCTGGCACCGGCGCGGCGTCCGGCGAACACGCAGTCGGCGATCGACAGCCCGCTGACGTAGGACTGCGAGGCAATACCGATGGCGGTGCGCCCGGCGCTGTAGAGCCCCGGAATCGGATTACCGTCCACGTCGACCACCGCGCCGGTGTCCTCGCAGACCCGGACCCCACCCAGGGTCAGCATCGGGGTAGGGCGTAAGACGTTGGGCTGCACCGAGATATCCATCAGAGTGAAAGGCCCCTGTTCGATTCGCCGGCAGAAGTCGGCGGGCTTACCGGCCGGGTCGACGGTCCCGGAATCGATGGCGTCGTTGTGCGCGGTGACGGTAGCTTCTAGGCCTTCGGCATCGATGCCGGCGGCCCGCGCCGCCTCGGCCAGCGTGGCACCGCGCACCGCACCGCCGAAGATCAGCGCGGCGCCCTGGGCGCGCTGGAACCACAGCGTCTGGGTGAGCAGTTGGCGGCGGGCCTCGGCCATGAGCCGGGCGTCGGCCAGGATCCAGCCCTGGCTGCCATGGTTCTTCACCATGACCTGTCCGACCGCGGCGCCGTAGCGAGACTCGTCGATCACCCGCCGACCGTCGGCGTCGACGATGATCGCGGAGATGAAGGCGCTCGGGGGCGTGATGAACTTCCACACCGAGACGTTGTCCATGCGATCGGGTACCGCGCCGACGCTCTGGGCCAGCGCGATGCCGCTCCCGTCGTCGCCGCTGGTGCCCAGGGGCAGGCCGCCGTTGAATTCCGGCGCGTAGCGCTTGCGCCACTCGGTGTTGGCGATGAAACCGCCGGCGCTGATGATCACCCCGCGCCGCGCGATGATTTCGATCGTCTGGCCGTAGCGCTGTTGCAGCTTCGCCAATCGCCGGTCCATCGCGGCGCGCAGCGGCGGGTAGTAAACACCGGGTTTCGATGAGAGCGCGGCCAGGCGGGCGTAGCGGCGCTGGATTCGCCGCGGTGCTTGGCCTATGGTCGTGGCCCGCACGCCGATCACCCGGCCCGCCGGGTCCTGCAGCAGTTCGGTGACGGTGGTGTGCGGGCGGAAGTCCACGCCGAGTTTGCGGGCCGATTCGGCCAGCGGTGCATAGATCTGCTTGCCGGACGTGCCCTTGCCGTAGGCGCGGTGGCCGCGCTGCACCGGCGGGGTGTGGGCGCGGAACGCTCCGGCGTTCTCACTGCCCGAGTGGTACAGGTAGTAGCGGTTGTTGGGAAAGGACGTCTTGTAGGGGCACAGGCCGGAGTTGAACGGCACCCCACGGGCCTGCAGCCAGTCGATCATTTCCGGGCTGCCGTCGACGAACCGCTGCAGGGTTTCGGGCCGGACCGCGTCGCCGACCTCCAGGCGCAAGTAGTCCAGCATCTGCTCGGCGGTGTCGTGCACGCCGGCGTCCTTTTGAACCGAGGTGCCGCCGCCGGCGTAGATGATGCCCCCGGAGATGGCGGTGGCACCGCCGCCGTTGGCCCGGTCCACCGCGATGACCTCGGCGCCCAGTTCGCGGGCGGTGATCGCCGCAGAGGTACCGGCTGCGCCGTACCCGACGATGACGACGTCGGTCGTCAGGCTGGTGGTGGTCATGCGTTCTCCCTTGACGACGTGAGCTGAACGGCCCTCAAATGTAACAGCCGATAGTTCGGTGCTTGTAGAGGTGACCAGTGATGATGTGCCAGCGATGGCATAAAGCGAAACATGTTCTAGCAGACCGGGGACGCTCCGGGCTGGCCGCCCTGCGCGGTTCGCGACGGCGCACAGGCGAAGATGAACGGCATGGCTGCTCGGTTACTGCGCATTGTCGCCACCCTGATCTTCGCCCTGGCCGCCGCGGTGACGCCCGCCGGTGCTGCACCGGGCGTGGATCCCGCGGCGCTGGCTGCCGACCTGGTCGCGGCCGATCAGGCGTTGCGCAATACATCGTCGCCCGACCAGGTGCTGGCCGCCGCGGCCCGCCGCCAACAGGTCGCCTACCGCACCCTCGGCGCGCACCCCGAGTGGGATGCGATCGCCCGCCCGCAGATCCCGGCGGCGCTGCTCGCGGTCTACGACCGCAACATCGACGCCCGCCGGCAACTCATGGCGCTCACCGACCCCAAGGACACCATGCCGCCCTGGCGGGTGGTGCCGCCGGTACCGGCCAACGAGCTGATGGCCAGCTACCGGGCGGCCGAGGCCGCGTCCGGAGTGCCGTGGAACTACCTGGCGGCGATCAACTTCGTCGAGACCGGCTTCGGCCGCATCAACGGTGTCAGCGACGATGCCGCGCAGGGCCCGATGCAGTTCCTGCCGTCGACGTTCGCGGCCTACGGCAACGGCGGAGACATCCATTCGCCACGCGATGCCATCATGGCGGCCGGTCGGCTGTTGGCCGCCAACGGTTTTGCCACCAATCGCGACAAGGCGATCTGGGGATACAACCATTCCGACTACTACGTGCGGGCAGTCAACGACTACGCCGCGGTCATGGGCGGCGACCCGGCCGGGTTCTCCAGCTACTACCGCTGGGACACCTATTACCGGACCACCGCCGGCGATCTGCTGCTGCCGATCGGCTATGTCTCGATGTCGCGGATCCCGGTGGGGGAATATCTGGCCACGCACCCGCAGTGACCCCTCAGCGCTGTTGGGCCCGCCACTTGTCCAGCACCCGTCGATCCCGCTTGGTCGGCCGTCCGGCGCCGCGGTCACGAGCGGCGATCGCCGTGGCGGATGCCGGTGAGGGCGGCGGGGTTCGATCCAGGTAGCAGGTCACCGCGTCAGCCGCACCGACCCGCTTCTGAATCACCCGCAACACCTCGACGATTCGGGTGCGATCACCCACCAGAGCACTGACCGTGTCACCGGGTGCGACCGTTGTCGCCGGCTTGGCCGGGCGGTTGTTGACCCGCACATGACCACCGCGGCATGCGGCGGCGGCGTCCGGCCGGGTTTTGGTGATCCGCACCGCCCATAACCACCGATCCACCCGGCTTGATTCCATGGCGGCCCGGGGCTCAGCGTGAGGCGTTGAGGATCTTGATTGCGAACACGAGCGTGTCGCCCGGCAGGATGCCGGCGGCCGGCTGACCCTGCGGATAGCCGTCGGCGGGGACCATCGCGACCGCCACCGTCGACCCGATTTTCTGGCCCGCAATGGCCTTCTGGAATCCGGGGACGACGCGGTCCAGTCCGAAGTCGACCGGTGTGCCGCGTTGGTAGCTGCTGTCGAACACCGATCCGTCACGTCCGTTGACACCCATGTAGCAGACCGAGACCGTTGCGGTGTCCCCGACGACGCGCCCGTCGCCGGCATGCAACGTGTGTACCTCGGTCTGGGTCACTTTGAACGGCTTGGTGACGACGACGCTCGGCGCGGCCGAACTCGTGGAGCCGGTCACTGCGACGCTGCCGGTGGCACCCTTTAATGTCCAGTCGGCCGCAACACCTTCCGCCGGTGGCGTGGAGGGGCAGGCGGTGACGGTCTCGCCGCCCGGGGGCAGGAACAGGTCGGTGACCGACGACGTCTTCGACGACGAGGTGTTGTCCGAACCGCCACAACCGGCGAGCACCGCCGCCAGCGAGGTGACAGCGGCGGCGAGTGTGACGAACCGAGGCATACGCGAATTCACCTTGATCACGCTACAGCCCGGCCAACGGCTCATGGCCACCACGCAGGGCGCCGTGTCGGACGTGTAGCATTCTGCTATACGTCGTTACATAATGCTACGAAGCTTGGAGGTCGGGCATGGCTGACGTCGCTGACCGGGTCACCAGGTTTGCCGCGGACTTGGTGGAAAGTGCCGCCGCCGAAGGCGCTCGCCAAAGCAGGTCGGCCAAACAGCAACTCGACCACTGGGCACGGGTTGGCCGTGCGGTATCGGCACAGCAGACCGCGGCGCGGCGACGGGTCGAGGCCGCGCTGGCCGGTCAGCTGGACACCGGCGCGTTGACCAATGAAGAGGGCATGGTCTTCAACGCGGAAATCTCGGCAGCAATCGAGGAGACCTTGGCGCGCACCAACTACGGTGACGTCCTTGCCGAGCGCGGCATCACGACGGTAGCCCTTGATGACGATGGTCGAATCGTCGAGTACCGGCCTGACGGCACTTCGGTCATTGTGGAGACGTCCCACTGACGGTGGAGCGGCGCTGATGCGGAGGCTTGACCTCGTCGTCGGCCCGAACGGGGCGGGGAAGTCGACGTTCGTCGCCCTCACGTTGGCCCCGCTGCTACCGGGCGCACCGTTCGTCAATGCCGACGAGATCGCAAAGAACCGCTGGCCCGATGATGCAGCTGCGCGCGCATACGACGCAGCGCGGGTGGCCGCGCAGACCCGAACGAAACTCGTCGAGCAGGGACGTTCGTTCATCGCCGAGACAGTGTTCTCGCACGAGTCGAAGCTCGACGTGATCCGCCATGCACACACCCACGGCTACACGGTGGTGCTGCATGCGGTGCTTATCCCCGAGGCGTTGGCGGTGCAGCGGGTGCAGTATCGCGTGGCCGCCGGCGGGCATTCGGTTCCCGAAGACAAGATTCGAGATCGGTATCACCGGCTGTGGCCGCTGGTCGCTGCAGCGATCGGAATGGCCGATATCGCAACGGCTTACGACAACTCGAGTGCGACCGGACCGAAGATTGTGGCGCAGTTCGCCGGCGGCGCGCCGATCGGTGACCTGAGCTGGCCGGCCTGGGCGCCTGACGCGCTGGTGACGCGCTGGCGCGCTTAAGCGGAGATCTTCACCACGAGCTTGCCGACGTTCTTGCCGTCGAACAGCATGTTGATCGCGGTCGGCAGCTGCTCGAAGCCCTCGACGACGGTCTCGAGCGGGGTGAGCTTGCCGGCGGCAATCAGCTCGGAGATCTCGCTGTTGGCCTCCGGTGCTCGAAGGAAGTGGTCGAGGATGATGAAGCCCTTCAGGGTGGCGCGCTGGATCAGCAGGTTCCCGAATGCGCGCGGCCCGGGCGGTGGGTCGGTCTCGTTATAGCCGGAGATCAATCCGCAGAGCGCGATCCGCGCGCCGACGTTCACGCGGGCAAAGATCGCGTCCATGATGTCGCCGCCGACGTTCTCGAAGTCGACGTCGATGCCGTTGGGGGTCGCGGCGGCAAGCTGGCGGGCCCAGTCGTCGGCGCGGTAGTCCACCGCTGCGTCGAAACCGAGTTGATCGGTCAGCAGGGCACATTTCTCCGGTCCGCCGGCGATCCCGACGACCCGTGCGCCGCTGGCCTTGGCGTGCTGGCCGGCGACCGGACCGACCGCTCCGGCCGCCGCCGAGACGACGACGGTCTCGCCCGGCTGCGGCTTGCCGATGTCGCGGATCCCGATCCACGCGGTGAGCCCGGTCATGCCGAGCGCGCCCAGGTAGGTGCTGGGCGAGACGCCATCCGCGACGTCCACCGGGAACAGCGGCATGGCGTCGGAGACGACCACGTAGTCCTGCCAGCCGGTCAGGCCCTGCACGGTCTGGCCGACAGGAAAGTTCGGGTTGTTCGACGCGACCACCACGCCAAGACCGGCCGCGCGCATGACCTCGCCGATGCCGACCGGGGGCAGGTACGACGGCGTCTCGTTGATCCACATTCGGTTGGTCGGGTCCAGGGAGATCCAGTCGACCCGCACCAGCGCCTCGCCGTCGCCGATCTGCGGCACCGCCTGCTCGCTGAGTTCGAACGTGTCCGGGCCAATGCGGCCAGCTGGGCGTTCGCGGAGAAGGAAGCGGCGATTGCGATCGGTCATGAGCGCACGCTACCGGATGCGGTCGATCATGGCAATGGTCGTTAAATCAGTTGTGGGACAACGTAACAGAGCGTCGCACGGTGGACCGCAATGTCCTCGGTGAGCGCCACCGTGGATCAGCCTGAGGCGCCCAGGATCTTGATCGCGAAGACGAGGGTGTCGCCCTGCCGGATGCCGGCGCTGGGCTGGCCGTCGGGGTAGCCGTCGGCGGAGGTCATGGCCACCGCGACCGTGGATCCGACCGTTTGGCCGGCGATCGCCTTCTGGAATCCGGGGATGACGCCGTCCAGTGGGAAGTCCACCGGGGCGCCGCGCTTGTAACTGCTGTCGAACACCGACCCGTCGCGTCCGTTGACGCCCATGTAGCAGACGGACACCTTCGCCGTGCCCGGAACAACCGGGCCGCTGCCGGCCTGCAACGTGTGTACCTGGGTGGCAGTCACGCTGAACGGCGTCGACACCTCCACCCGGGGCGCGGCCGTTTCGGTCGATCCGGTGACCGCGACGCTGCCGGTGGCCCCAGTCAGCGTCCACTCCGGCGTGCCGCCGCCCGGTGCGGCGGTGGGGCAGGTGTCGGCGGCTGCGGCCGTGCCTGCCGCCGCGAAGGGCAGGGCGATTGCCGCGAGACTGGCCGTAACAGCAACGAATGAATGCATCCGAGTGGGTTTCACGTCCGCCACGTTACAGGCGGCGTCGGGCAGGATCCGCGGCCCATGACAGACGCAAAGTAACCCCGTCAGCGGGGACTCGGCACGTAGTCTCACCCAGGTGCACATTGACGTTATGGCCGTGACGTGCTGATCGGTGTGGCCGCAGCGCTACTGGCCTGCTTCGGCTACGGGGTGGCCTCGGTGCTGCAGGCCTACGGTGCGCGCACTTCCGCTGCCGCGGGGGAGGGCGCCGACGTCACCGCGGGCGGTCACCCGACCCTGCGCTCAACCATCAGCGCGGTGCTCACCTCGGCGTTCATTGCCGGGATGGCCCTCGATGTCATCGGTTTCGCCGGAAGCGTCGTCTCGGCACGGCTGATACCGCTGTTTCTTTCGCAGACCATCATCAGCGCCAATCTCGTTGTCACCGCGGTGCTGGGCATCGCTGTGCTCGGGATTCGTCTGCGCCGCCGCGATTGGGCGGCCATCGCTACGGTGATTGTGTCCCTGTGTGTGTTGGGGCTCAGCGCCGGTCGGGCCGGTACAGACACGTTGGGACCGGGGCTGCACTGGGCGCTGATGGTGGTGGCGATGCTGATAACGGCGCTCGGAGTTGGCCTCATTCGCCTACTGGGCGCCCGTGCCGCCGTCGCGGCCGGATTGGTCTCCGGTGTCCTGTACGGAGTGATGGCGATCGCGGTGCGGGTAGTCGACGGTGTCGATCCGCTACGGCTTGAGGTTCTGCTGAAAGACCCGGCGCTCTGGGCGATGACCATTGCCGGAGCCGGTGGCTTCTACCTGTTTACGGTTGCGTTGCAGCTGGGTTCGGTCAATGGCGCCGTCGCTGCTTTGGTCGTCGGCGAGACGGTGGTGCCCGGCATCGTCGGCGTGACGCTGCTCGGTGATACCGCGCAACCGGGGCTGGGCTGGCTGGTGGCGTTGGGATTTTGCAGCGCGGTCGGGGGTGCGGTGGCCGTCGCCATATTCGGTGCGGCCGACCATGTGGAGGCGGCGACGCCGGCCGCATCCCACTAAGGCGTGGCGGTCTTCCAGGGCTGATCATGGACATTCGAAGTTCGCCTCAGGGCGAGGTTCACAACGTTTCGGCTCGCGATCGTGCGCCGTCCAACACCGCTTCGATCTCGCCCCAGGTGCGACGAATGATCTCGGCCACCGGCAGAAGTTCGACGATCCGGGATGACACTTGGCCGGTGTTGGCGACGCTGGCCTCCATGTCGCCATCGAAGTACAGCTCGGTGATCTTTCCCAGTAGCCGCGAGTCCGGGTCGTGTGCAGCGACCCGAGCGGCCAGCCCGGTCCGCAGGACCCGCATGGTCGGATTGCCGGGAACATCGAGAAGCACTGTGCCGGAATCGTTTGCGGCCACGATCGCGTCCTTGAAGTTCGCGTGCACCGCGGATTCGTGACTGGCCAACATCCGGGTGCCCATCTGGACGCCTTCGGCGCCCAGCACCAGCGACGCCGCGGCCGACCGCGCATCGCAGATGCCACCGGCGGCGATGATCGGCAGGTCCACATTCTCGGCGACCAAGGGCAGCAACACCATGGTGGAGGCGCCCAGCAGTGACTTGAACCCGCCGCCTTCCACGCCCTCGACCACCAGCGCATCGACACCGGCGTCGGCGGCTTTGAGCGCGCCCTTGAGTGAGCCGACCACCTGGACCACGGTCATGCCGGCGTCGTGCAGCAGTGTGGTGAACAGCGCCGGGTCGCCGGCGGAGGTGAAGACATGGCGCACGCCGGCTTCGGCCAGTGTGTCGACAATCGACGGGTCGTTCTTCCAGCCCTGGATCATGAGGTTGGCCGCCACCGGTTTGTCGGTCAGCTCGCGCACCCGCTGCAGGTCGGCACGCCCTTCGGGGGTGAGGGTCTCGATCACGCCGAGCCCGCCTGCCTCGGACACCGCCGCGGCGAGTTCGGCGCGGGCGATGTAGGTCATCGGGGCCTGGATAACGGGGTAGGGAACCCCGAGCAGGGATTGGATGCGGTTGGCCACGGCTTATTCAAGCATTCTGCTGGGTTGACCAGCGGCGACACAGGGATAGCGTGCCGTCGACGACCGCGTCGATGAAGCTGTCGTCGACGGATTCACCGGTTGCGATGACGCGGTAGTGCAGTCGGCCGACGAGCCACTCGGCCAGCGCGGCCACGTCGGCATCGGCCGTCAGCTCGCCTCGGGCGATCGCCCGGATAAACGGCTTCTGGTCGCGCACCTGCTGAGCGTGGAGGTAGCGGGCCCGAAATGTCTGGGCGAGCTGCGGATCATGCTGCGCCTGTCCCACGAGTGCGCGGTAGACCGCACCTGCATCGTCGGCAGTGAGAAAGTGGGCTGTGGTGCGCAGATGAGCGCGCAGATCGGACTCCAGGGCGCCGGTGTCGGGGGGTTCGAGTTCGGCGGCCGCGTCTTCGAGGAACGCGTCCATCAGGACATCCGTTTTGGAGCTCCACCAGCGGTAGACCGTCTGCTTTGCCACGCCCGCCGCCTTGGCGATCCCTTCGACGGTGACGCCGGCGAAACCCTTTTCGACGAGTAAATCGTCGGCCGCATGCAGGATGGCCTCGCGGGCCGCCTCGCTGCGTCCGTGCCGATTGCCGCGATGCGGCTGCGCCTCTGCCACAGCTCGATCTAACACCACTCCATTCTAGACAAGACGCAACGGAGCGTCTAGGGTACGGATATGACTGCAACTCTGAACCGACCGGAATACGCCTCGATCATCGATCGACTCTTCACCGACGCGCAGCAGGATGCTGAACGCCGCCAAGGGGTCTCGCCACGCGACTACGCCGTTGAAGAACGCGCGGACTTGTTTGCGAACGTCTACCTGTCCGTGGCGCCCGAGTCAGGCCGGCTGCTGTACAGCCTGGTTCGTGCGATCAAGCCGACGACGATCGTGGAATACGGCATGTCGTATGGAATCTCGACCTTGCACCTGGCTGCCGCCGTGCGAGACAACGGCATCGGGCACATCATCACCACCGAGATGAGCTCTCAGAAGCTGGCCACAGCCCGAGCGACGTTCGCCGAGGCGGGGGTCAGTGACCTGATTACGATCCTGGAAGGCGACGCCCGCACCACGCTCAAAGCCATCAGCGAACCGGTGCAATTCGTGCTTCTCGATGGCTGGCCCGACCTCGATCTGACGGTGATCAAGCTCCTTGAGCCGGTGTTGGCAAGCGGCGCACTCATTGTCGGCGACAACGTGAACCTGGACCCGACTCACGCCTACCTCGACTATGTGCGGGCGCCCGAGAACGGTTACGTCAGCTGCCCGCTGGCACTCGATAAGGGCGTGGAACTGGCTGTCCGCGTGTAGCTTTGGCGACCAGTGCGCGGGCCGGGGACGTGCTATGACGCCTCGGCCTGCGTGCGCGGCGCGCTGCCCTCCAGCAGGACTCGTGCGACGAGCTCGGGATCGTCGGCCATGGGGACGTGGCCGCACCCGGGCAGTCGGATGTGACGGGCCTGGGGGAGTCGCTGTTCGGCGATACGCGCTTGGTAGGGCAGCAGGATCCGATCATGTGCGGCCCAGGCGATGGTCACCGGGATGTCGGCCGGTATCTCGCGGTCGAACACTTCGGCGGCTGGGAAGATCTTCTTCATGGCGGGAATTGCGCGTCGCATGCCGTTGAGGTCGGCCACGAACTCCTCAGCCGGGATCCGCTCGGGGTGAGCCGAGATCACCGAGCCCATCATCCGCCGTGCGCGAGGGGAACGAGCAAGCTTGGGCACCACCGGCGCCATCAGTTGGGCGCTGGTGGTGAGGAACCGGAAGATCAGCCGAACGTAGGCGAAATCCAGCGAGTTGTGCCAGTACGCGGCGGGGGAGAGCACGGTCGCGCTCGCTACCAGGTTGTCGGCGGCGGCCTCCATCGCGATCCGGCCGCCCAGCGAGTTTCCGCCGATGTGGGGACGCTCAAGTCCGAGCTGATCCAGCAGCCCGACCAGCTCGTCACGCAGGGTGCCCTGTACGTCGCCGTCGCGAACCACGAAGTCATGTGATTCGCCGTGCCCGGGCAGGTCGAAGAGCACCACGGTGCGGTGGTCGGTCAGGTGCTCAAGGACCGGGTACCAGGCCTGTCGGCGGTGAGTGATCCCGTGGACGAGCACCAAGGGCTCACCAGCTCCATGGATCTCGTACTTCAGCATGTCGGTCTCCTTGTCGCGGACGATGATCTCGCTCCGGGGCAACGGTAGCCCCGCTGGTGATTCCGTGCGGACCGCGGGGGCGACTGACGTCACGTGACGGTTTCAGTTGGGCAAAGGTACTGCAGCCTACCCGTGGTCGCAGGGCCGCTATCGCCTGTTCGGTTCTAGTCTTGGCTGCCATGGGGGTAGTTCACAGTTGCGTGAAACGCTGGCGCACAGCGCTTCGCGTTGCCGTGTCGGCAGCGATGGTTGTCGCTCTTGGATTCGCTACCACCGCGGTAGCGCATGCGGCCGCGGCCACGGCGACGTTGTCGGTGACCTCGACGTGGCAGACCGGGTTCATCGCCCGCTTCACCGTCACCAACCGGAGCACGGTGCCGATGAGTGATTGGCGGCTTGAATTCGACTTGCCGGTGGGCGAATCCATCTCGCACGCGTGGAACAGCAGCGTCGGCCGATCGGGCACGCACTATGTTCTCGCGCCGGCGAACTGGAATCGGATCATCGCGCCGGGCGGCTCAGCCACCGGTGGTTTCCGAGGCGTGCTGTCCGGGACATACTCGCCACCGGTGAACTGCATGCTCAACAGGCAGTATCTCTGCACCTAAAGGTCCGTTTAGTCGTGTTTCGCTTCGTAGCGCAGCAGGACAGTGCCGCCGGGGAATGTGCGGTTCTCCCACAGCCGCAGCGAAATCCATGACGGCAGGGTCGGGAAGAACGGGGTGCCGCCGCCCACGGCGGTGGGGGCGATCACGATCCGGTATTCGTCTACCGGTCCGGCCTGCACGATCGGTGCGGCCAGCGTCGCGCCGGCCACCTTCAGGTTGCCGTCGGTTTCGGCTTTCAATTTCGCGTCAGTTCGTCCTTGAACGCGGGCCGGTCTGGCTGGTGACCGACGGCGTCGATATTGTCTCGACCCAGTCGAGATCTGCCCACCGACGGCCCGCGATTGTTACCGTCGACGGACGGCCACGCTCAACAGTTTCCTCACACAACAGATGGAGCCGCGACGACCATTTTCGGCCCGTCGCATGCAACCGCAAATCGAATGTTCCAGTGAACGATTCGACTCCAGACCGAATCAGATAGTAAGGACTCGCTATCATGCCTGAAAGCAGTGTCCGCGCTACCTCCGATGCTGATGACCTCGGTTTGAATGCTGGTGCCGGCGCTTCCACAGGGTTGTCGCGTCGATCGGCGATGAAGGCTGCGGGGTTCTCCGTGCTGGCGGCCGGTGCCGGATCGGCGTTGGCAGCCTGTGCGCCGGATGAGCGTGGTGCGTCGTCTCCCAGTGCTGATCAGGCGGGGCAGGGCACTTTCGATCGCACGAAGCTTCCGATGGATGATCCCAAGTTCACCGGCACCATCGGCAAGACCTATCAGGATTCCACGGAAGCGTGGCCGGAGTTGCCGAAACCCCCAGAGGGGGCCCCGAACGTGGTGATCGTCCTGCTTGATGACGTGGGGTTCGGTCAGGTCGGTACCTTCGGAGGGCCGGTGCCTACACCGTCGCTGGACGAGCTGGCAGCAAACGGACTGAAATACAATCGCTTTCACACAACGGCGATCTGTGGTCCATCCAGGGCGGCTCTGTTGACGGGCCGCAACCACCACAATTGCGGTTCGGGGTTTCTGGCGGAGTGGGCGACCGGCTTCCCGAGTTACACCACGATGATCCCGAAGTCGACAGCGACGATCGGCAAGATTCTCAAGGAGAACGGGTACAACACTTCGTGGTTCGGCAAGAACCACAACACGCCGGATTGGGAATCGAGTGTGGTGGGCCCGTTCGACCGATGGCCGACCGGGTTGGGGTTCGATTACTTCTACGGGTTCATCGGTGGGGAGACGCACCAGTACTACCCAGTGTTGTTCGAGAACACCGTGCCCGTCGAGCCATCATCGTCTCCCGAAGCGGGTTACCACCTCATGACCGATCTGACCGACAAGGCGATCGGTTGGCTGCGCTACAGCAAGTCGGTGAATCCAGAGAAGCCGGTCTTCATGTACTTCGCGCCGGGTGCGATGCATGCACCGCACCATGTCGGACAGGAGTGGCGCGACCGGTTCGCCGGTCAGTTCGACCGTGGCTGGGATGTGGTGCGGGCGGAGACCGTTGCGCGGCAGAAAGACCTGGGCGTCATCCCGGCCGACGCCGAGGACACGCCCAGGCCGGATTGGTGCCCGTCCTGGGATTCGTTGGGCGCCGACGAGAAGCGGCTGTATGCGCGATTCATGGAAAATTACGCGGGGTATATGGCGTTCACCGACCAAGAGATCGGTCGGTTACTTGCGGTGATCCGCGGGCTTCCCGACGCCGACAACACCATGGTGATCTATATCGTCGGCGACAACGGCGCGAGCTCGGAAGGCGGACTGACAGGCACCATCAATGAGATCATGAACCTCAATGGTGTCGACTCGACGATTGAGGAGAACCTGGCCCGCATCGATGACATCGGTAATCCCGACACCGAACCGCACTATCCACTGGGGTGGGCGTGGGCCGGCAACGCCCCGTTCCAATGGGTCAAGCAGGTTGCCAGTCATCTTGGCGGCACCCGCAATCCGATGGTGGTGTCGTGGCCGGCGAAAATCAACGATCACGGCGCTATACGGTCCCAGTTCGCCCACCTCATCGACCTCACGCCCACAATCCTTGAGGCTGCCGGTGTTCCGGCCCCGAGGACAGTCGACGGTATCGAACAGAAGCCGATGGACGGAGTGTCGATCGGATCGACATTCGCCGATGCCGGTGCCAAACCGGTTCGGCAGCGCCAATACTTCGAGATCTTCACCAACCGAGCCATCTATGACAATGGCTGGATCGCGTGTGCGCAGCACACCTTTCCGTGGCGACAGGATTACGCTCCCGGCCATTGGGAGAACGATCGCTGGGAGCTGTACCACCTCGATCAGGATTTCAGCGAGAACCACGACGTGGCCGACGAAAATCCTAAGAAGCTCGAGGAGCTCAAGAAGCTCTTCAACGAGGAGGCTGCAAAGTACCGGGTGTACCCGTTCGACGATCGAGGTGCTGCGCGGTTGGCCGTGCCCAAACCGCCTCCCGGGGGTGCGGATCCGAACCGTCGGCAGTTCACGTATTACCCAGGTGCGACCCGGCTTCCGGAGACTGCCGCGCCGAACACGAAGAACCGATCGCACCGCATCTCGGCACATATCGCCAAACGCGGCGATGGCGTGCTGGTGGCTGCCGGCGGCACGTCGGCCGGGTACGTCATGTATGTCAAAGACGGCAAGCCGCACTACGAATACAACTGGTTCGACCGCGAGCGAACCGCTCTCTCAGGTCGCGAGCCGCTGCCCGACGGAGAATCGACAGTGACGTTGTCTTTCATGTACGACGGTGGCGGCGGGGGATTGGGTGGTGATGCGATCCTGTCGGTCAACGGGGTCGAGGTCGACCGTAAGCGCATCGCCAAGACCGTGGCTGGGCGATTCGGCATCGACACATTCGGTGTCGGCCTGGACACCGGGGCACCGGTCAGTCGGGACTACAAGCCGCCCTTCACTTTTCAAGGGACGATCGATCGCGTCGATATCGAGATCGGTAAGTCGGGTTTGTCTCCGGAGGAGGAATCCAAACTGCACGCGCGCTTCAATGCCGGAAAGGAATACTGACCGCGCCCGCCAATCGACGCGACCTGCAGCAGCGCTGGGCGCGTTGTCTTACAAAACGTCGTACACTGTTGCTGTGGCTGACACGATTACCTTTCGGCCGGACGAGGACACAGCGAGGGCGCTGGAGGTTCTGACCAAAGACGGCACGGCTGTGTCCGCAGCCGTTCGATCTGCGCTCATCGATGCCGCACGTCGGAAGGCCAACGCGGCGATTCGCGCCGAGGCGGAAAGGCTAGCTGAAGACGAATCCGACCGTGCTGAAGCCATGCAGGTGCTGCGCGATATGGAGACGCTGCGTGCGTGGTGAGGTCTTTCGGTTGCAGAACCCGCGGGGTGGTCACGAGCAGTCCGGTTCCCGATACGCCGTAGTAGTCCAGTCAGATCAACTACCGCTGTCGACCTGGCTGGTTGCGCCGACGTCCACGTCGGCTCGTGCCGCCAGCTTCCGGCCCGAGGTTGAAATCGGCGGGATGAACACGCGGGTGCTTGCCGAGCAGGCCGCCGCGGTCGACCCAGGCCGACTCGGCAAGAGCGTCGGGTTCCTAAGCTTCGACGAAATGCGCCGCGTGGATGCGGCGCTACGCGTCGTTCTCGATCTATGAGCGCTGCGCAGTCACGGCGATATCGGACGATATCCGACTACGCAAGGGTGGACCTTGGGCAAAGCGTGAACGAACACCGCGAGGCGCGACTGCTGGGGTTAGCACGGCCAATTGTGATGTGCGACTGTCACGGCGCGACCGGTTGGACGATCTCGAGCGCGGAGTTCATCGTCGCGTGCAGACTATCGAGGAATTCTTTGACGGCGTCGAGCGTCTGCAGTTCGTAACCCTCGATCAACGCGTCCAGACGTGCGACGAGCGGGGAGAAGAACTCGTCTGCGAGTCGGTCGAGTTGGGCGGTGGTACGCAAGGTCACGACCCGCCGGTCGTCGTGCACGCGGCTGCGGGCAACGTGACCGGCCTCTTCCAGCCTGTTGATCAGGCTGGTGGTCCCCCCTGACGTGAGCAAGATCCTGCGTGCCAGCCCAGACGGGGTGAGTGGATCACCGCGATACTCGGCATCGGAGATTTCCATCAAGGCCATTGCGTCGGTCGCGTGCAAAGACAGCCACGATCCGAGGCGCCGCCCGAATTCGGCATGATCGATGCTGTAGGTCCGCAGTGCCTGCATGAGTTCGTTGCGGCGCGCCCCCGTCGCACCGGCTGGGTCGCCGCACTCCGATGCGCTGGTGAACTCGGGGGTATCTAACTCACTCACGGTCTTAGCTCCGGCACCTAATCGTCACAGACGGGTCAATTCGAAGACCGGCAGCAGGTGTTCGGTATTGGACTGATACTGCGCCCATCTCGGTTCCCCTTGAGTTAACCACTCCCACAGGGCGTTACGCTGCTCATTGCGCAACTCGCGGGCGTAGACGGCGTAGGCGTCAGTCTTGATCTCGATAAAGGCCTCGGGGTGGGCCCGCAAATTTGACACCCAGTTCGGATCGCGTCCGATGCCGGCGTTGGACCCCACTATGTGCAATAGTCCGCCGAACTCGACGTATGACATGGGGCTAATTCTCTTCTTGCCGGTCCTGGCGCCCGTCGTGGTCAGCAAGAGGATTCGATCGCCACCTTCAAAGCCTTCACGCCCCACGACGTGGCCCCCGTTGGCGCGGAAGTTCGCGATGATCTCCTCGTTCCACTTCAAGACCACCTCATCAGGCGGACGCTGCTGGTCGTCGGTCACAGTGCTGTCGCTTCCTTCCTCGTGAGGCCGCTCGGCCAGTGGAGCACGAGCGCGATTGCGCTCATGGGTTGCTTCACGGCCAGATAACTTGCTCAGCAAGTTACTCTACTGACAAGTTAGGTCCTGCACAGGGGAGAGTCAACCGACTGCTCCGCACGTTGAGCGTTGGCGCGGGCGACGTGGTCCCAGGACCTCGTGATCCGGTAGTACTCGAGGTTTACCCGGCGTTGGTTTGCTGAACATATGGGATGACCTGCCATGTATCGCATCTACATTTCGTCTACAATGGCGCCATGGCAGCAGAAACCACGACTGTCCGAGTCCGCCGTCCCGATTCTGAGCGACTGCAATCTCTAGCCAAGACTCGTCAATCCGCCGTCATCGACGTCGTGCACGCAGCGATCGACGCCTTGGAACGGCAGGAATTCCTGCGGGGGCTTAACGGGGATTATCAGCGCTTGCGTAACGACCCAGAACTGTGGGAGCGCTACCTGGCCGAGCGTCGCGAATGGGACGCGTTGGCGTGATTTGGCGAGGGGAGGTCTACTACGTCGACCTCGGCCAACCGGTAGGACACGAGCCGGCCTTCCGTCGCCCGGCGGTGGTGGTGTCGGTCGATATTCTCAACAACGGACCGGGTGCTCTGGTGGTCATCGTCCCGATCACGACCGCTGGTTACGGCCTGCGAAGCCATGTCGAACTGGAGCCTGAGGCCAGCGGGCTGGACCACACGTCGTACGTGCGCTGCGACCAACTGCGAGTCGTCTCGGTCGAACGGCTGTCATCTCGCCAGGGAATGATCGGCCCAGATCAAATGCAGGCCGTTGACCAAGCTCTACGCTTTGTCCTCGATCTGTGATGCTCAGCTATCGGCATCGCGTCGTCGGACGAAAACAATTGGGGTGCAGCGCAACACGGTCTGGTTCGGCGGCGACCACTCCGGCCAGGCCCGCCCCGACAATGATGGCGTCAGCGTCCATGGCGCTAACGCCATCGACTAGCTCAGACGTTCACTGCAATGGTTCGGGCGTGAAGGTGACGTCGACTCCGCCTACGGTCATCGTCACCTGACCTTCGATCACCATCACCTGCGCCGCGACCCGTCGATCGACAGTCTGGGCCAGTTGCTGCACCGAGGCGTGCGGTATCTGCACCACCGACAGATTCGGCAGCCCCGCCACTTTGGGGCCGATGGTGCGCCACCAGGTGGCCACGCCGGCGGCGAACGGGAACAGCAGCACCTGGTCGGCCTGGCTGGCCGCCTTGCTCATGGCGCGTTCGTCGGGCTGGCCGACGTTGATCCACTCCAGGATGCGGCCGGTGTAGTCGGCGAGCCGCAAGTCCGGTACGCCAGGGGTGGACAGACCCGCCCCGAACGCCAACTCACCGTCGACGTCGCTGAGTCGGTGTGCGCGCAGCCCAAACGCCAACAACCGCACCACCATCCGCTCATCGGTCTCACTGGGATGACGGGCCACGGTCAGCGTGTGATCGGCGTAGTAACCGTGATCGACATCTGAGACGCCAAGTTCGACTTTGAATACCGTTGCAGAAAGGGCCACGTCATAGTGTCCACCCAGGTGGTGTTCCCCGAGCAGTCGGGCCGCTTTGAGTGGTCAGGCAGCCGCGCTAGCCGTCGGATCGAGTCGCCACCGCGTCGAGGACGGCCCGACGCGGCCCCGGTTTGGGTGGCGCTTTGGTTATCCGCAGCCGTTCGATCTGCTCTCATCGATGCCGCACGTCGGAAGGCCAACGCGGCGATTCGCGCAGAGGCGCAAAGGCTAGCGGAAGACGAATCCGACCCGTGCTGAAGCCACGCAGGTGCTGCGCGATAGGAGACCTGCGTGCGTGGTGAGGTCATTGCGGTGTGTCGTGGCCTTCATTCGTCATTCAGGGGTGCCAACAACGTCGCGGTCGGTGGTCTGGTGCAGCAGCCGACCACCGAGGGCGCCGCCCAGCAGTGCGACGACACTGCACATGAGCAGGACGGTGACCACGCCGTGCGTGGAGCTCCCGGGACCGGGTTGGGCCGTCTCAGCAAGTGCTCCGCAGGCGGCGATACCGAGGGTGAGGCCGAGCTGACGGGCGGCGTTAGCGGCGGCCGCGGCGGTTCCGGCACGTTCTGCTGGTGCCGACATCGCGGCAAACGCGGGCAGAACTGGCGAGACGATGCCCGCGCCGATGCCAGTGAGTACGAGGGCGGCAATCAGGGTGCTCCACTGTGGCCGCAGCAAGAGTGTGGTGCCGCTGAGGCATGCCAGGCCCACCAGTGCCGTCCCGCCGCCGAGCACCCAGCTGCGCGAGGCGTCGTGGAGCAGCGGGCTGAGCATCAGTGAGGTCGCGATGAACGCCAGTAGCTGAATGGTGAGGACGAGAGCGGCGTGTAATGGGGGCATGCCGTGGGTGGTTTGCAGCCAGTGCGACAGGGTGGGCAGGGCGGCGAAGGCGGCGAAGTAGTAGGTAAAGCCGGTGATCAGCACTGCGGAGAAGCTGCGCGTGGCGAACAGATCGGCAGGCAGTACTGGATGTGAAACACGGCGTTGTACCGGCAGGAACACTGCGACCGATGCCACGCTGATCGCGACCCCCCACAGCGTCTTGGATGAGGACCACCCGGCCTCACCGGCGTTGATGACGCCAAACACCAGGGCGGTCATCGCAATGGTGATCAATGCCGTGCCGCACCAATCCACCAGCACCCCGCGCCAGGTTCGAGCCCGCGGCAGTGTTACCGCGCCGACGACGATGGCGATGACACACAGTGGTAGTGCGCCGATGAATAGCCACCGCCAGCTGAGGTATTGCGTGACGGCCCCACCGGCGACGGTGCCTACCGTGCTTCCCGCTCCCGCGATAGCACCCCACACCGCGAAGGCGACGGCCCGGCGGTGAGCGCGGTAACACTGGGTCAGCAGTGGTACTGCGGTGGCAAAGAGCGCGGCGCCGCCGAGCCCCTGGACGGCGCGAGCGGTGACGAGTAGACCACCGGAGGGGGCCGCCCCGCACGCCATCGACGCCGCGGCGAACACCCCCAGCCCGAGGAGGAATAACTGGCGGTGGCCGATGCGGTCACCCATCGTTCCCAAGGCCACCACCAGGGCGGCCAGTCCCAGGGTGTACGCGCTGATGATCCATTGCCCGACAGTGAATGTGGCGCCCAAATCGTCGACAATTTGCGAGACGCTGACCGTCACGATGGTGGTGTAGGCGAGCAGCAGGAAGGTCGCCAGACAGCAAGCGATGAGAGGGCCCCAGTCAGCGATTCGCAGCCCTGCCGGATGGTGTGCGTGCTGGGGTGCGTCGGGAGGTCTTGGCAGCATGCGTACACGCTGATGTAATTGGCTTGTGCGTGTAAACCCTTACATTGAGCCGTTACTGCGCAACACGACCGATCTGCTCAATGATCCCGTGTCGACACCTGCGGAGTTGGAGAGCCGGTGGACGTCACTAGGGATGCCCGCTCAGCGCCGCGCCACCGACAGCGATATGTCCGAGGTACGTGTCTTCCTCCAGGGATGGGCTCGGGTCGTCGATGCCGAAACCGAGACCAATCGCGTCCTCGTGCTCAACGAGTTGCTCGACCATTTCACGGTCAGTCCTTCGATCACCGACCACGACGGCAGCGGTTGGCATTTGCATTATCGCGATCCCAATGCCGGATTCGCTGCCACTCTGGCCGGAGCGACCAGCGCCGCGGCAGCCCAATACCTGACCGACCGCGGGATGCATCGCGTCCGCCGCTGCGCATCCGAAGACTGCACCCGCGCCTTCGTCGACTTCAGTCGGCCAGGGACGCAGAGATACTGCACCCATCATTGCGCCAACGGCGACGCCGTGCGCCGCCACCGAGCCACGACACGAACGACAAGGAACGACGCCTGACCACATTGTCCACGCATTCTGTAAGTGCGGTAGCGCTTCGCATCCCACATCGGTACCATTGCGCTATGAGCAAGCAGATCGCCGTTCGGCTTCCGGACGAAGTCGTCGATTTCAT
Organism: uncultured Mycolicibacter sp.; assembly: GCA_964292075.1. Taxonomy (GTDB): domain Bacteria; phylum Actinomycetota; class Actinomycetes; order Mycobacteriales; family Mycobacteriaceae; genus Mycobacterium. Next base: position 22,158 of record CAXYUC010000025.1, read on the forward strand.
TGACAGGGAAGTGGATCAGCGGCACGTCGAGAGCCGCGCATCATTTGTACTCAAAGCGCTCGAACGCGAGCGTCGCCGGCTGATCGCTGCCCGCGATGCGGCGATTCTCGCCGAGCGGACCACCGCAGACGATGACTTCGATGCGCTCGCTGCTCATGCCTCCGCCTTCGAACTGGATATCGATTGAGACCAATTCACGTCGCCCAACTTGATAAGGCTCGGCCGGTTCTGATCCTGACTCGGGAGCTCGTGCGGCCTCACCTAACCAGGGTCACCGTGGCACCGATCACCGGAACGGTTCGCGGTCTGTCGACCGAAGTTCCAGTAGGTGTGCGTAACGGGCTCGAGAAAGATTCCGTCGTCAGCGTCGACAACATTGTCACGATCCCGGTTGCGGCACTGGGGCGTCAGATCGGGTTCTTTCTTCCTGATCAAGAGGAATTGCTGACAACGGCGATCCAGCACGCGTTCGATCTGGACTGACAAGCAAGGGCAACTGCCGTGCGTTGGCCGCGAGGCGCTTTAGCCAAATCGACCTAGCGTGGCGGGTGAGGGCCGCCCAGAACGTCCATGATGCATCAGATGAAAACGACGTACTTTACTGGTAACCCGCCGTATTCGATCCGGTCGTATTCCCGCTGCGCGGTAATCTCGGTACGATCTCCCGCGGTGACAAGACCCACGAGCGCTGGCAACACAAGCCGACGCTCAACGGCACCGCCGGCATCTGGTTCTTCGTCGAGGACCGGACGGTCTACCTCGAGCAGGTGCACACCAGTCACCCGAACGAAACGAAGTAGGGCACGTTCACTGTCCTGGCAGCAGTTTCCCGCCAGTGAGTAGCGAGACACGGCGCCTCCCCAACGAGCTGCGTTGACAGTGTGCGCCGGGCAGCATATTCACAGGAGGGGGCTGAAGAATGCCGTTTATGCACACTGGTCGCGGTGCCAATGACGGAATTGAAGTCCTCGCTGGAATTGGGGGTTGGCGCGTAAGTTCGGGCCGGCCGCACGGTCATGAGCGTGACGACAGTGGCGAAAGGTTGTCTTCGATTCCGCGACGCCAGCGTCGTCGGCTGGTCGGGTTGGGTTCGGCGGTGGCATTGCTGATGGCGGTCGCGCCGGTAGCCCGGGCGGATTTCGACATCGACGATCTGTTTGATCCGGCACTCTGGGTGCCCCCGCCGACGGCCGACGCTACGGCGCCGGAACTCGTCGACTCGGCCGCAGCCGGCGCGGGTATTGATTCGTTGACCGGGTATATCGACTCCGGTGGCCTGATTGGTCTGATCTATGCTCCGCTGCACAGTTTCGGTGAGGAGTGGATCGCCAGTTCGTTCGGCACACAGCTGGACAACCTGATCAACCCGCTATTTGCCGTTGGTGACCATTGTGGCCTGATCTGCAACGGCGATGTGGGGACGTCGGCTGATCCGACCGGGGGCGACGGTGGCTGGTTCTTCGGTGACGGCGGCACCGGCTGGGGTAGTGACCAGGCCGGGGTGGCCGGCGGTGATGGTGGCGCCGCTGGGCTGTTTGGCAATGGGGGCGTCGGTGGTGATGGCGGGGCTGGCGCCGACGGTGGGGCCGGCGGCGCCGGCGGGTACTTGGTCGGTGACGGCGGCAATGGCGGCAATGGCGGGGCTGGGGCCGCTGGTGAGGCGGGCGGCAACGGTGGTGCCGGTGGCATGGGTGGCTATTGGACGGTCGGGATCGGTGGCAACGGCGGCAACGGCGGTGCCGGTGGCTCGGCATCCGGTGCCGACAGCGTCGCCGGGGCCGGCGGTGACGGTGGGGCCGGCGGTGTGGGCAGCCGCGCAGAACTCTTAATCCCCGTCCTGCTGGCTCCGTTCCTGACCGTTGCTGTTGGAGGTAATGGTGGAGCCGGCGGTGATGGTGGTGCGGCCGGCGGTCTCGACAGCGTCGCCGGGGCCGGCGGTCTCGGCGGTAACGGCGGCGCCGCTAGCCCAACACTTGGCCTTCCTGGTATCGACGCAGGCGGTGACGGTGGCGTCGGCGGTAACGGCGGTACCGCGACTGGAGCCGGCAGCGTGGCCGGTACTGGGGGTAACGGCGGCATCGGAGGCGAGCCCGGGTCGAGTGGAGTCGGTGTCGCCGGTGCAGGCGGTAACGGCGGCGACGGCGGAAACGGGATCGACGGCGGGCAAGCAAGCCACGGCGGCAACGGCGGCACCGGCGCTACTAGCAGCAGCATCTCGTTGAACCTGACCTCATCAGGCTCCGGTGGTGACGGCGGCACCGGTGGCGCCAGTGACGGCGGTACCGGCGGCCAGGGTGGAGTCGGCGGGAGCAGCGGGGCAGGCGGTTTCCTCAGCGCGCCGACCGGCGGTGGCGGTGGCGGCGGGGGCGGCGCCGGTGACGGCGGGCATGGAGGTAACGGTGGCGACGGTGGTGACGGGGCATCGGGTGTTACACCTGGCGCTGCGGGAATCGGTGGGATCGGTGGCGCAGCCAACGGTGGGACCGGTGGGGACGGCGGCAACGGCGGCAACGGCGGCGGCAGTGAGCTCAACACCGGCGGGAACGGCGGCAACGGTGGGCAAGTCGGTCCGGAAGGCGACGGCCGCGGGGGCGACGGCGGCAATGGTGCCAACGGCCTCTCGTTTGGACCCGGCGGCAACGGTGGCAACGGCGGTAGCGACGGCACCCCTGGCACCCCCGGATAAATCCCCGGTCAACAATCGCCGCTGATGAGAAACTGTTGTTCGGTGGCGGGCGGGCATTGTTCAGTGCGAAACCAGCTAACTGTCAGGATGGCCGCGTACAATGTATCCCCATCGCCGACGCGGCGGTCGCTATAAATCGTCGAAAGGCTCGTGAAATGCTCGTTTGCCGTATTGGCCGCTGGGGTGCTGGTGCGGGTGTGGCCGGTGGCGCGGCAGTGGCCGCGGCACTGCTCGGGATGGGTGCCGCGCACGCCGACGACAGCACCGAGGAGATCAACGGCTGGACGGTGACACTGACGGGCGGTGATGGGACCGACAGCCTGTTGCCCGCCGCTACGTTGTCGGACCCGAGCGATTCGCTGGGTCTGGGCACCGAACCGATCAACGGCAGCTTTGGCAACGTCGCGGCGACACCGCTCAGCGACATCGGATCGAACGAATCATTTAACACAGCCCTGTCCACTATCGGTACGGCGGACAACCTGAACATCCAAGACAACTGGTTCTCCGGATTCGAGATCTCCTCCGTTCAAGCCGGCCAAGACAACGCTGTCATGGCGTTTCTGGTGCCTGACGCTGGTGGTAACCAGCTCGTCGATCTCTTCAACTACGGCAGCCCAGATGCTCCGCCGCTGGTCAACCCAGACGCCACCGGCCCGATCGACATCGGCGGGGTTCAACTTGCCGACCCACAAGACGGGGCACTGTTTAACGACCTCTTCGGCGCGGCGTTCCAAGGCGACAGCGCCGACTGGACCAATGCGATGACGTTGTTCGATGACTGGCTCGGTATCGACCCATCGGTCGCGGCCGATGCGAGTGCCTTGCTCCCCGACTTCGCTCTCTGACACTCAGACCAGAGCGCAAAAACTCGGTCAAGTGCCTACACCTGGGCCGAGTTACCGTTTCAGAGGTGGGTTTAAGCCGAGTTCGGGATCGGTGTTAGCGCGCTGACCGCCAGCGCAAGGGATGCAACGTAAGTCCGGCCGCGGTCGCGTAGCTGGATAGCCTCAACAATGTTCCGGGAGGGGAGGGACCGCCGATGTTTCGGACCAAATTATCCGGTGTCGCAAAGGTATTGCTGGCGGCGGCGCTGATCGCCGCACCCGCAACAGTCGTGACCGCCGCACCACCGGCCTACGCGGACTGCGGAGACCCAGGCGAAACTCCCTGCACCGGACCGGTGCCCACCGTCGACGAGGTGGTAGCCATCATGACCAAGCTGACTGACCCAAACATTCCCGCCGCGGACAAGACCGACATCGTCACCCCCGGTTTCACCCCTGAGGAAGCTGAATCGATCGACGACCGCCTGAACCGGATGAATGCGGTCGGGCTGTTACCGCTGACCTTCATGGTGACCAACATTCAACCCGCAGCCAACAACCTGGCCGGGGCCACCGTGTCCACCACGGGACGGTGGTACAACCAATACACGCCTCCCGGCCCAATTGTTCTGGTCGACCAGGGCGGGCACTGGCTGATCACCCACGACGATGCCATGGCCGGGCTCAAGGCGATCTGGTCCAACGCGCAGCGGCGCGTCGTGCCGGGCAACAGTATCTGAAATTGGTCGGCTATGCCGTATCGGCGGGTGGCGCCACCGGAGAACACGTTCGGAGATATCGATGGTTTCGCCGTTCCCGAATCAGCGGGGTGGCGTGATGGCGAGCCGTCGGCACTGTCCGGGCCTCAAGGGAGAACCTTACGGGAAGAACTGACAGTTGCCGACATCGGTGTAGCTTGCTTTTCAGTTCTCGGTCGCGTTCGTCGCACAATCACTGGCGACCTCGCGCTGGTGTCGCACACCCGGGTGCGTCTCGATAGGAGATTCAGATATGGCCCGTCGCATTATCGCTGCCCGTGTCGGCGCTGGTGGCGCGTTGGCTTTGCTGGTTGGCTTGGGAACCGCGGCGGAGGGCCCCGCCGGCCCGGGCCCGGCCCCCGGCGGCGGTGCAGCCGGGGTGACCCGGTACGGGCTTGTGAGCAGTGACTTCACTGGGTCCACCACCGTCCTCGACGCAGCGACCGCCCTCGCTGGCAACACACAGACCGATGTGTTCGGCGGCGATGTCACCGCAAGCGAGGTGACCAACGTCTTCATCAGCGACGGCATCGTCAACCAACCCACAAGACAGGCCCTCTATTACGATTCGCCCTTGATCGCTTACGACCTCAACCACGTCATCCCCTCGGGCGACGAAATCCAATCAGTCCTTAGCACAGACGGGGTCACCAGCTCGGACTTCAGCGGCGACACCACCGTCGGCGAGGTCGCCAACGCACTCGCCGCCTACCAAGGCATCCTGACCGCAGGCACCGATCGCGGCACCGATATTTTCGGCGGCTCTGTATCTGCAAGCCAAGTCACCGCCGCCCTGGGCATCGATGGCTACCAGTTTGCCAGCGGCTCGGACCTCAACGCGGCCGACATCGCCACCGACCTCAACGGGGCCACCCCGCCGCCGGGCGCCACCAACATCCCCACCGACTACACCTTCGCCGATGGCAACCCCGACACCGCCGCCGAAAACGGCACACCGGTCGACGACCAGGGCTACTCGGCGCTGTTCGGGGCCGAGGGCAGCGTCGGCGCACACAACGCGACCCTTGACGCAGCCTTGTTCCAGACCGACCCGGCCGACGCGGCAAACTTCTACAACGCAGTCACCTATTACGAAGAAAACAACGACCACCCGCTCACCGACCTGATCTACTCGTTCGACCACAACGCGTTTTCCAGCGCGACGTTCGACGGCATCGACGGGGCGTTCCTCCAACCCGGCGGCGGCTACCTGATTCCGACCGACTCCCTGGGCTACCTCGCCACCGAAATCGATTTCGTGCTCAACGGCAACGGACTCAGCTCCATCCTCGACTCGAACGTTGATCTGCTCGCCGCCGGCGCAGCCGACATGGACCTGAGCATCTAGTGGCGTGTCCCGGGTTTCGTTGAGGTTTTCGGGCGCGAGTCGGCCGCAGGTAACCGCGCTCGCAGAATTCCCGTCGTGTGCACGCTTGTGATCCGCGGACGGGTGGGTACTTCCCAGTGACGAGGCGGGCATCATATGGTGCCTCAGTCTAGGATTTGGCGGCATGGGGGGGCCGGTGTCTTCAGTGTCTTCCTCGATACCAGGAATGAAAGTTCTCACCGGCTCGGGCGGACACATCGTTAGGGCTGGCCACTGGGTGGGGCTGATCGATTCGTGGCGGCGAGCGGGAGCGCCAGCTGTCCGTTGTCGTTGCATCTGAGGTAGGAGCGATCGTGTGACCTGCGGCGCCTCAGATCAAGTGACAATCCGGTTGAGGTGATTTGTCATTCGATCTGGGGCAAACGGAACTGCCGCGAACTCAGCCCTCTGAGGTGAGCCCATCTCATGCGGGGATCGGGACGAACCCGGCACCCGGGTAGCCCTTGGCGGCGATGTCGTCGAGGACAGCGCTGAATAAGACGCTCTTGGTCTCTGCTATGGGGTAGGTGTAGATGTCGTTGGCAGGCAAGATGTAGCCCCGGTAGACCAGGCCGATCAGCAGGTCTTCGGCGGTGACTGGGCGTCCGTCATCGCCGGGCTGATAGGGGCTGGGCATGGTTTGGTACGGGCCTGTACCTGGCAGTCCGAGCATCTTGCTGCAGTAGTTTCCGGTGGCGGCTCCGAGGGTGCAGGCCGGTTGGCGCCATTGCGGTTCGGGACCGACTCCGTTAATGGCAAACCCGGCGAAGTTGGCAGTTGGTGCCACTTTGGCCGGATCGAATTTGATCACCGCATAGTCGAGGCTGTCACCGACGGCCACCACAGTTCCCAGGGTGCCGGGTGTTCCCTCGGCCGAGACCTCAGAACCGGGCCCACCGCAGTGCCCGGCAGTGAAACCCACCAGCTCGCCGGTGTTGTCGTGACCGATCGTGGTTAGAGTGCAATAACTGCCGGCGACAACGATGCCAGCACCACCCCCGAGCGGGACGGCTGCCAAGGCTGTCGGAGCGAGCAGGCACCCGACCACAACCATCAGCAACGGGACAACGCCGAGCCGCCAGAGGTACACGATCCGCATAGCCTCGCCTCCTTAACCCGCTTGGAATCTACAAGCTGCATCTGGCGGTCGGTAGACGAAGTTCACCCCGGGATCGGAACGAACCCCGCTCCCGGCCCGCCTTTGACATTCGCGTCGCCGAGGATCGCGTCGATCGACACCACTACGGTGCGCGTGCTCTGCGGCACGTGGGCATGCGGTGGGGCAACGAACGGCTGCGGGCACGCTTCGCCGGTCGGGGTGAACCCGCCGCGGATCATGCCGACCAGCAGGTCGCCGACGGTGACAGGCGCCCCGTCGTCGCCGGGGTTGGCGCATTCGATGGCGTCGAAGGTGGCGGTGGCTTGCTGGATTTTCTGCGCCTTCTCCGGTGAGGTTTCGGTGCCCGGCGGGCGGGTGTCGATGACGACCGAGCCCACCACGTTGGCGCACACGTGCCCAGTCGCCCGGCTCTGCTGGCACGCCCACTGTGTCTGACCGGGTGGCGGAGCTGCGCCGATGCCGTTGATGGGGAAAGCGTCGGCGTCGGGGGTCGGCGTCACCGCGGCGGGGTCGAATCTGATCACGGCGTAGTCCGGGCCCGCATTGGCGGCTACTACTTTGCCCACCGCCCCGGCGTCTTCGACAGCGACGGTGGCGCCTGGGCCACCACAGTGTGCTGAGGTGAACCCGACCAGATCACCGGAGCTGTCGTGACCGATCGTCGTCAGGGTGCACAGCGTGCCGTTAACACTGATGCCAGATCCTCCGCCCAAGGGGACAGCCGCCGTGGCTGTCGGGGCGAGTACGCCTGCTAGCAGGAGCGGTGCGATGCCTGCCGCCAGGCTCATCCTGGGCGCCCTCCGACGAAGGGCAGTAGTCCGCACCATCTCAATCTACCGACGAGGATCTGCGATCCAAGGGGCCACGACGACTTTTGACATCGAACTCACAACCGGACGTCAACGGGCCGAGTTGAGGACGCCGCTGAGGGCGGTGATGCCCGCGGCGGCGTTGAGGCGCGCCGACTTCAGCTCGCAGCTGGCGAGCAGTTGCTAAATGCAGGCTTCAGATGCGACCACGTATGTGCTGTCGATATCGATCTCTCGGCTAGTTCGGTTCCTCGGTTCAATGACCCACGGTCCGGGCACGTCGTGCCCAGCGTTGATGAGCGTTTTGCGTCGACATGCCGGCTGCTGCACCAATTTTGGCCCAGGACATGCCGGCTTGACGTGCCGTCAACACCGTGCAGGTGAGCCGTTCTTCTGCGGCCCGCAGTGCGGCCTGGGCATCGCCGATGGAACGTACGGCCGCATCGTGAGCTTCGATGTCCCTAAGGCGCCGCTGGTCTCGGTCTTCCAGGTTGCGCAGCTCATCGTCACGATCTGTTTTCAGCGTCAGTTTCTCAGTCTTGCGTTTCCGGCCGACCTCACGGTTGTCGACCGGAGGTAAGTGTACGAGGCCGTCGTGGACCGCTGCTGCGCGGCGGGAGCGGGTGTGCGCGTACTTTCCCCAGGTGTTGCCGGATTCGGTGGCGTGTTTCTGCGTGACCTGGTCGCTGTAGCCGAGCATCTCGGCGACGACGGGGGCGGGGATTTCGGAGACGAGTTCCTGCAGCGCGGTGTTGCGTGCGCCTTGCAGGTCGATCCCGAGGGAGCCGAGCCGCTTCATGATGGTCTGGGGGTCGAAGTGTCGGCCTGGTCGGCTGCTGGGGAATAGCCAAGGCGTGCCGACGGCACCTCCTGCGGTGCGCAGGTTGGGGCGGTGGCCCCGGTAGTAGTTGAGCTGTGAGGCGAACGGCTCGGGGACTGGGACTGGTTCGGTACCGAGTGCGATACGGGTCTCGCCATCTTTTCGGGCGATGGCGGTGGTCTCCAGCGCGGAGATCTTCGTCAGCGGTTGGGCGTAGAGCAGAAGGAGGCCCCCGGCGATTCGGTAGGGAAGGGTTTCGGAGTCGCCGGTAAGCATCTCGTTGATCCAGGCCAGACGTTGCTCCTGGGTGATCGTCGGCGTGGTTCTGGATTGTCGGAATCCGATCTTTACGCCGGTGGTGATCTTCGCGCCGGTGGCCCAGATGAAGAAGGTTCGGATCGAATGGCGGGTGGTCGGACCGGAGGCGAGGTACTCGTTGACGTCGCGTTGTGTGCACTGGGCGACCGCACGGTGGTGGGTGCTGTGCAGCCAGGTGAGGAATTTGATCGTTTCGGTGATCTCTTGCTGCGCTGAGCGTCTCGGCCCGTCGGTGCCTTGACCTGGCTTGGACATGCTGCGCAGGCGGCGCAGGTGGTGCCAGGTGGCGAACTGCTCGACAGGGGCGCGGATGGTCGGCGAGGCGATGGCGTCGAGCTTGCCGGCGAGCCAGACCTCGAAGCGGGCGAGATGTTCGTCGCGTTGGGGGAGCAGTCCGTGGTGCTGCAGGAGGCTGCGGAGGTGATCGACGTGGCGGCCGGGCCCGGCCGCGGTGAGCCCGTCGTGGGTGAGCGGTATAGCACCCGAGGTGATCGCGCCGAGCAATCTGAGCACCTCGACGTTGCGTTTCCAGGTCAGGATGCTCTCGGGTCGGTCCACGCCGCACAGGACTTCGATGAGGGTGTGCATGGCGGCAGGGTCGGCCGGGTGGTGCAGCAGAATCTTGCACAGGTCTTCGCGTAGCGTGCATCGGGCGCATTCGCCTCGGCGGTAGAGTTCGCTTTCCCGCCCACAGGTTTTGCAGGTGTAGTTGCCGGCGATGCCGGCGCAGAGCAGGCAGACCGGCCGTGGGTCGTCGTGGCGGCAACGGCCGGGCAGGACGCCGTCGTGTCCGCAGTTCGGGCAGATGCCGTGGGTGCGCATGGCGCTGTAAAAACAGCTGTGGCACAACCGGTCACCGGGCCATTCCACGCGCAGCTTGTTGGCCTTGCGGTGGCAGCGGCTGCACTCGGCGGCTCCGTTCGTGACGGGTGGGCGCCCACGTCGGGTGGAGCGCGGTGTGGGCTTAATCGGCGCCATCGGTGATGATGCGCGCTCGTCGGGGCCGTACTGATTTGTTGAGTTCGACGACGTTGGGCGGTGGCGAAGGTGAGGTGCCGGAGGCGGTCTTTCGCCGGCGGACATCGGTAGCGGTCACGGTCACCAGGTCCTCGACCCCGCAGCCGAGGATGTCGCAGAGGGCTGCCATCAGTTGCAGCGAGATCCGTTCGGGGCGTTGATGTACGACGCGGTAGACCTGCGGGCGTGAGAGCTGTATCCCGCGTTCGGCGAGTAGGGGGATCAGCTCGGTGCTGTTGTGCATGCCGTGGGCGGCCATCAGCTCAGCAAGGCGCCAACTGTAGTCGACTTCGCGTTTCACGATGTCTCCTCTCCGAGCGCAAGCGCATCCTTGACGGTGCGATCAAGCACCTGACGCAGGGTCCGGGTCCGAAAATCACTGGAGACACCCGTGTACAGCGAGGTAGTGCTGGCGTATTCGTGGCCGGCTTGATCCTGGACGAACTTGGCGTCCCAACCGTCTTCGATGAGATGGGTGATGTAGGACCGGCGAAATGAGTGCATGTCGAGTCCGTCGGACAGGCCGAGGTCCTGGCAGTAGCGCCGAAACCTGCGCAACAGCGTCCTCTCGGCGACCAGGGCGCCGCGCTCGCTGGGAAACAGGTCGATGCCGTCGTCCATATAGGGTTGCCCATGGGTCAGCCAGTCGGCGACGACTTCCGGCGTCCAGTCGAACACGGTCAGCACGGTACGGCGTTTGGGTGGCGATCCTTTCTTGGCCTTGCCGTAGCGGACCTTAACCACGCCGTAGTGGCCGAACTCTCGAGCGTGGGTATTGCGGGAAAAGTCGACCGTCTGCAGGTGTCGTAGTTCGTTGAACCGTAACCCGTAGGAGTAGGCGACCTTGAACATCACGGCATCGCGGTAAGCCGGTAACCAGCCCTTCTTCCTGGAATTGGCGATCACGGTGACCTGGTCGTCGGCGTGGTCGAAGAAGTCCTGCAGCTCTTGTTTGGTGAACGGCCGTTTCTCGGGGGACTGCTCGTTGTCCTGGACATGGGTCGCGCTGTTCCACGCGAAGAACACCTGGGCAGGATGGGTGCCGAACCGCTGCTCGCAGACCCGGTCCCAGCCGTAGTCCGGGTCGGCGATGTAGGAGCAGAACAGCCGCAACGTATTTTGATAGCCGCGCACCGTGGACTGCCGGCGACCTTTGATGCTGCGCAAGTCGCCGAAGAACTCCTCAACGATGGCCGGCGTCCACGACCACGGGAACTCGTTGGTCTGGTCGATGAACCGCCGGACCGTCGCGATCCGAGGCTCGATCGTGTCGTGGGCCAGGTTGCGACACAGCTGCTGGTTGCGCCAGCCATCGAGCATCTCATCGACGGTCTGGACTTCGGGATGCAGCAGCGGCACCGAGCCCACGAGGAACACGCGACCGCTCTTGTCGACGGGCAATCCGGCCTCCCAACCCCTGTATCATCCGATGAATCATTGAATCATCTGATGAATCAATACCACATCCGTGCAGGTAGGTCCATCGCATCGGCAACGTTTGGTCGGCCAGGGTCGAGGAAGCCGGCTCGATAAGGGCACCGGGTTGGGTGGATTACATCGCGAATGCCGCTGTTGTCCTTGCGCTTTGGCCTCCATGGGCGGCGCAGGCGGACGAAGCCTGGGCGGGCAGGGGCTGATTCATCTGATGAAAACGGCGAGCTTCACTGGATATAGGTGTTATCAAGAAATGTCGTAATCCGTCGACGCGTGCTGGTGTCCGTTCTCATCGGGTCTGGGGCATTCTCATCGAATCCGTGGTTTGCCCCGTGCTGCAAGGCCAACTGGTCGAGGACGTCGACGACGCCATCGACGTTGATGGCGCGATCGACGTGGATCGCCAAAGCCTCGCGGGTGAACTCGTCAATGACGTTGAGCATCTTGATGGTGCGCCCATCGGCGGTGGTGTCGAACTGAAAGCCCATCGCCCAGATCACGTTCGGCCTAATCGGGCACATCGCACCGACGGCGGCCCCGATGCCGGTCAGGCGTTTCTTCTTACCACGCTGCGGAACCCGCAGGCCCTCGTCACGCCAGAGCCGGCCGACGCGCTTGTTGTTCACGGCCCAGCCCGCTTTTCGTGCTGCGATCGCCGCTCGCCGCCAGCCCCAGCGGGTCAACCTCGAAACGTCCGCGGTCATCCGCAGCCCGCCAACTCGATGGAGTCCGTTGTCAGGGAGAACACGGTCTTCGGCGATACCATCGATCCGTGCGCCACGTTGATGCTGTCGGTGATGGTTTAGCCGATGGTCGGGGGGATAGTGTGACCTTGGCTTCGACAGCGAAGTGAGCCAACAGACGCCGTCCCCGCGGGGCCGAAATACAGTGCCGGGTCATCACCGAGGTGCGAAGCTTCGTCGCTGTTCGCGCGGTGTCGATGCGCGGCGGGTGGTTGTGGCAGCGACATCGGTGGGCACGGTTTTGACTTTCGGGCTGACCGGGTTTGCCGGCGCGCCCGCGGTGCGAGCTGATTTCGATGATCTACTCGCCGATCTGGTCAACCCTGCTGCTTGGGGGACGATAGTTGACCCCGTCGACTGGACCGGGTTCACCTTCGACCCGCCTGTCGGCGACGCGGCGATGGCCGGGGCGCTCGCGGCGAGCAGCACCGTCGACCCGGACGGTCTGGCTGGTAGCGCGGATGACGGCCTTGGAGCCAATTGGCTGGCCGAGTTGCTCGAAAACGACGTCTACCTGCCGCTGCACACTGCGGCTGAAGACTGGATCGACAGCTCGTTCGGCCAGCAGGTCGATGGCGCCATCAACTCGCTGTTCACCTTCGGCGGTGCCTGCGGCCTGATCTGTAACGGCACCCCAGGAACTGAAACCGACCCCGCCGGCGGTGACGGTGGCTGGCTGTTCGGTGATGGTGGGGCGGGCTGGACCTCCACCGAAACCGGTGTCGCCGGCGGCGACGGTGGGTCGGCTGGGCTGTTCGGCAACGGCGGGTCTGGAGGCACTGGCGGGCCCGACGCCGATGGCGGTGCCGGTGGGGCCGGTGGGATTCTCATCGGTCACGGTGGTGCCGGAGGTGACGGCGGCACTGGCGGCCCCGGTGCGGCCGGTGGTAACGGTGGTGACGGCGGAGCCGGGGCCAAGTGGCTTGCCGGGATCGGGGGTAACGGCGGCAACGGCGGCACCGGCGGTGCAGCCACAGGTGCCCACGCCATCGCCGGCGACGGCGGCAACGGCGGTGCAGGCGGTATCGGCAGCCCGCTACGTTCTGCTGGCCCGTTGTCGCTGCTGAGTCAGCTTTTCTCCGCGGCCGGAGGAAACGGCGGGACCGGCGGCACCCGCGGGGCAGCCAACGGTATCGACAAGGTGGCCGGGGCCGGTATGGCTACCGGTGCCGCCGGCGCCGCCGTGTCCTTGCCCATCGTCATGGCCGTCAAGGTCTACGCTACCTCGGAAAACGCCATGCTCGGCATCGCCAAACAGG